>CAJTXC010000010.1 GCA_910580135.1 uncultured Bacilli bacterium | reverse complement strand
CCTTTATTATTACTATCAATAGCCCCTCTTACAATTGATAAAACATCATTCAAAATACCACCTTCTACTGCATGAATTAGATTATAACATATTATAAAATTATTTCTACCATAGATTTTTTAGGTATATAATGTATTTAATTTAATAAATGTTATATAATGTACATGGTGATTTTATGAAAGTTTTAATATTATCTGACATTCATGGTGATTATGATACTCTATATAAAATAACGCAAAATGAGGTTTTTGATAAATTAATAATTTTAGGTGATTTATTTTCATATGGTTTTTCATCTAATGATTTAAATGAAAATAAAATAATAAAGTTATTACAAAAACACAAGAAAGAACTTATTTTAATAAAAGGAAATTGTGATACATATATAAACTTTGAAATGTTAAATTTATTTGCTCATGATGTAATTACATGCCCTATCAATGGTCATGAAGTTACATTAACACACGGAAATATTTATTCAAAGGGATTTTTACCAATATGTCATGGTGATATATTTATAAGTGGCCATACTCACATTCCCATGTTAATTAAAGAACTTGGAATAACATATGCTAATCCCGGTAGTATCGGAAAACCACGTGGATGTACAAAAAAATCATACATGATATTTAACGATAATAAGATAATAATTAAAGATGAAACTGGTAATATACAAAAAGAAATGGAAGTTTAATTTTTTCCATTTCTTTATTTTTTTAATTTTATTTTTATTCCCAAAACTCCATATTTATTAATTTTATCTTCAGCATAGTATTTTTTCATATCATTTGAATTTGATACTTCATCTTTATCATATCCAATTGATATTTTATCATGATTTTTATATAGCTCTTCAAAGTTCTTATATTTATATAAATTAAGCACTTTGCAAATTAGTTTTTCACTCGTTTTTATATTAGTAAATTCTATATCATCGTCAATATTTATTTTTTGTCTTTTTTCGTCGTTTAGTCTCATCTCAACAGTCTTTAATCCATTTTTTATTTTTATAAAAGGCTCATCTTGAAGTTTCATGTTATGTATCATAGTTTCACCTTCTTAATTTATTTCTTCTAAGTTCAAACTATTCTCAAAAGTAGCTTTATAAACTCTCGCATTCTTATTACTTTTAATAACTTTTATTTCATTATCAAAGATTTCTATTGCAGAGCAATTGTCTGCACATATTGTTTTAACATTTTCATTTTTTAATACGTTTTCTAAATCTAATTTCTTTTTAGGATCAGAAGAAAAATGAGGTACAAACATATAGTCTAGAAATCCTAGACCTTCTACTTTAACATAATTATCTGATATGTTATTCATTATTTCTACATCTGATAAACCATATTTACATAAAGCAATAGCTCCTGCTGATATACCCGCTATAACACAATTTCTCTTAATTGCATCACAAAGCATTTTATCCATGCCTGTATCTTTTATAATATTAACTAATTTAACGGTATCTCCACCACCAATATAAATTATGTCTGCATTATTTATCTTTTGTTCTACAACTTCCATATGGCTTAAAGTTTTATTAGAAATTTTACCGGTTTCGCAACCTAAGTTTTTATAAATATCTTTAATCACTTTATAGTATGAATCACCAAAACTACTTGCAAGTCCAATAAATAAAAAGTTAGGTTTTTCCTTACCAGTAAGACTTACTATTTCTTCATCTATTTCTTTTGTTTCATAATTGGTATCAGATCTTCCTATGTCGCCACCACCTATTGTTACTATCTTCATTGCTACCTCCTAATTATACTTCTTTAACATTTTAAATTTTTCATTTATACGACTTATTCTTTCTTCTTTTTCTTTAATATCTAAAATATATTTATTATTTTCTTTTTTTACTATATCTTTTTCTTTTACATTATTTGGTAATTCATTAACATTAACTTCAATAATATCATTATTATCAATGTTTTCTAAAACAGCTATATCTTTTTCTATTCTGTCTATCGCAAATTTCATATTATCTCCTAACCATTAGTATCAGTTACCATAGTTTTTACTGATATATCACTACCATCACTAGTAAAAATTATCGTACCATCTTGATCGGTTCTATATATTTTTATATTATTATTTATTAATTTATCTAAAGTTTCTTTAGTAGGATGTCCATAGTTATTATTTTTTCCAGCTGATATCACTCCATATTTAGGATTAACAACGTTTAAAAATTCGTTAGTAGAACTATACTGTGAACCATGATGCCCTACTTTTAAAACGTCAGCTTTTATATCTTTACTTAAAATAACTTTTTCGACGTTACTTGTGGCATCGCCTGTAAATAAAAATGAATTATTTCCATAAGTAAGTTTTAATACGATGGATGAATCATTCAAATCATTTGTTTTGTCACCTGCATATATAATTTTTATTTTCGCACTATCTAAATAAAATTCATCATCTATCTTTGGAATATTAATAGACATATTTTTACTAATTATAGCATCTAATACATCTTCAAAAGTTTTTGTTGTAGTTGTAACATCTGGCATATAAAAAGTATCTATATCAAAATTTTCAATTATATCATCCATACCACCTATATGGTCTTCGTGAGCATGCGTTCCAATAACATAATCAAAATTAGTTATTCCAAGGTTATTAAAATAAGAAACTAATTTTTCACCATCACTATTATTACCAGCATCTATAAGCATGTTATGTCCATTTGTTCTAATTAATATTGAATCAGCTTGACCAACATCTATAAAAGAAACCGTTATATCTCCATCTACTTCTACTTTTTCTTCTGTATCACTAACGTTTGCAACAGATGCCATAGTTTTATTTATTTCATTAACTATATCACTATTAAATATAATATAAAAAATAATTGCTATCCCCACTATTATATTTATAATTGTTTTCTTATTTATCTTCATTTATAACTACCTTCTTCTAATAACATAATAACATTTTTTAAATTTTTTTGCATTAAAAAAACTGAATATTATTCAGCTTCTTTCTTTATAACTTCTTTTCCTTTGTAGTTACCACATTCTGGGCATACTCTGTGTGGTCTAATCATTTCTCCACACTTAGGACATTTTACTGTTCCGTTAGCTTCAATTTTATAGTGAGTACGACGCATTCTTTTTCTTGTCTTACTAACTTTTCTGAATGGAACTGCAAATAATTGGATATCCAACTTTAACATATTCTCACTCCTTCCTTACTCTTTAATGTAATCTTTTAACTTTGCAAGTCTTGGATCAATTTCTTCCTTATCATTGTCTTCCGTAATAAGACGCCAACCATCACCTTCTAGTGATTCCTCTTTAGCATCAGGCGCAAGAACTCTTAAAGGAACATCCACTAATATATTTTGCCATACAATTGGAAAAATTTCAAGTCTATTTTGAATAATTTCTAATGAATTATCATCATTTTCTTCTAGTTTTTCATTAATATTTATATCAAATGGATATTCTACGTCTTTTAATGTTCTAGCACAAGGAAGTATCATTACCCCGCTTACATTAATATCTAGTTCATATGTTTCTTCATTATTTAATATAAAACCTTCTACCTTTACTGGTGATATTTTTCTTATATCTGTATTTTCCAATAGATTTTCTGGTACTATAATTTCACCTGTTACTGGAATTTTATATAAATTATTATATATTAACTTAGTTAAATCTATTACCATTTAAAATCACCTCTGGCTAGCTAATTATACTATCTTTTAGAATTTGATGCAAGTCCTATTAATAGATATGATATAATTAAATTAATTAGGAGGAATTATGAAGTATTTATTTGTAATCGCAATGGAAAAAGAAGCTAAAGAAATTATCAATCACTATGAATTAGAAAAAGTTGATAATAATTATTATATAAAGGACAACTTAGAACTTGTTATCACGGATATTTCAAGAAACGGAGTTACTAGCTCCCTTATAAATTTATTATATAAGTATAACTTAAACTATAACGAATATACCATGTTAAACGTAGGTATGACAGGATCTAATAACTTAGAAGTTGGAAATGTATACTTAGTTAACAAAAGCTTTGGCTATAACTTTGACTTAACACCATTTGGAGATCCATTATATGAGGCCCCATTTTCACCTTTTAAAATGAATACATTAAATAATGTAAAATGCGTAGATTGCTATACATCCGATGGCTTTGTATTAAAAACAGATATTAAAGAAGATGCATTATTTGATATGGAATTAAATAGTATAATTACATTTCCTTTCAAAAAGAAATATGATATAAAAATTGTATCAGATTCACTAAATAATAAAACGTATAGTAATTTTAAATTTGATGAAACTCTACCAAAAGTATATGAAATAGTAGATGATATTATGGCTGAATAATTATTATTCAGTTTTTATTTTATCTAATAACAAATTAATATAATCAGTATCTTCTATTTTATTGATGGCAAAAACTTTACTTCCTATATAATTTAAAGATGTCCCTAAATGATATAACGTTTTATTATCTATTATTATAAATCTATCGTGAAATATATTTGTATACTCTATATTTATGCCATTATATTGTTCATTAAACTTTTCTATATCAATATCATATATTTTTGATTTTTTGCTTGTTATTATCGTTACCTTAACTTCTTTACCTTTCTTTTTTAAATATTTAAGTATGTTTTCATCTATATAATTATCTATTATGGTAATGCCTTCTTTAGCTTCCTTTATGATATCTACTATAAGACTATAAGAATCATAGATTTCTCCATTGAAAAATAACTTACTCTTTAAATCCTCCTTCCTATTAAATTTATCAAATATTTTATTTATCTGATTATCATGTTCTAATAAAGTGTTTTCTATATAATCAGTTTTATTTTCTATTTGAATAATTCTTTTAAATAAATCTTTATTTTCATTAATGATTTTTCTCATTTCTACAAAAGCATTCATAATATTTACGCTTACTCTTGCAGCATCTTTAGTTCTAAGTACACTGGATAACATTGCAACACCTTGTTCTGTAAATGCATAAGGTAAAGTTCTCTTCATACTTGCGGTCCCAATTTGGGACTTCAAGTTATAATATTCTTCCTTAGTTAATTGAAAATAAAAATTACTAGGAAATCTTTCAATGTTTCTTTTTACAGACTGATTTATTGTTTTTGTTCCATTAACACATCCATAAAGAATAGCTAAATCACTATCTAACATTACTTCTTTACCACGAACATTATATATCATATCTTTTATATCTTTATTTTTAACTAGATAATTCATGGATTACCTCCCTTCAATTTAATTATTAGCCATAACTTTTAAAATTCCCCTAAAAAATAAAAAAATGTTACTATTTATTAGTAACACCTTTCGTAACTTTTTTTATCCTATTATTAATTTTAAGAGTTAATAAATTAATTTGCTCTTGAAGATTTATATATTCCTTTAATAATTCGTTTGAAAGTAAATCATTTTTTGCTTTCATAAAATCCTCTTTAACATTAAACTTCTCATATAGTTCTTTAACCTCTTCAAAATTTTTAATTAGTTTTTTTACATCTTTGTCTTTATTTATTTTTCTTTTAACTTCAATTAGTCTTTTTTTAAATTCTGACTTTTCCATTAAATCAATAACTTCGTATGCATTTTCGACCATATATTTCACCTCAATACGTTAATGAATTTACTTACCATATCTATTTTATCTATCAAATCGCTTAACTTGTCGCTTGTTCTTAATTTATATTTTTCTTTAACTTCATCAATAAAATTATTTATCATTTCTGGATTTCTGTTCAAAGTTTTATACCAATAAGAATTGGATCTTAAATACCTTTTATATTCTGGATTAGAATCCAACATTATTTTTATCCTAGTATCCATTAATCCTCAAACTTTTTAAATAATTGTCTAGGTTGGTATGAGGAGGCCGTATTTACCGCATCCTTAGCAGCACTACCTGAAGTAAAACCTTGGAGTAATTCTATTGCCTTTTGCATACTACCTATTCCTTTTTGAACAGAATCCATATCTACTTTTTTTACCATATCAACTATGGATGAAAAACTAAAAGAGTCAGAAGACTTATTAGTACTTACATCTTTATTTTCTTTATATTTAGACCAAACCTTATCATCGGTACCATAAATATTATATATTTCATAAAACTTTTGCCAAGTCATCTCTCCCTTAGTAACATAATTAACTAATTCTGGTTTTGTTTTAACAAATGCTTTAAATTCTTCTTTCAAGATAATCACCTAATATAGTTTATGCATTATTAGACTTTTTTTTCATATTATAAGATATTTAATTTTTAAAGCAAAAAAGTTCATGTTAATTAGAACTTTTATTTTGAATAATAACATTAAGAGTATAATAATCATTAATTTCATTTGTTATTTTATAAGTTAGAGAAATATTATTTTTAATATCTTCATTATAATATTTATTTTGTTTAACTTTTGATATAACTTTCTTTGTAACTTTTATATTTACAAAGTTATTTAAAATTGCATTACAATCACTAGTAATCTTAGAAATACTAAATTTATTTTTATTATAAGCTAAATTTAAATTTACATATTTAACAACGCTATTTTCATCATAATATACATTTATATTATTTACCAAAGGCTCTACAACCTTATTCGAAGCATAAGTTATATCAGTTATTTTACCATTAATATTTTCTTTTTTTTGATATATAGATACAAAACCAATTTTTTTAAATAGATTTTCTCTATTACTTGAAATTATAGTGGCATAATCACCATTAAACTTATTAATTCTTTTATAGTTATTACTTTCAGTACCATATAATATAACTTGATTAAGTATACTGGAAATAATAAATAACGTGATAATTATAAAAATAACCGCAAATGTGTATATACCATTATTTTTATTTTTTTCTTCTTTTTTTATCTTACCATTTTCATCATAAGGAAATTCTTCAAATATTATTTTTGGTTCCTCTTTATTCTTATTATATTTATAAGAGGTATTTTTCTCACTCACTTGCTAACCACCTCTAGTATAAATAATAACATTTATTTTTGTTTTAAACAACTATAATTTTATAGTTTCTTTTATTTTCTTAATTACTTTTTTCTCTATTCTTGAAATGTAACTTTGTGATATACTAAGACGTTCTGCAAGCTCTTTTTGAGTAATTTCTTTTTCTCCAAAAAGACCATATCTTAGTTTCATTATTTCTTTATCTCTTTTAGGTAATTTATCAATTTCTTTTAAAAGAGTTAGTTTAAGATCATTATCTTCTAATTCTTTTGTTACTAAATCCGGATCAGTACCTAAAATATCTTCCAAGTGAAGTTCATTTCCTTCAGCATCAAAAGATAAAGATTCTTCTAAGGAAACGTCAGCGTTTCTTTTTTTATTTTTTCTTAAATACATAAGTATCTCATTATCGATACAACGAGATGCATAAGTCGCTAATTTTATATTTTTATCCATCTTATATGTATTTATTCCTTTAATCAAACCAATTGTTCCAATACTTACTAGATCCTCTAAATCTATTTTTGTATTCTCATACTTTTTTGATAAGTAAACCACTAACCTTAAATTATGTTCAATAAGCTTATTTTTAGCTTCTTCACTGCCGTTTTGAGCTTCCAATAAATACTTTATTTCATCTTCCTTTGAAAGTGGTTCTGGAAGCGCATCAGAGGCTCCAACAAAAAATATAGAACTTACCTTTCTAAATAAACTTTTAATAAACAACATTATTTTTTTCATATTAAATCTCTCCTTTTATAATTTTTTCATGTAATAGCAAGTCTACGCCTTCTAACCCAAAATTATTGTCGCTTATTCCAACCAAAACTTCATCTTCTATAACTTTTTTATTTACGACTATTTTTTTGATTCTAAAACATTTTAACATACTCTCTTTATTAACCGTTGTACATGGAACAAGTATGCATCTAGGATTATAACCCTTTAACATTCTTTTATTTATCACTATAATAGGCCTTTTTTTATACGGATCAAATAGTTTATTACCGGTGTCTAAAAAGCCTGTTAAATGCTTTGTTTTTCCATTCAAAAAAGTTATATCAACCTCATAATTTTTAGACATTTCTTCCTTTGTTCTTCTTTGATTTTTAACGTATAAAAAGATTACTATAGGCGATATTATGATAATTATTATCCAGTTAATACTAAAACCATTATGATAAAATATTAATCCAGTGTTTTTATAAGCAAATTCATCATTTATATAATATAAGAATCCTCCTAAAATTATGCTTACTAAGTATAGATAAACAAAATTATTAAGTGTATATTTAAAGTTTTTAAAACCAAATGATATAAGAATCATTAAAATTGATATAAACACTTTAAAAATAAATAAAGTAAATGAGTTAAAATTAACAAATAAAGATAGTATACTTAAACCTCCTATTAATGCTCCAAATAATAATCTTATAAGTCTAGCATTTCTTTTTAAAATTAAGGAAATACTAAGTAATAGTAAAAAGTCTAAAAAGAAATTAAGTAAAATTATTAAGTCAACATATATCTTCATTTATATCACCTAAAACTAGTATAAAAAAAAGACACTAACTAAAGTGTCTAATTATGTTTTTAATAACTTTTTTTATACTTATTATCTTTTCATATTTTTAATTGCTAACTCTAATTTTGGATGAGGATCTTGCCATCCTTCTGGTTTAACAACTTTACCCATGTCATTATAGTGTGGCATTCCATCAGACCATAACTTACTCATATTAGCTTCTTGAACAATATAAAACAATTTGTCTGGGGAAACACCCATTTCAACTAAAGTACCAAGTGCAAAATATATGGTATCTATCATTGCATCAGCTTGTTCTACAATATCCTTATTCTTGGTAGCTTCCATAAATTCATTTATTTCTTCTAACATCCATGCATATCTTTTTTCTGCTCTTTCAACTGATAATACTGTTGGGCTTTTCGCTACTGGATGACCAAAAGCCTCATGAAATTTTTTTACTTCTTTATATTCTTTATCCATAATAATCCTCCTATTTTTATAATCTTCCGAATCCGCTGCTAAACCAAGGATCATTCTTTGATTTTAAATGTAATCGTTGTTCTTGGGGCATAGTATTAATCTTTTCAGAATCAATATAATTTTTTCTCCTGCATTTTGGGCAATAATAATAGTAACGCATTTTATCGTTTTCTAAATCTCCCCATATAGAAGCAGAATCTACTTGCAATATTGCCCCACATAAACACTCTTCCTTTGTTTTCCATCTCCAATTTTCCTCGTCATTTAATACTTCTATCATAATTTACCTCCTTAATATATTAATACATTCTTTCTTACTATTTTATACTTTCTTTTCTTATCCATATTTTTCTCTCTTCTTCACATATTTAATTTTAAATCAACATTAATATGTTTGTAAAATATAAAAAAGGTATAAAAAACATAATAAAAAGATATAGTCATAATAAATGGTTATACCCTCCATAACTTATTCACTAAATTTGGAATCAATAAACATCTTAATAAATTTTGTTGGTGCTGTTGTAAGATATTTTTTTACATATACTAAATTAATCTGAATCTGTGGTAATATTTCTTTTATATCAACTTTGACTATAGTATTATCATCTTTAATTAAATCTTCTATAACATAACCAATACCTAGATTTCTTTTTACTGCACCAATAATCATTTCGCTTGTATGTATATTCATAACGTTTGATAAATTAACTTCATTTTTATCAAATATATTATCAAGCGCTTTTCTATTAAATGTTGCTGGAATTGGAAGTATTAATGGATAATTTTCTAAATCTTTTATACTTTGTATATTACTAATATCTAACTTACTATCAGAACTTACAACAAAACAATTATTTACATTAGTTAGTGGTTTAACTATTACCTGATCAGAAGATATATTTATAGGTGATGAGTCTATAATAAAATCTATTTCATGTGTTTCTAATTTTTTTAATAAACTATCAGTTGAACTACTTATTATAGTAATTTCTATATTGGGATATAATTCATGAAATTTAGAAACAGAGTCAAACACATAAAATGTACCTATTTGAGATGGAACACCTATAGTTATTTTTCCCTTTTCTAAATTTTCAGATTCTAATAAATTTCTTTCTGCTATTATTAAATTATTATAGGCTTCTTCAATATAAAATAAAAGTTCTTTTCCTTTATCAGTTAACTCTATACCATCTAATTTTCTATAAAAAAGTTGCACTCCTAAATCTTGTTCTAATTTCTTAATTGATTTACTAAGTGCTGGTTGAGAAGTATATGTTTTTTTTGCTGCTTCTGATATACTTCCATATTTAGCTACTTCATAAAAGGTTTTATATAAATTCAAATTGATATTACTATTATACATTTTTACCTCCGACAAATTAGAATTATTATATTAAAAAAGAATGCCATTGTCTAGCATTCTTAGAAACTTCTTCTATTTTTTAAGAAATTTGGAATATCATCGTCATCATCATCGTCATCTTGAATTAAATTACTTACTCTTGGTTGCATTACAGGGCTTACGCTTGGAGTTGGTTGTTGAACAGGCGCTTGTGCTTTTTGTTCATTTTTTTCAAAACCAGTTGCAATAACTGTAACGATTACTTCATCAGTTAAGTTTTCGTTGATTACCGCACCAAAAATAGTATTTATATCATTATTAGATGTTGATCTTACAACTTCAGCAGCATCTTCTGCTTCGAATAAAGTAAGATTTGCACCACCAGTAATATTAATGATTGCGTCAGTTGCACCAGAAATATTAGTTTCAAGAAGTGGACTTGACACTGCTTGACGAGCTGCTTCTACTGCCCTGTTTTCTCCAGTACCCATACCAATACCGATAAGTGCATTTCCACTCTTTTCCATAACTGCTTTAACGTCAGCAAAGTCTAGATTTATTAAACCTGTTACCGCAATTAAATCAGATATTGATTGTACACCTCTATGAAGTACGTTATCAACTTCATGGAATGCTTCAACCATTGGTGTTGATTTATCAATAATTTCTCTTAATCTATCATTTGGAATAACTATTAAAGTATCTACGTTAGATTTTAATTCATTAAGACCTTCAATAGCTTGTGCCATTCTTCTTTTTCCTTCAAAACTAAATGGTTTAGTAACTATCGCTACCGTTAAAGCTCCAAGACCTTGTGCTATTTCAGCTATAACAGGTGCAGCTCCAGTTCCTGTTCCACCACCCATTCCGCAAGTGACGAAAACCATGTCAGCACCTTTTAGTGCTTCTTCTATTTCTTTTTTAGATTCAACAGCAGCTTCCCTTCCAACCTCTGGACGTCCACCTGCTCCTAAACCTGCAGAAATCTTTGAACCTATTTGAATTTTAGTTTCTGCTTTTGAACAATTTAATACTTGTAAGTCAGTGTTAGCTACAATAAATTCAACTCCTCTAACACCACATTCTATCATTCGGTTAACAGCGTTTCCACCACCGCCTCCAACACCGATAACTTTAATTTTTGCTAATTGATCTACTGGTAAACCAAACATCTTATTTCCTCCTTAATTATCAAAAAAGTAGTTAAAAAACCTTCCGAATACTGATTCACTTTTACCGATTCTAGTCTTACTATGAACTAAGTTATCTTCTTCTTCACTACTAAACATTGAATATTCTTTTCCCCTTAATTTTATCTTTTTAACAAAATGCTTAAGAGCACCTGATGCAGTAATAAACCTTGCCTTTCTTATACCTAGCGTATTTATAGTATACGTTTTTGCTTGTTTTCCAAAAACATCTTCTAAAACAAAGTTCACCCCTGGCATATCTGTTATGCCACCTAAAACCATTATATAACGAATTTGCTTATTTGTTAATACTTTTAGTTCATTTTTCGCAACATTTAAAATTTCTACCAGGCGTTTATTAATCACCTTGGATAACTCATATTGATTAATACTAACAAGTTTTCCGTTAACATCTCTCGTTTCGTAGGTCTCGGTTTTATTAGCATATCTAGGATGTGCAACGCCGAAGTTTTCCTTAACCTTTCTAGCTACTTTTTTAGTTGTATAATAAATATAAGATATGTCATCATCTATTATTCTACTTCCAATTTTTAAAACCGAGCTATTGGTGATGATTCCCTTGTTAAACATTCCTATTGTGGTTGTATTTCTTCCTATGTTTATAACCGCTGTTGTTTCTTTTAGCATTTCTTCATCATAAACTTCTTCAAAATCTGCAATAGGAGATAAAACAAGATCAACAACTTCTACTTTAGCCGCCTCAACAACTTTAGCATAACTTACAACATGAACCTTTGGCACACATACCATCATTGCTCTTATGCCTAACCTATCACATATTTTATTTTTTGGATCTTTAATCGTTTCTATTTCAGAACCATTTTCATAAATAGTAAAGTCTATTGGGGTTATGTTAACAAGTTCCATGTTTGGCAAGATATCATTTAAACTAGCGTTTTGAACTCGTAGAACATCTTTTTTAGTAACCATCTTTTCTTCATTAACGATTGGAACGTTACCGTGCACCAAAGAATATTCAGCATCACATGCAGGAATTGTTATTATAGCCTTTTTAATTGGCAGATTAATTCTTGATTCAATGTCATTAAGCGCTAATCTTAATCTTTCTAAAAGTAAGTTTTCATCAACTATAACACCATTTTTGACACCTTTAGATCTAACTGAAGACACCGCAAGGGTTCTAAATCTTTTATGGTAATATTCACTTACCAATATTCTTATTGTATCATTACCAATATCAATACATGTATATATTTTTTTCATAGGCTGCCTGCTCCTTATAAACTCTACCATATAGAAATATTATACTATATAAATCAATTTTTTGAAATATAAAAATCAAAAAAAGAAACCTTTCCTTTATAAGTTAAGTTTCCCTTTTCCCATGCTCTCTGGCACATAATAGTATTTTATTGCTTGGTTTTCATCATTACTTAATATATTTATGTATATGTATATTACACTTTTTTTATCACTAAAATACATACCAGATATACTATCATCAAATTCATAATAATATAGTTTATCAAACTTTAATTTAACGTTACCATCATAATCTACTATTTTTAAATAATCGTCTTTATCTATAACGATTATATAATCATTAACCATGTATAATATCTTTTTATATTCTTTACTTGTTTTTACTAAATTTCCATTTTTATTATACATGCTAAAAGTATCATCATTGTTTTTAACAATTACGTTACCAAGCTTCGTAATACTAAACATATTATAATTCTTATCAAACAAAGGTTTAAAATCCTCATTATAAATAAAGGCATCTATTTCTGCCAAATCAGAAAAATTATTATAAAAATAAACGTAGTTTTCATTTCCAACAATGCCTATATAAGTATCAGATTCATGAATTATATTATCGTTATTATAATTAATAACATAGTACTTTATATTATCATTGTCATTTATAACAGTAGATATATACCCTTTTGATAATCCATCTGTTTCTTTATAAAATATATTTGAATACTTAAAGTCAGTAGTAAACCTCTTATCTTTAATAGAATAAAAAGCATACATATTATTTATGTTAGATACTGCTAAACCATAAGTCTTACCATTAGAAGCTAAAAGTCTAATATCATTGTACTCAGCATAAGGTAAAGAAAGTTTTTTTGCCTTATTATTTACAAAATTATATAAAATGTATTTATCATCTTTTATAACTACCTTATCATCTGAAAAAGAATATACTTTGCAGTCCGTAATGTTACATTTATAAGTATTTTTATATTCATATAAATTATCTATAAAGCTTTTATCGTCATTTTTAAAAACAGATAAATAATTATTTTGACCTTGATAATAATATATATCTATTTCGTTACTAGTTCCTTCTGGTTTATACCACTCATTAACAGCAGGAGTGCTTTTTTTATTTTGATTTTCTTTTTTTTCTGGTTCCTTTTTATTAAATGTTACTAAAATAATTGTTAATAAAAGCAAAACAATCACCATAATAACTAAAACAGTTTTCTTTTTCATAACTTTACTCCCTACTATAAAATAGTAACATATATACTTAAAAACGTAAATTAAAAAGTGATTACTTTACTTCAAAATAATCACCATAGTCTAAATATAAGGTTCCGTTTTGTTTTCCAACATTTTCTAAAATCGTATTATATTTATTTATTTTATCAAATTTATTAACGGTTAAATAAACACTATTTCCATCATTCATAAAAACGTAATACCTATCATTATCAATTTCATTAGGATCGTATTTAATCTGTGACATTTGACATAATATATCAGCGTCAATTTTGTTCATAGCCTTTATAAACCTAGCTTGTTTTTTTTCTGGTACGTTTTCTAATAAATAAGGAGCACATACTAATTTTTTATCTTTTATCACACCATCTATAGTAACTTTTTCATTAGTATCACTTTTTATATAAAGAACCTTTTTTTCTTTAACGGTAATTTTTACGTTTAGTATTCCCTTTGATACCTTAACTTCTTCTATATAAGGATTTTTTTTCAATTTATTTTTTACTACAATACTTAAAACAGAGAAATAAGATGGATAATCTTCTAAACCCGCTTGTTTTATTATCTCATTGTCCGTTAAAACGTTATTTCCCTTTATTATTATACTTCTAATCGGGATATCTATAAATTTAAAACATGCAAAAGAAATTGCTCCAATAATTAAAAGTAGCAAAAATAATCTACCAACCCTAAGTTTCCTTTTTTTTCTTTTCTTTTGCATTTATATTACTCCCAATTAACAAATTCTTGTTCTATTTTTAAATCTACTTTTGTTTCGTCTTTTACTTTATCATGAACGTAATCGATTAAGTTTTTAACATCACTAGCAGTTGCATTATCAGCGTTTATAATAAAATTAGCATGTTTTTCACTTACTTTAGCACCACCTATAGAGTAACCTTTAAGTCCGCAGCTTTCTACTAATCTTCCAGCAAAATCATCTTCTGGATTTCTAAACACAGAACCTGCCGAAGGATATTCAAGTGGTTGCATAATTAATCTTTTTTGTCTTCTAGTTTCCATTAGTTTTTTTATTTGGTCCTTATCTCCATGTCTAAGCACGATAGTTGCTTCTAAACAAATATAATTAGGATTTTTTTGTAAGAAAGATGATCTATACTTATAATTCAAGTCTTTATTATAAAGAGTTTTTACCTCAAGTTCTGGTGTTAATACTTTAACTTCTGATACAATGTATCCCATGTCTGATTTATATGCTCCAGCATTCATAAATATTGCTCCACCGATACTTCCAGGTATTCCACTTGCAAACTCTAAACCAGTAAGTCCTTCTTTGGCAGCCTTATGAGAAAGTTTAACCAAGCTTGCCCCAGCTCCTGCAGTTATCACAGTGTCATTTATTGAAACGTTAGAAAATTCATCTAACTTAATAATTACTCCATCATATTCTTTATCACTAAATATAACGTTAGAACCAAATCCTAAAACCTTGTATTTTATATTTTCTTTATTTAACTCGTTTAATAATAATATTAATTTTTCGGTATTTTTAGGATATACAAAAACTTTTGCAACCCCTCCTACCTTATAAGTTGTAGCACTACTTAACTTAACGTTTTCCTTTAGCTTACCAATATTATTTTTCCTTATAAAACTAATTATTTTTTTCATTTTTTTCACCCACTAATTTTACTACCTCATCATAAATTTTTGAGGCACTATTTTTAACTTCAAAAGATTTTAAATTAGTTTTAAGCTTATTTGTAAGCATTTTATCATTAAGTATTTTTTCAACCATACGAAGAAGAGTATCTCCTTCTAAATCTTTTTCTTCCAAAATCATAGCAGCATCTTTGCTTACTAAGTCCATTGCGTTTTTATACTGATGATTTTCAGTAACATAAGGACTTGGTACTAAAATAGAAGGTACGTTTAAAGCGGATATTTCCGCTAGTGTTGAAGCTCCAGCACGTGATACTAAACAATCAGTCTTCTTAAGTAATGATACCATATTATCAATGTATGGAACTATTTTTATATTTGAAGTGTATTTATTTTTCTTATATTCATCATAATAATTTTTACCAGTTACAAACATAACTTCATAATCTTTATTGTTAAAAAGCGTTAACATACTCTTCATTTTATCACTAATCGTTTTAGAACCAAGAGATCCCATAACTATTAAAACTAGTTTTTTACTAGGTGTAAGGCCAAAGTTTTCTTTTTTAGCCGCTTCTGTTTTAATAGCGTTTTCACTACAAGGATTGCCAGTATAAATAAACCTCTTATCATTCATTTTATCTTCTAAACTTTTAAATGACACAAAAACTTTATCAGCGTAATTACTAGCAAACTTATTAGTTATACCAAATGAAGAATTTTGCTCATGAATAGAGCATTTAACACCTAATTTATGAGCGGCATAAACAACTGGCGCCGAAACATATCCACCAACACCAATTACAACATCAGGTTTAAATTTCTTTATTATTTTTTTACATTTTGATATACCTGTTAAAAACAAAAATGCACTTTTAATATTTTTAGGACTTAAGCTACGTCTTAATCCTTCTATTTTAATTCCTACAAACTTAAAACCAGCTTTTGGAACAATATCTTTTTCCATTCTATTAGATGTTCCAATGTATAAAATCTCGGCTGTTTTATCTTTTTCTTTTATTTTATTTGCAATCGCAAGTGCTGGATAAATATGCCCTCCAGTTCCACCTGCTGATATAATTACTCTCATATATCTCACCTACTATTCATTATATCATAATTATATGATTTTAAAATAGGAATAAGAAGAGACTTTACAAACAAAAAAATAACGATCCTGATAAAACCGTTATTTTTTTAGTTTTAGAACGAAAAATCACTCTGTATTCAAGCAAACCCCAAACACATTTTTAAACATTATCAGTGTTTAATGTGATATCTTATTCTGATGAGTTTTCTTTCTCATTTACAATTGTAAGACCCAGATTCAAATAAGATTAGCACTCTTGCCATTTTCAACTATCAATACTACAAACGATAGATTACAAATACAGAAATATCATTTAAGAAGAAACAAACTTTCTTCTTAAATCACTATACTCATAATAACTTCCTCTAGGTTAACTTCATTTTAACACTTTGGCGAAATTTGTCAATAGTTTTTATTAATTTTCCTTATATCTGGATATATTAAGAATTATGCCCATCGAAATAAGAGTAATTAATAAACTACTTCCCCCGTAACTAAAGAATGGTAAAGTAACCCCTGTTACTGGAATTAACCCTACTACTACCGCTAAATTAAGAAGTGTTTGAAACGAAAGCTGAAATATTATACCAAAGGTTAAAAACTTTGCGAATGAATCTGGTGCTTTTATTGAGGTTTTAATACTTCTTAAAATTATTATTAAAAATAGTGCAGAAACAGAAATTATTCCTATTATTCCAAGTTCTTCAGATATTATAGAAAATATGAAATCTGTTTGAGGTTCCGGCAAGTAAAAATGTTTTTGAATAGAATTGCCAAATCCCATTCCAAACAAACCACCAGGCCCTATCGCATATAAAGATTGAATAGCTTGAAAGCCAGTTCCTAAAGGATCGTTCCATGGATTTAAAAATGATACAATTCGCTCCATTCTATATGGTGCTGCAATAATAAGCATACATGCCCCTACCATTCCTACCATACCTATTTTAATAAAGAAAGAAAAGTTTACCCCTGACACAAAAAGCATTGCAATAATAGTCATAACAAGAATGGTACCTGTTCCAAAGTCTGGTTGTAACATAATTAAGAAAAAGGCAATCATGGTAACGATAAGAACAGGAAAGGCGCCTCTGGTTACTGATTTCATATCCTTAGGGTTATTATATATATACTTACTTGTAAATATGATAAGGGCAAGCTTCATGAATTCTGAGGGCTGAATACCAAGTCCTCCAATTCCAAACCAACTTCTCGAACCATTTCTAACCGTACCTATACCTGGAATCAAAACCAATATAAGTAATATAAAACATATAAGCAATATTAAATTAGACTTCTTCAAATAATATGTATAAGGCACTTTACTAACCACAAGCATGAGTATTACCCCTATTATAAAAAATATGCTTTGCATTAACACGTAATGAAATTCATCATTAAATTTATATTTAGCCCACACACTAGAAGCAGAATATATCATTATTATCCCATATATACAAATTATAAATATAGTTATTATAAGTGGCATGTCTATTTTTTTCTTCAATTAGCATCATCTCCTATAAAAG
This sequence comes from uncultured Bacilli bacterium, assembly GCA_910580135.1. Lineage (GTDB taxonomy): Bacteria > Bacillota_I > Bacilli_A > RF39 > UBA660 > Aphodocola. Next base: position 4,474 of record CAJTXC010000010.1, on the reverse strand, counting down.
ATAACTACTAATTAAAATTATTCTATAAAAAAGAAAAAAGAACACTATAAGTATTCTTTTTTTATAATCTTATCCATTTCCTTTTTTAACGTACCTTTTTTGTCATCTTCAATTACTTTCCACAAAAGTTTACCTTCCTCGTTAAATAAAGGAGCATATTCTATCTTTCCATAATTATTTAATATTATAAGTTCATCCTTTTTTATTCCTGCACATAAAAAATATTTAAAACCTACTATTTTCTCCATAACGTTTTCTGTGTTTATGTCATAAGCTACTTTGTAAAATTTCTTAAATTCTTTATTTCTTATCGCAAGCATTACTGCATACTCATGTTTACAATGGAATTCGCATGAACATGAACAATATAAAGTTGTTTCATTAAGGTCTATATCATAATTTACAATAACTGCATGATTTTCTTTTTCCTCCACTACCGCATAATATTTATCATTAATCTTTTCCAGGAACTTAACTTTTTCTGCAGAATAACATCTTCTACCTTTTCTTACCTCTTCTTTTTTAAATTGATAATCTAAATCATCCTTTAATAAGTTAAGTTTAAAACTTTTTTCATGATCATATTTTTCTTCTTCACCGTTTAATTTTGCTGCAAGAATTTTCAAAAACATCTCTAATTTATATGGTAAGTTATCAAATACGTTAGCAAAAATATCAAATACAAATGGTAATTCATTTGGAATGTATCTATGAAATAAAATATTAATAGAATTCATTTTCTTTTTTTCATAAAAATATAAATTAAGTTTAACTAGACCATCATTTACGTCTAAATCCGTATAATTAACTCCACTTAAATTATTATTGTTAATGCTATAAGCTATGTTTTCAAGATACTTTGATGATATATATTCACTATTTATGTAAGGCTTTACATTCTTATTACTTAATAAGTTTAAGTCTATCCAACTTACTTTATGAACTTTTTCTTTTTTAAAATAATCTAACCTTATGTATATATTGCAGCCTTCATAATTAAACATTTCTATATCTAATAATAATTTAGCTTTCTTAAAGTGTTTTTTTATTAAGTTTAATTTATCCTCGATATTCATTTTATAAGATCCTTTTTCATTATACATCTTTTTTTACCACCATATAAATTTGCATCAGCAATTTTCTTATAACCTAAATTAATAAGACTATTAACACTAAAAATATTATCTGGATGAACCGTTGCTACAGAATACTTTATGTTAGAATTTTTCTTAATCATTATGTTTTCTGCCATCAAGATTAATCTTTGTTGCAATTTATTTCCTCTAAACTCCGGTAGTACTGCAGAATTACACATTTCAATACATCTATCAGTTTCAATATTTTCGATTATTTTTGAAAGATTACCATCACTTTTAAGTTTATTTTTCACCATTAAAAATCCTGCCATAATTTCTGTTTTAACATCAGTAACTTTTAATAATAATCCATCATTATCTAACAGTTCATTTAAAAATTCTTTAGTTGTACCATTAACTTCATACCATTCTTTATTTTCCATATCTTCATAAACTTTTAATTTAAGATTAATAATCTCATCTATGTCATCTTTGCTAGCTTCATCAAATATGAAATTGTCTTTTGTATACAACTTCTTATATTCCTTTAATACTTGTAGCATTTCTTCTGCTATTATTTTAGCAAAATCATGATGGCTACTATTTTTTATTAGTACTTCTTCAACGTTATCTAAAGGAACTAACTCTAACCTAAATCCGCCTTTTTTCTCATAGTCAGAAAAGCAAGCATTTTCTAAATTTATATCATAATTTTTCTTTAAAACATAATAAATCATTTTATTACATCTTTTTTTATCAGTTTCTCTATAATTTTTAACATAATTTTTAATTGTCATTAAGCATTCATAATCTTCAGCATTAGTTTCCATACCAGTTTCTTCTTTCACTTCTCTAATAAGACCAGGAATGCACTCTTCACCATCATCTAAGTGACCTCCAGGAAACTGATATTCGTTATCACAACAAGCAAGTAAAATCTCATTTTTTTCATTAACTATTATCGCTTTTACTCTTGTTACTTCTTCATTTATTTCTTCTTCTCTTAAATTATCTTCGTTTATAACTATTTCTTTCATACATCCTCCACTATTAATTAATATTACCAAAAAAATAAATTAACGTAAAGAAAAAAGATGCTAATATTAGCATCTTAAATCCATGCACCGTAAACTACCGCTAGGGTTCCAAGAATAAGTCCGCATATCCAAAATAATCTTACTATATCTTGCTCTTTCCATCCTAGCTTTTCAAAGTTATGATGAAGTGGTGTCATTAAAAATACTTTCTTTTTAAACACAAATATAGAAAATACTTGAATGATTACCGATAAAGTTTCGATTACAAACACACCCATAACTACCGCAAAAGTAAGTTCGTGTCTTGTTAAAATTGCGATTGCTGCAAGTACTCCACCTAGTGCAAGCGAGCCCGTATCTCCCATGAACACTTTAGCGGGATAAGCATTATAAACTAAAAACCCTAATACTGAACCTGCTAATATAAAACTAAAAATAGCAATATCTTGATATCCTGCAAGCCAAGAACAAGACCATGTAATAATTCCTAAAACAAGTATTGCAATAAATGAAAGCCCACCAGCTAATCCATCTAATCCATCTGTTATGTTAACTGCATTACTTGATGCAACAAGCATAAACAAAATAAAGAATCCATATAGCCATCCAATATCTACTTTTAAGTTAAACGCATGGAACCATAAAAGTGGTTCTGATCCGCTTTTCATGTAAATAAAGAAAAACACAACCGCAATAATTACTTGCCCAAATAACTTTTGTATTTCAGTTAATCCTTCATTTTGCTTTCTTCTTAGTTTCATTACGTCATCCGTAAATCCTAAAAGAGCATATGCTACGAATACGAATAAAACAATAAGTAAATTACTATTAATATTTATCTTTCCAGTAAAATACATTATCAAAATTGTAATAAATGTTGGAATAATAAATATTAAGCCACCTACTGTTGGAATACCATTTTTCTTTTGATGGTTAGCTCCAACAAACACACTTATTCTTTGGCCAACATTTAACTTCTTAAGTATTGGTATCATAAAATATCCCATTACAACAGAAATTATAAAACCGATCATAAGTGCCAATAAAGATTTTGTTAAAATAAACACTAATTAATCACCTCTTCTTACTTAGTTAATTATACTATATATTTTTGTTTTTTTACACCATTTTATACTCATTTGATATTTATTTTACTAATTACCAAGCATAAGCCTTATTGTACTTTGTTCTTCAAGTCTAGTTCCAGCTTCAGGAGTTTGAGAAATAACAGTATTACCACTTCCACTATACTCTATTGTGTATTTAGATAAAATTTTAGCTGCTTCTTTAGGTGTTTTTCCAACCACATCTTCAACAGTGTAGTATTTTTTATCATCCCAATTGTATTTTTTTTCTGTTGTAACTTTTCTTTTTTCAATACCAAGTGCGTCAATTGCATCAGTTAAGATTGTTTTAGCAACTGGAGCAGATACAACACCACCATATTGAACAACTCTTTTAGGGTTATTAATTGCAACATATACAACTACTTGTGGGTCATCTGCGGGTAAAAAACCAATGAATGATAATATGTAGTTACCAACCATATAAGCCCCATCTTTTACCTTTTGGGCAGTACCTGTTTTTCCACCTACTCTATAACCTTCTATGTAAGCATTTCTACCACTACCATTAGTAACAACGCTTTCTAAAGCTCGTCTTACTTCGCTTGATGCTTCCTTGCTAATAACTTGTCTTACTTTAGTAGGAGTATTTTCTTTTATAACAGAGTTAGTTTCTGGGTCATTTAGACTTTTTACGATGTATGGTTTATATAAAGTTCCACCATTAATTGCCGCACTAACCGCTGTTATCTGCTGGATTGGTGTTACTGATACACCTTGACCAAACGCGGTTGTCGCAAGTTCTACTGGTCCTACTTTATCTAAATCAAATAATATTCCTGCTGCTTCACCATTTAAATCAATTCCTGTTTTTTTACCAAAACCAAATTTATCTATGTAATCAAATAACTTTTCTTTTCCAAGGCGATTACCTAATTCAACAAATCCTGGGTTACATGAGTTTTCGACAACTTGTAAGAAAATTTGATGTCCATGTCCACCTGCCTTCCAACACTTTATCTTGGCATTAGCTACCTTTACGCTACCAGCGTCATAGAATGTTTCCTTATCTAAATCAACTAATCCTTCATTTAAAGCTGCGGATAAAGTTATTATCTTAAAAGTAGAACCTGGTTCGTAAGTTGCCCATATCGGAAGATTTCTGTTTAATGTTTCTATATCATAATCTTGGTAATTAACCGCATCAAAATTAGGTCTTGATGACATTGCAAGTATCTCTCCAGTATTTGGATCCATTGCTATTGCAAGTGCTGTTTCCGGATCATACTTAGTCATT
>CAJTXC010000009.1 GCA_910580135.1 uncultured Bacilli bacterium | reverse complement strand
CTGCACGTTGTGTAAGACTTACTCCACAATCATCACAGATGCCATCAACTTTTGGTTTTAATTCAGTTGCGTATTTATTGAATATTCTTCCGCATTTTGGACATGTAATTCTTGAACATGCCCTTTTCATAGCAGTTTCTTTGTTAATATCAATATAGATTACTACTCCTAAATCTTTTCCAAGATTTTCTAATAATTCATCATATTTTTCAGCTTGAACTTTAGTTCTTGGAAATCCATCTAATATGTAACCATTTTCACAATCAGGTTTACTGATTCTATTTTCAATTAATTTTAATATTAATTCATCTGGTACATATTTTCCAGCTTTCATTAAGCCTTCTGCTTCTTTTCCAAGTTCAGTTCCAGCGCTTACTTCTTCTCTTAATAAATCTCCTGTTGAAATATGACCATAGCCATATTTTTCAACAAACATTTCAGATAGCGTTCCCTTGCCTGCGGCAGGTGGTGCTAGAAAGATAATATTCTTCATTATTTTCTATAACCCCTTTCATATTTTCTTGCAGATAAACTACTTTCAACTTGATTATAAGTTTCAAGTGCCACACCAACTACGATTAATAATCCTGTACCTCCAACTGTTACACTAGTAGGTAAACTACTTAAGTTTGATACTAGTATTGGAAGACCTGCTATAACAACTAGGAATAAAGCTCCTATAAATGTTGTTCTTGATAATACTTTACTAATATAACTTTTGGTTTCGTTACCAGGTCTTACTCCTGGGATATAACCACCTTGCTTATTTAAATTTTCTGATAAGTCTTTAGGCTTTAAACCAGCCATAAACGTATATAAATAAGTAAATAATATTATTAATAAAATATATAATATGAATCCTGTTATCGTACTATAGTTAATATAACTATTTACGAATAATGAGAATGAATCTTTTTTAATAAATGTTGCAATTAGTGATGGAATTGATATTAAACTAGATGCAAAAATTACTGGCATAACTCCTGCAGAATTTAGTTTAAATGGAATGTAACTTTGTTTAGCTCCATACGCTGTTGACGTTTTGTTTGAATACTGAACAGGTAATCTTCTTTCAGATTTTTCAATAAATACTACACCAACTATTATTGCAATGTACACAAGTAAGAAAATTAAGAATTTTGTAACTCCTAAAGCTACTTCTTGAGTTGTTCCACTAACTACAAATGATCCAAATGCATCAACCATCATGCTTGGTGTACTTATTAGTATACCAGCCATAATTAACATTGATATTCCGTTTCCAACACCTTTTGTAGTTATTTGATCACCTAACCATAGTAAGAAACAAGTTCCTGCTGTAAGTATTAAAGTAGTTCTCAAATACTCAATTGATGTTGCCCCTTCTCCTAAGAACGAGAATGCCATTACAAGACCTTGTAAGAACGCTAATGCAATTCCTAAGTATCTAGTAATTTTATTTAATTTAACTCTTCCAGTATGACCTTCTTTAGCTAAATTAGAGAAATATGGAATAATGTCCATTTGTAACAATTGAACAATTATTGAAGCACTAATGTATGGTGTTACTCCTAATGCAAAGATTGAGAAGTTCTTTAAAGAACCACCACCCATTACGTTTAATAATTCCAAAAATCCTAAATCTTGTGTAATGTTTTCAGTACCAGGAACACGAACTGCTGTTCCTAACTTATAGATAAATAGTATTAGCAGTGTAAATAAGATTTTATTTCTAATATCTTTATTTCTGGCTGAAAAGATTTGTTTAAGATTCTTAAACATCTTACATCACCTCAGCTTTACCGCCTGCTTTTTCTATCTTTTCCTTTGCTACGTCAGAGAACTTATGTGCTCTAACAGTTAATTTCTTTTCTAATTCACCATTACCTAATACTTTAATACCAGATAATTGTTTTTTAATTATACCCATTTCGAATAATAATTCTGGAGTTACTTCTGTACCTTCATCAAACATGTTTAAATCAGATACGTTAATAACTGCATATGTTTTTTTGAACATTGCGTTAGAGAAACCACGTTTTGGAAGTCTACGATATAAAGGTAATTGTCCACCTTCGAAACCGATTCTTACTCCTCCACCGCTTCTAGACTTTTGTCCGTTTTCTCCTCTACCACTTGTTTTTCCAGTACCGCTACTAGAACCACGACCTAATCTTTTGATGTCCTTTTTAGAACCTTCGTTATACTTTAATTCATTTAACTTCATTATCCTAAAATCTCCTCTACAGATTTTCCTCTTAATTCAGCGATGTGTTCAGCTGATTTTTGGCTCTTTAAAGCTTCAATTGTAGCTCTTGCGGTATTTAATTTTGTGTTAGATCCAAGTGATTTAGAAATTATATCTTTAACTCCAGCTAATTCTAAGATAGCACGAACTGATCCACCAGCAATAATACCAGTACCAGCTTTTGCAGGTTTAATTAAAACTCTTGCAGCACCTGCTGTACCAATAGCATCATGAGAAACTGTTCTGTTTTCAACTAAATCAACCTTGATAATTCTATTAGTTGCATCTTGAATTGCTTTTTTGATTGCATCTTGAACTTCGTTTGCTTTACCAGTTCCAAGGCCAACCTTACCTTTTCCGTCTCCAACTACAACTGTTGCAGCAAAACGAAGACGACGTCCACCTTTGGTAACTTTTGTAACACGATTTACAGAAATAACTGTTTCGTTATATTCTTTTTCGCGTGGCTTATTATTTCTTCTTTCCATCGTTACCCTCCTTTAGAATTCTAATCCATTTTCGCGTGCAGCATCTGCTAATGCTTTAACACGTCCATGATATAAGTATCCGCCTCTATCGAATACTACTTTACTAATTTTTGCTTTCTTTGCTTTTTTTGCAATTGCAGCTCCTACAAGCTTACTTGCTTCTATGTTACCACCATTTTTGATAGCTAAATCTTTATCTAATGATGAAGCGCTAACTAATGTTACACCTTTTACATCATCAATGATTTGAACACTAATGTTCTTTAAAGATCTAAATACGCATAATCTTGGTAACTCACTAGTACCGCTAACTTTATTTCTTATTCTAGCGTGTCTAGCTTTACGAGCTTCATTACGTGATGTTCTTTTAATCATTGTAATAATCTCCCTTTCCTATTATTTAGAAGCCTTTTTACCTTCTTTACGGCGAACATGCTCACCTTTGTAACGAATACCTTTACCTTTATATGGTTCTGGCTTTCTAACTTCTCTTATTTCTGCAGCAAACTTTCCTACTGCTTCTTTATCGATTCCTTTAACTGTTATTTCAGTTGCACTAACTGCTTCTACAGTAAGTCCTTCTGGTACAGTAAGTTCTACTTTATGCGAATAACCAGCGTTAACTTCTAGAGTTTTTCCTTTTGGATTAAATCTATAACCAACACCGATTATTTCAAGGCCTTTTTCATAACCTTCTGATACACCTTTAATCATATTAGCGATTAAAGCATTAGTTGTACCATGCATTTGTTTTGTTGTTTTTATTTCACTGTTTCTTGTAACCTTAATTTCGTTACCATTAATTTCAACGTTTATGTTTTTGTTTAATTCTAATGATAATTCACCCTTAGGTCCTTTAACAGTGATTTGTCCGTTTTCATTAGTAACAGTTACGTTTTCTGGAACTGTTAATACTCTATTTCCAATACGACTCATCTTTTAGTCCCTCCTTATGAATTACCATACGTAAGCTAAAACTTCTCCACCAAGGTTTTCTTTTCTAGCTTCTTTACCAGTCATGATACCTTTAGATGTTGAAACGATAGATATTCCTAAACCATTTAATACAGTAGGAACTTCTTCTGCTTTAGCATATACACGTAAACCTGGTTTTGAAATTCTTTTTAAACCAGAAATTACTCTTTCTTTGTTTTGTCCGTACTTTAAAGTGATAATAATGTTATCTTGTACTTCGCCTTTTTCTACTTTGTAATCAGTTATATATCCTTCATTTTTTAATATTTCAACGATTTTTAATTTAACGTTTGATGAAGGAACTACAACTTCGTTATAACGCATTTGATTTGCATTACGAATTCTCGTAAGTAAATCTGCGATTGGATCTGTTACTGACATATGAATCCTCCCTTCAATCTATCCTCTTACCAACTTGACTTTCTAACACCAGGAATTTCACCTTTGTATGCTAGTTCTCTAAAGCAAATACGGCAGATACCAAACTTTTTCATTACTGAATGTGGACGACCGCATCTGTTGCAACGAGTGTATTCTTGTACTTTGAATTTTTTTGGTCTTTTATTTTTTACGACCATACTTTTCTTTGCCATTTATTTCCTCCCATTTGCTTACTTTTTAAAAGGTAAACCGAATCCTTTTAATAAGTCTAATGCTTCTTCATTTGTTTCTGCTGTTGTAACAAAAACAATGTCCATTCCACGTACTTTTACAACTTCATCATAAACTATTTCTGGGAATATTGTTTGTTCTTTAATTCCTAGAGTATAATTTCCTCTTCCATCAAACGCTTTGTTTGATATACCTCTAAAATCACGTACACGTGGTAACACGATTTTAACAAGCTTTTCTAGGAAAGTATACATAGTTTCTCCGCGAAGTGTAACCTTACATCCAATTGCTTGGCCTTCTCTTAATTTGAAACCAGCAATTGATTTTTTTGCTTTTGTAATAACTGGTTGTTGACCTGTTATCTTTTCTAGTTCTTGTGCTGCAACATCTAATAACTTACTGTTAGTAGTTGCATCTCCAACTCCCATATTAACTACAATCTTTTCTAGCTTTGGTACAGCCATGACAGTAGTATAATTATATTTTTTTGTTAATTCAGGAACGATTTCCTTAGTATATTGTTCTTTTAAACTGTTCATAGTTACCCTCCTTATTAGTCTAACTTAGATTTTGACTTGCTAGAAATTCTAACTTTTTTTCCGTCTTTATCTATTTCATGTGCTATTCTAGTACGTTTTTTGGTTTTTGGATCAATCATCATTACGTTAGATACGTGAATAGCTGCTTCCTTATCAATAATTCCACCGTTTTGATCTTGTCCGTTAGGTTTAACGTGTTTCTTAACCATGTTAACACCTTCAACAAAAACCTTTTCACCCTTCTTAGCGATGATTTTTCCTTCTTTACCTTTGTCCTTACCAGCAATAACAATTACTTTATCTCCAACTTTTAAATTCATGATTTTTCCTCCTTAAAAGGCCTATAACACTTCTTTTGCTAACGATACAATTTTCATGAAATCTTTATCACGTAATTCGCGTGCTACTGGACCTAAAACTCTTGTTCCAACTGGTGTCTTATCATCTTTAATTATAACGCATGCATTATCATCAAATTTGATATAAGAACCATCATCTCTACGCATTCCAAACTTGCTTCTAACGATAACCGCTTTTACGACTTTACCGCTTCCTATATTACCATTTGGAGTTGCTTTTTTTACTGTTCCAACTACTATGTCACCGATGTTTCCAGTTCTTCTTCTACTACCACCCAAGACTCTAATAACCATTAGTTCACGAGCACCAGAATTATCAGCAACTTTTAAACGACTTTGTTGTTGAATCATAACGAATCCTCCTTCTTAATTGTAAAGTGCCTATAAAATTACGGCTTCTTCTACTATTTCCACTAAACTAAATCTCTTTGTTTTTGATAATGGTTTGGTTTCTACAACCCTAACGATATCTCCAACTTTAGCTTGGTTATTTTCGTCATGTGCTGCATATTTCTTAGAATATTTAACACGTTTACCATATTTTGGATCTTTTTTATAAGTTTCAACTAAAATTGTAATTGTTTTATTATTTTTTGCACTTACAACTTTACCAACTACTTCATGTCTTGTCTTTTCCATAAGTAAACCTCCCTAAGCTTCACGACGTTCTGCTAAGATAGTTTTCATTCTAGCAACGTCTTTTCTTAATTCATGTATTCTTGAAGGTTTTTCTAAGTTTCCAGTAGCTTGCTGCATACGTAAGTTAAATATTTCGTCTTTAGCTTCTACTATTTTAGCTTCGATTTGTTCAGTGGTAAGTTCTCTAATTTCCTTAACCTTCATTTTTTTCACCACCATTTTCTTTAGTTACAAATTTACATTTGATTGGTAACTTGTGCATAGCAAGTCTTAATGCTTCACGAGCTACTTCTTCAGATACTCCTGAAACTTCAAACATAATTTTGCCTTCTTTTACTACAGCAACCCAGCTTTCAGGATTACCTTTACCTTTACCTTGACGAGTTTCTAAAGGTTTTTTAGTTAATGATAAGTGAGGGAAAATATTAACGAATACTTTACCACCACGTTTCATGTAACGTGTCATAGCAACACGGGCAGCTTCGATTTGACGAGCAGTGATCCAAGCTCCTTCTTTTGCCATTAAACCATAATCACCAAAGTGTAATACTGTGTTTCCTTTTGATTTTCCTTCATGATAAATTCTATGAGGTTTACGATATTTAGTTCTTTTTGGCATTAACATCGCGAGCACCTCCATTTTTCTTCTTTGAAGGAAGTATTTCACCTTTATAAATCCATACTTTAACACCGATTTTACCATAAGTAGTATCAGCTTCAGCTGTTGCATAATCAATGTCAGCTCTTAATGTATGTAAAGGTGTAGTACCTTCGTTATAGCCTTCGCTACGAGCAATTTCTGCTCCGTTTAAACGTCCAGAACATAAAGTTTTAATTCCTTTAGCTCCAGCTCTCATTGTGTTTCTGATTGCTCTTTTTTGAGCCATACGATATGAACCTCTGTTTTCTATTTGACTAGCAATATTGTTAGCAACTAGTTGAGCATCCATATCTGGGTTCTTAACTTCCATTATAGAAATTTGAACTTCTTCACCAACTAATTTGTTGATTTGTTTTTTTAGTTTTTCGATTTCTTCTCCACCGTGTCCAATAACAACACCTGGTTTTGCAGTACTGATTTTAACTTCAGTTTTTTTGTTACTTCTTTCAATTGTTACAGAAGAAACTGCTGCATTCTTTAACTTCTTAGATAAGAAATTACGGATTTTCATGTCATTTTCTAATGTTGCAGAGAAATCTTTACTTGGTGCATACCATTTAGCAGTCCAATCCTTGTTAATTCCAAGTCTTAAGCCTGCAGGATTAACTTTTTGACCCATTAGTCTTCCTCCTTATATTATCTTTCTGCTACAACCACTGTTACATGACTTGTACGGTGATCGTTTTTAGCAATTCTTCCTCTTGAATCAGGTACTGATCTCTTTAGTACAGGACCATCATTAACATAAGCTTCTTTAACGTATAATTTAGCTTTATCAAGATTGTGATTATTTTCAGCATTTGCTACTGCTGATATTAAAACTTTCTTTATAATGCGTGCTGCTTTGTTATTCATGTTATTTAAAGTAGCCATAGCAACACTAACGTCTTTTCCGTTTATTAACCTCATAACTAAACGAGATTTTAAAGCGGAAATACGAACTGTCTTCGCAATTGCTTTCGCTTCCATATTAGTTCTCCCTTCTAGTTATTACTTCTTTTTGTTTTCGCCGTGTCCACCACATTTACGAGTTTGCGAGAATTCACCAAGTTTATGTCCAACCATATCTTCAGTTACATAAACTGGAATGAAATCTTTACCATTGTGAACCGCAAAAGTGTGACCAATAAAATCTGGAAATATTGTTGAACGGCGTGACCAAGTTTTAATTACTTCTTTTTTTCCTTCTTCGTTTAACTTTTGGACCTTTTTAAGTAATCTAGGGAATACATAAGGCCCTTTCTTTATACTTCTTGCCATTTACATTTCTTCCTTTCCATTATTTTTTACGGCTTACGATTAACTTAGTAGAAGCTTTTTTGTTTTTACGTGTCTTCATACCAAGAGCTGGTTTACCCCAAGGTGTCATAGGTTGTTTACGTCCGATTGGAGCTCTACCTTCACCACCACCGTGTGGGTGATCGTTAGGGTTCATAACAGAACCACGTACTGTTGGTCTAATACCTAAGTGACGAGTACGTCCTGCTTTACCTAAGTTTACTAATGCATAGTCAGCATTACCAACTTCACCTATTGTAGCCATACAAGTTCCAAGTATCTTTCTTGTTTCACCACTTCTTAATCTAATTAATACATATTTTTCTTCACGACCTAAGATTTGTGCGCTAGATCCAGCACTACGAGCAATTTGAGCTCCTTTTCCTGGTCTCATTTCGATGTTATGAATAACAGTACCTACTGGTATGTTCATGATTGGCATTGCGTTACCAACTTTAACATCTACGTTTTGTCCGCTAACAATTATATCGCCAACTTTTAATCCCTTAGGAGCAATTATATATCTCTTTTCTCCATCTTTATAGAAGATTAATGCGATGTTAGCACTTCTATTTGGATCGTATTCGATAGCTGCAACTTTACCAGTAATATCGAATTTATTTCTTTTGAAATCGATTGTACGGTATTTTCTTTGAGCTCCACCACCACGGTGCCTTACAGTAATACGACCTAAATTGTTATGTCCGTTTCTTTTTCTTTTATTACCAACTAAGCTTTTTTCAGGAGTAGATTTAGTTATTTCATCATTAACCAAAACACTCATTTGCCTTCTAGAAGGTGTAGTTGGTTTTAATTTTTTAACTGGCATTTTCAAATCCTCCTTATTAGCTTAAATCTAGTTCGCTACCTTCTGCTAAAGTTACAATTGCTTTTTTGTATGCTTTAGTAGTTCCTTCATAGCGCCCTACTCTTTTTTTCTTTGGTCTTACGTTTACTGTGTTAACGCTTTTAACTTTAACACCAAACGCACTTTCAACCGCTTGTCTTATTTGTACTTTATTTGCATTCTTATCAACTTTTAGTACAACTTTTTTACCTTCAGCTTGAATGTTAGCTGATTTTTCAGTAATGATTGGTGCCTTAATTACATCTTTCATTATTTAAGCACCTCCTCAATATATTTTACAGCATCTTCTGTAATTATCATTTTGTCTACATATAAAACGTCATATGTATTTAATTCGTTAGCTAAAACTACTTTAAGGTTAGATAAGTTTCTAGTAGATAGAATTAAATTTTCAGTTAATTCAGTAGTAACTATTAAAGTTTTACCAGTAACTTTTAATCCTTCTAAAACTTTCATCATATCTTTTGTTTTGCTAGTTTCAGCATCAAATTTATCAACGACGATAATAGCTTTATCAATTGCTTTATAAGTTAAAGCTGATTTTAATGCTAAACGACGTTCTTTCTTGTTCATCTTCTTTGTGTAGTTTCTATTTGAAGTTGGTCCAAATATAACTCCACCACCAACCCAATGTGGCGCTCTGATAGACCCTTGACGAGCATTACCAGTTCCTTTTTGTCTCCATGGCTTTCTTCCTCCACCAGACACTTCACTACGGTTCTTTGTAGAATGAGTACCTTGTCTTCTGTTTGCCATGAATAAATTTATACTTTCATATATAACTTGATCATTTGGAGTAATTCCCCAAACACTATCATCTAATTTAATGTCTTTAATTTTTTCACCCTTTAAACTTAAAAGTGCTGTTTTTGGCATTTTAGTTCCTCCTTTCATCACAAGTATTAATTATTAAATCTTTATAAATAGCTAAACAATAATTATTCAGCTGTTTCTTGTGATGTATTTGTATCATCAGTTGCTGTTTCTACTTCAGCCTTAGGTTCTTCAGTTACATAAGTTACTAATTCAACCTTTTCTCTTTTAACATTTGGCTTTTTAACAGCTGATTTGATGATAACTAAAGACTTTTTAGGACCTGGAACATTACCTTTAATTAAGATTACGTTTTCTTCAGGCATAACAGCAACTATTTCTAAGTTTTGCATTGTTACGCTAACGTGTCCCATATGTCCTGGTAATTTCTTACCTTTGAATACACGCATTGGTCTCATTGTTCCTAGAGAACCAACACCTCTATGATATTGAGATCCGTGTCCCATTGGACCTCTTGATTGGTGGTAACGTTTAATTACACCTTGGAACCCTTTACCTTTAGAGATTCCGCTTACATCAACCATTTCTCCTTCTTCAAAAACTTCAACTGTAAGTTCTTGACCTAGTTGATATTTACTAACATCTACTCCGCGAATCTCTTTTAAGAAGCGCTTAGGAGCAGTATTAGCTTTTGCTAGATGACCTTGCTCTGCTTTGTTACTTAGTTTTTCTCTTTTAGTATCAAAACCTAATTGGATAGCTTCATAACCATCTGTTTCTACTGTTTTAATTTGAGTAACAACGTTAGGTTCAACTTCAACCACAGTAACAGGAATAAGTTTTCCATCTTTAGCAAAAACTTGAGTCATACCTAGTTTACGACCTAAGATTCCTTTTCTTTCCATTTTTTCCTCCTGTATAATTACTTAATTTCGATTTCTACACCACTTGGTAAGTCAAGATGTTGTAATGCATCAATTACATCTTTACTTGGTTCAACGATGTCGATTAATCTCTTATGCGTACGCATTTCGAATTGTTCACGAGAATCTTTGTATTTGTGAACTGCTCTTAAAATTGTGTATTTTTGAATTTCAGTTGGTAGTGGTACTGGACCAGATACCTTTCCGTCTAAACGTTTAACTGTTTCAACAATTTTGCTTGCAGCTAAATCCAAAGAACGATGTTCATATGCTTTTAATCTAATTCGAATTTTATTTGACATATTAAATTGTCCTCCCTTCGCCTATATCTGGTATAGACTTGCTCCGTAACGAATTACCTGATTTTCCTTTAAGTTATAAAAACAACTTAACCGGGTGTATCAGCAACCTCGCACATCTATGCAACTACACGCAGTAACCATTATATCAGAAGAATTCCCTTATTTCAAGGGGTTTTAGCAAGTTTTTTAAACTTTTTTCTTCTTATAAAATTTTATTATTTTTTTATGAAATATATGTTTATTTGATCAAGTTTTCCACAGCAAAAGATCATTCTCGAATTTATCTTTATAATAAAGCACCAAAATAAAAAACATCGGCAATTAATTATTTACCAATGTTTTTTTCTTTTAATCTCTACTTTTTCCAAATAATTGAAGAAGTCTTAAGAAAATGTTAATAAAGTCTAAGTATAAATCAAGCGCACCATATATAGATACCTTATCTAATTCAGCTTCATCATTTTCATAATAGTTATACATAGCTTTTAAAGACTGCATATCATATGCGGTAAGCCCTAGGAATACTACAATTGATATAATGGATATTACTATACCAAAAGTTCCATTACCTATAAACATGTTTATAAGTGACATAATAATTACTGCTAAAAGCGCAAATATCAAAACTTTACCAAACGATGATAGATTAGTTTTAGTTATATAACCATATAAAGCCATAAGCCCAAACATTAAAGCTGATGATAAGAATACCATACCAATACTATCTAGTCTATATACTAAAAATATAGATGATAAAGTAAGTCCGCTTACCACTGAATAAACTATAAATAATATTTTAGCTACTAGTGGCGACACTTTCTTTCTAAGTGCTGAAAATGCTATTACAACAACTAACTCAAGTATCAAAAACCAGTTAAAATAACTATATACTAATCCTCTAATACCTGTTGTCACTGAAGTATAGTAAGCAACCCCTCCTGATACTAATAAACCTATAAACATCCATAAATATACTTTTGTAAAAAACTTAGACATACTATTTTCTCTATCAATAACCATATAAATACCTCCTAGTTTTAATTATATCATTTATTTATTAAAAATTTATTAAAATAGTAAAAAAAACAAAGATAATTAACTTCTTTGTTTCACATTACTAAATTCTAATCTAAGTTTATCAGATACGGTAACAATAAATTCACTATTAGTTGGTTTAGCTCTATCATAATCTACACTATGTCCAAATATTTCTTCCATAAGATCGATATCTCCTCTATTCCAACTAACTTCAATAGCATGTCTTATTGCTCTTTCAACACGTGATACCGTTGTATCAAAACGATTTGCTATTTCTGGATACAATTCTTTAGTTATTGCACCTACTATATCAGGCTTTTCATACATTAGAATAACACCTTCTCTTATATATTGATAACCTTTTATATGTGATGGAACGCCTAAACCGTGTAATAATTTTGTTACAGAAATTTCTAAGTTATTATGATATAAATTCATTTTAGAATCATTATCTAATTTAAAACTTACCGCATCTAGTATCTTGTTTTCCAAATCAACCATATCAAATGGTTTTAATATAAAATGTTTTGGATTATATTTTGATACCCTTGCTATTGTTTCGTCAGCATTAAAAGAAGTTCCTACTATAACAGGTTTATTAATTCCTTTTCTCTTAAGTTGATCTAATACGTATATTCCATCTTTCTTTGGCATAATAAGATCTAATAATAAAACATCAAAGTTTTCTATATTCTTTTCTATAACACCAATTGCATCTTCTCCGTTATAAGCTTCTTTTACAATATTTATTTTCTTATGGTCTGAAAAATACTCCTTTAACATTCCTACTAAGCTTTCATTATCATCTACTACTAATACTCTAACTTCTTTTTCTTCCTTTATTTCTTTTTTATTTTTTATTTCTTTCATAATCTTTCCTCCTCATCAACTAACCCAATTATATTCCCCTATTTTCAATTAAATTAGCACATATTGTCGAATAAAAAAAGAATGTAAGTACTACATCCTTAAATATATATTTTTAATCGTTTTTTTGCATTTCTGTAAAAGCATTACTTCCTTTATAGTGCTTATCAGTTTTTACCATCGAAACACCTTTTTCACTACCATTATCTTGATAATCATCTTTGCTCATTTCTTCCATTTCTTTTAATGATAATTTTTGAGCATCAATTTCATTGTTTATTTTTGCTTCCACTTCCGTTGCAAGCACGGTTGAATTCTTTTCCCATGCGTCACTTGAAGAAGGTATACTAGGTAAAGCATTATCTTTAGTAATAAGATATTCATCAAACATCTTATCAATTTCTTGCTTTACAACTTCATCTTTAGTATTTTGTTTTGCTTTATCAACAATGCTTGTTAACTCAAACTTACTAATAACATTACTTAGTAATTTTTTTATACTTAATTCAAGTCTAATATCAAGCAAACAATCAATAGTGTTTTCTATTTCTTTTATTCTTTTGGCATGAGGATTTTCATAAACATTAAGTTTAGTTTTTTCATCAAAGTTACCTTCATAAAGCTTTAAAACAGGTTCTTCTATTTTTCTAGCAGAAGTATCATTCACTTTAAACATCCCCTTTCTACCTTTACATACTTAGAATAACATAAGTATAACTCATAAGAAAAGGATAAAATGTCAAATTTTATCCTGCTTTACACTATTTTATACACTTTGTTATATATTTTAATTCATCATCATTAATTGATGCGTTACCAAGTAAGTATCCATCTACTATATCATTTAAAATAAAATTAATATTTGATTTATTAACACTGCCACCATATAACAACTTATAATTATGGATTTCTTTTAAGTCTAATAACTTTCTTAAATACATAAGAGTATCTTCTATTTGTTCTTTAGATAGATTGTTTCCTGTTCCGATTGCCCAAACTGGTTCATATGCGATAACAAGCTCTTGGGATTTATCTAAAACCACTCCGTCTAAGGCACTATATAATTGCTTCTTTAATACTTCACTTGTTCTTCTTAGTTCCTTATCCATTTTTGTTTCCCCAATACATAAGATTGGTGTCATAGAATTTTTAAGTAATGATTTAACTTTAAGATTTATCTCTTCGTTAGTTTCATACTTTCTTCTATCAGAATGACCAACAATACTATATTTTATTTTTCTAAGATTTAAATCATAGCAAGATATTTCCCCAGTATAAGCTCCTTTATCTTCATAAAAACAGTTTTGCGCTCCTAAAGTATAATCTTTAAAAACATCAAAGTTTAAGTATGATGGGCAAACTACTAAATTAATATCATCAAAATTAATATCATTCATTTTGTTTTTCAAAATAATAGCTTCATCATAAGTTAAAAACATTTTATGATTACATATCAACAACTTTTTCATTTTTTACCACCACTTTTTTCAAAAACATGTTTAACATTATGAATAGTTTTTTTAATTATGTTAGTATCTTTGTTCATTAGTTTTTCATAAATTTCAAGGACGCTTTTAGCATAAACTTCTGCACTATATAAATTAGCTTTTTTTCTAGCATTTTGTTTTATACTGTTACAAAATTCCTTATCTTTATATAATTTAAATAATGCTTCTTTATATTCTTCTTCATTTTCAAATAATATTCCATCTTTACCACTTTCAATTACAAGTTCAAAACTTTCATCTTTTATAGCAACAACTGGTTTTGATGCTGCCATCGCTTCTATTACCGTTAAGCCTTGGGTTTCAGATGTTGATGCAGTTACAAAAGAGTCACACAATGAATAATATTTTGGAACGTCATCCCAAGGTACCTTTCCAACAAAAACAATCTTATTATCAAGTTTATTATGAGAAGTAAGTTCAATTAGATCCTTCATATCAGGGCCATCACCTACTATGTACATTTTAGCACGTGGTATTTTTTTAGATACCGCTTTAAAGTTTTCAATCAAGAATTCTATATTTTTTTCTTTTGCAACACGTCCTACATATAAAATAGTAAAATCTCTTGGCTTTATCCCCAACTCTTCCTTTAGCTCTTTTATTTCTGAATCTTTTACATTTTCTTTATAAAATCTTGTAACATCAATACCAGATGGAATTACGTGTACGTCTCTTTTTACTTTATATTTTTCTTTAAATAAATCTTTTGTTTTTTTTGTTGGAACAATAAGTTCATCAATTGTTTTATCACACAAAAACAACGTTAGATATTCAACTAACTTTTTTGAGGCCGAATCAAAATATCCTTTAGTTATATAATATATATATTCTTCATACATAGTATGATAAGTATGAACAAGAGGGATATTATATTGTTTTGATATAAGTCTTGCAAAGGCCCCAATACTAAACTCAGTATGAGTATGAATTACATCAAGTTTCCACTTTTTTATTATTTTTAAAGCTCTTAAAGGATATATACCAGATTGTCTAAAGTCCATTATACCGATCGGTACACCAGGTATTCTTAAAACGTTATCTTCCTTTTTATATGAAAATGCTTCATTATTAACAGTAACCACATAAACTTCATGCCCCATCTTCTCAAGTTCTTGTTTAAGCATTAAAACGCTTGTTGAAACACCGTTTATAAAAGGGGGATATGTATCAGTAAATAATCCTATTCTCATAACTTTTTCGCCTCTTTCTTAAATAATAAACAAACAAAGCCAATTATCATTGCTAGAAAATAAGTTACAAATCTCCATAAAAGCATTGCACCTGATAATATCGGACCGCTTGCAAAGATGCCAAAAAATTGCATAAAGCCATATTCTATTCCACCAGTTGCACCTGGAATTGGAATAATATTTCCTATTAACATAACAAATGAAGTTGCAATTATGGACTCTGTAATGGAAATGTCAGCAAGCCCTAAAGCTTTAAACACTATAAAAGGAATTAAGTATAATAACAATAAATGAATTATGTTATAAACAACACCTCTTATTATTAGCCATCTATCTTTTCTTATTTCGCTTCCTGTTTCATAAAAATGATTTAAACTTGTTTTTAGCCTATCTTCACTAGTTCCAAATTTTTTAACGATTTTAAACTTAAATATAAAATGAATTATTTTGTTAGCAATCTTAAGTCCTGTGTTTTTAGCAAAAGCAACTATTAAAATCATTGCTAGTACAACTAGGTTAATAAAGAAGCCTAAAAATATTAATCCGTTTAAATATACGTTTTTTGATAACACATGAAAATTTAAGTTTATTAAGATAGTTGATATGCCTACTAATATAAGGGCAATTTGATAAGATAAATAATCTTTAATCAGCGCGTTAGTAGAATCAGTTATTCTAACACCATCTTTTTTGAGTAAGTAAACTTGAAATGGTTGACCTCCAGATTGAAATGGAGTTATACCATTTAAAAATTGTCCTATTAAAGTTAAATTATATGCCGGTAATGATGAATAACCTTTTTTATATTGTTTAATAAATATTTTTAATGATGCTGATTTAAAAAACAATGATATAAGCAAGATAACGATTGAAATGATAAATATTAAGATATTTACCTTCTTAAGTTCACTTATTATTCCGTTAAAATCGTCTTTAAGAGTAAAGTAAAGAACTAAAGCAAGCGCAATAAACAACACAAAAAAATTCAACTTCTTATTTTTCATCCTTAGTCTCCTTTACTTATTATCAATTACCTCTACTCCTGGTAATTTTTTACCTTCTATATATTCTAGTGAAGCCCCACCACCAGTTGAGATATGAGTAAAACTATCTTTATAACCAAAACGTATAGCTGCAGCAGCTGAATCTCCTCCACCTATAATAACAGTTTTGTTAGAACTATTTAACATTCTGCATAGTTCTTTTGTACCAAACTCAAAGTTAGAAAATTCAGATACTCCAACTGGGCCATTCCAAAAAACTGTTTTTGCAGCATTTATGTATTTTGAAAAAAGTTCTGTAGATTTTGGCCCTATATCTAGTATCATTATTCCATCTTCAACGCTATCTAAAGTATTATATTTTACTTCTAATCCATCTTGATAAGATGTACTACCATAACCATCTACTGGTAATATTATTTTATCTTTATAATTATTTAACAATTCTTTAGCATGATCTATGCTTTCTGCATCATATATTGAAGCTTTTAAATCATAACCCATAGCAGTTAAAAAGGTATTAGCGATACCACCACCTAATAAAACATAGTCAGCTTTTTCAATAAGTTTATCTATAACCTTTATTTTATCATTCATTTTAGCTCCGCCCATAATAACAACATAAGGTTTCTCTGGTGAACTTAATTTTTCTCCTAGCATATTTAATTCTTTTTCTACTAAAAATCCGATTGCAGAAGGTAGGTTACTAGCAATACCAACGTTTGATGCATGCGATCTATGCGCTGTACCAAATGCATCATTAATAAATACGTCTCCTAAACTAGCCCAGTACTTACCAAGCTTTTCATCATTTGTACTTTCTTTCTTATCTTCAAGATCCTCATACCTGGTATTTTGAACTAATATAATATCACCAGATTTCATATTATTAATAGCTTCTTCGAGCACTTCTCCACGTGTTTCATTAATAAAATAAACTTTTTTATTTAATAATTCCGTTAATCTATCGGCTACAGGTTCTAAAGTATTTTTTATTTTATCTTCTTCAGTTTTAACCCTTCCTAAATGAGATAACAATATTACTTTAGCATTATTATCTAATGCGTAATTAATCGTTCTTAAACTTTCTTTTATTCTGTTATCATCCAATATATTGCCATCTTTTATAGGAACATTTAAATCACATCTAATTATTACTTTTTTATCATTCAAATCTAAGTCAGTTACTACTTTTTTCATAATAGCCTCCAATTTAATTATAACATGTAACAATAAAAATAGGAATTAAATTTGTATTACAAAAATGTCACCTAACACAATTTATATTAATTAAAAAAATAGGAACCAAATTCCTATTTTACCGTTACACTTATTCCCACTGTTACACCATCTGCTGCTTTAGCGGTTATCTTTGCAACACCTTTGTTCCTTGCTGTTATAGTACCATTAGATACCGTAGCAACTGAAGTATTAGAACTACTCCATGAAATAGTTTTATTCGAAGCATTTGATGGTGAATAAAGAACTGATAACTTTTGTTGTTTACCTTTCGTTAAAACTACTGTGTTAGGTGTTAAACTTATACTTTGTAATTTGATATAAGTTGATTTAACAACAACCGTTCTAACCGTTGATGCGTTGTTTCCATATGAATCAGTAACTGAATATGTAATTTTATAAGTTCCTGGAATGGAAGTATTAACACTTCCTGATACCCTAACACGTGATGTTATATCAGAACCTTTAGCATCTACTGCATAATAACCTGAATCTTTATATCTTGAACCAACATTTAAACTAACATACACTTCACCACGTAATGTGATAGTAGGTGGCGTTGTAACTCTTTGTGTTGTAATAACCGTTTTTTTAGTTGTTGTTCTTACTGTTCCACTACTTTTTCTTGTAGTCGTAGGAGCCTTAGTAGTTGTAGTAGTAATTGGAGCGGCAGGAGTTACTGTTACCACTCTTTTAGCTTCTGCTTTATTACCTGCTTTATCACTTACTGAGTAAGTAATAGTATAAGTTCCAGGGGAATTAGTATTAACACTACCTGATACTTTAATATTAGATGTTATATCCCCATCTATATTATCAATTGCTTTAGCTCCACCGTCAAAATAATTAGAACCTGCACTTATGGTAATTTCTTTTTCTCCATTAATTGTTACAATAGGTTTTTCAGTATCTTTTTTTGGAGTTTTTGTGGTACTTGGTTGTTCCTCACTTACATAACCATCTGTTGTATAAAATTTACCACATTTTATGTATGAAATATATTTTTCTGTATCTACTTTAGATGCTAATACGTATCCTTCACATATTTTAGCAGCCTTAGTTGCATTAGAATCAATAGAGCCACCATTTTCTAATAATAATTTTTTTAAATCTATTTTTGTCTCTTCATTTGTAAGTACAATTCCACTTTGCGATATATAAGTTGGTGCTTCTTCTTCCATTCTAGACTCTAGTTTTTTGAAATCTGCAGGTGTGTATTCTGGTTTTTTACTATTTATTTGATTAACTACAATTATAATAACTACTACGATTACAATTAAGGCTATAACCGCTAAAAGAACCATCCCTCTTGTTAATCTAAACTGCTTTTTTTCTTCTGTTTGATATTCTTGAGATTCCATACCAATCACCACTTTCTATTTTCTTGATAACATTATAACACGAATGGTTTAAAAAAACACTAGTTTTATCTAGTGCTTATTTATTTGCAAAATATTTAGCGCATCTAACCATTTGAGCTGAATAACTCATTTCGTTATCATACCAAGTAACAATCTTAACAAGTTGTTTCCCATCTACTTCAACTATATTAGTTAATAAACCATCAACTAAAGACCCACAAGTTATACCAATAGTATCACTTGAAACGATAGGATCTTCTGTATATTGTAATGTTTCGTTTTGATTGTTTTTAAATAAATTATTTAATTCTTCTACCGTAACGTTTTTACTTAACTCTAAAGTTAAATCAACAACCGAACCAGTAGTTACAGGAACGCGCATTGCTGTACCATCTAATTTTCCTTTTAATTCTGGTATAACAAGACCTATAGCACTTGCTGCACCAGTTGAAGACGGAACGATGTTAGCTGCTGCTGCACGACCTCTTCTTGCCATGTGACCTTTTTTATGCGCAACATCAAGTGTTGACTGATCGTTAGTATACGCATGAACTGTAGTCATAAATCCTTTTTCTACGCCATAATTATCACAAAGTAATTTCATTACAGGTGCAAGACAGTTTGTTGTACAACTTGCAGCACTAATTACTTTTTCTTCTCCTGTTAAGGTCTCATGGTTAACATTATAAACGATAGTTTTTAAATCTCCTTTAGCAGGAGCTGATATTATAACTTTTTTAGCGCCTGCTTTTATATGAGCTTCCGCTTTCTCCTTGCTAGTAAAGAATCCTGTACATTCAAACACTACATCAACGTCAAGTTCTTTCCATGGTAATAATGATGGATCAGCCTCAGCATAAATTCTTATTTTCTTACCATCTACTATTATGTTCTCAGAATCATTTGTTATTTCTTCAGATCTATATCTTCTATGGGAAGTATCATATTTAAGTAAATATGCAAGCTGAGAAGCATCAGTCAAATCATTTATCGCTACTACTTCAAAATCCTTATCTTCTTGCATTAATCTAAATACTAATCTACCAATTCTTCCAAATCCGTTTATTGCTACTCTTATCATTAATTTACCCTCCTATAATTATATTGTACCATTTATAAATCGTTAAAACAACTTCCAGAGATAAATTCTCTTATAATAGAATCCTGTGGCACTTCATCACTAGGTATTCCAAGTATTACTCTGAAAATGTTTATCAATCTTAAAGCATCATCATAGTTTGGATCATCCTCTGGAACCGAAAATAATAAAGGCTCTGCATACGTTTTTAAAACTCCAAGTTCATATATAAGAGAAGAATTAAATACTGCATCTGCCTCTTTCATATAAGGGAAAATCATTTCTTCTTCAACTTTTCTTACCCTTCTCCACGCCTTTAACGTATTGGAAGCAGATAGCGCTCGTGTTTTATTATCTTTTACAATTCTTCTTAAAAGTCTATTATCTGTTGATTTAAACAAATTATGATTATCAATATTTAAAGGCGTTATTGGATATATAAATATTTTAAATTTATTTTTTTCAGGTATCATTTCAGTAAGTTTTTCGTTAAAAGCATGAATTCCTTCTACAATTAAAATACTCTTATCACTCATGTGGACTTTATTTTTATCGTTTAACTCTTGTTTTCCTGTGGAAAAATTAAACTTAGGTAAAACAACGTCTTTTCCATTTAAAAGTTCGGATATTTTCTTATTAAATTGATTCGTATCAAAAGCTTCTATTTTTTCTACTTCAGGTTCACCGTTTTCATCTAAAACACGATCTTTCATATCAGTATAAAAGTCATCAACTGAAATAGCTATAGGATTAAATCCTTTAGTTTTTAAAAATAAAGACAGTTTTCTAGCTGTTGTTTTTTTACCAGATGATGATGGGCCTGTTATTAATACCATTTTAACATCTTTGTTTTTAGAAATTCTATCTGCTACTGAAAATAATTGATTATTTAATACCGATTCACTTATTCTTATTACATCTCCATAAGCGCCAGTTGAAATAGTATTATTTAATCCAACTGACGTTCCTATATTTATGTTTTCTAAATATTTTGACTGAGCTTCAACAGCTTCTATTAAACTTTCGTTTTTATCAAACTTAATTTTTTCATCTTGTTTAAAGGTGACTGGTGGAAGTAACATAACTTTATTTTCTTTTATATATTTAACGTTAAAACTTTTTAAATAACTAGTGTTATTAGGCAAGATACCATAAAAATAATCTAATGTATCATCTAATCTATAAAGGCTAATGGTTGAGTTACTAATGAACCTTAAAGATTCTGCTTTATCGATTTGATTTACCTTTGTAAAATAATCCATCGCTTCTAATCTTGAAACCATTATTTTAGTTATTGGAAGAGATTCGTTTGCAAGGTCTCTCATTCTCATCTTTATTTTCTCAACGGTTACTTCAGATATTAAATTATTTGTTAAAATCTCACAGTAAATACCTTTGTCTACGTAACATACCATTTTAACATCAGCATTTATTACGTCTTTTACTGCCTTAGCAAATAAAAAACTAAGCCCCCTTATATATGTTCTACGTCCTAAAGCGCTTGAAACATCATAGAAGTCCACGTCTGAACTTCTGCTTACTTTACTATCTAAGGATGCTAATCTGTTATTTATTGTTCCAACAATTATTTTATTATCGTAATCTTTTTCAAAATCTTTAGATATATCAAGTAATGTTGTATCTTTTTCATATTCGAATTGTTTATCTTTATATCTAACTTTAACATTATCCATAATATCACCCTTTTATTCTAATAATATTCTATCAGAAATGTAGGAAAAAGTCACAATATTTTAATAATAAATCCAAATATACTATACATAATAATTAGTAGGGTGATAAATATATGAATTTAATTCCAAGTGTTATTGAAAAAACAAACAATGGTGAAAGAGTATATGATATATATTCTAGATTACTAAAAGACAGAATAATCTTTATTGGTGGTGAAATTGATGATTGTTTAGCTAACGCAGTCATTAGTGAACTTTTATTTTTAGATTCACAAGGAAATGATGAAATAAGTATTTATATAAATAGTCCTGGCGGAAGTATAACTGCTGGTATGGCTATTTATGATACGATGAACTATGTTAAAAGTCCTATTTCAACAATTTGCGTTGGTATGGCTGCATCTATGGCATCGGTGCTTTTAGCTAGCGGAGATAAAGGAAAAAGATTTATATTACCAAACAGTGAAGTAATGATACATCAACCATTAGGTGGTGTAAGCGGGCAAGCAACCGAAATAAAAATAGTTGCAGATAGAATTCTTTTCTTAAGAAATAAGTTAAATAAATTGTTATCTGAAAAAACAGGTCAAGATATTAAAAAAATAGAAAAAGATACAGAAAGAGACCATTATCTAACTGCTAAAGAAGCATTAGAATATGGTCTAGTAGATAAAATATTATAAAAAAACTCTATATTTTATAATAGAGTTTTTTATTAATTTAAAGTTTTTGCTTCTTTAGCTATTCTTTGTTGAATTGCTATTACATCTTCATCTGAAAAATTTTCTTCTTGAGCTTTTTTTAATTCGTCAGCAGTTAAATAAGGTGTAATTGATTCCCTTTTTGTATCAGTATCTAAAGTTATAACGTTTCTATAAACACAAATTTCAGTTCCTTCTGCATTTTCGTTAGCAACGTGATAAACCCTACCAGAAATTATATCTTTATAATGTTTACCATCACAACTATCATATGAATAATTATAACTCATTATTAATGGTTGGTCATCAACATATACTACCTCTGTGTCATTTAATAGTGTATCCTCTAGTAGATTTTTTTTAGAACATCCAACAAATACAGTACCAATCATTGTACCTGCTAACGCTAAAGCAATACCCTTCTTAAGTATTTTTTTGTTTTCCTTTTTAGTTTTTTTCATTCAAATATTC
>CAJTXC010000008.1 GCA_910580135.1 uncultured Bacilli bacterium | reverse complement strand
AATAAACTTGATGCTGATCCAGTTACCGTAAACGTAGACCTTTTTGGCTTAGGGCATCCATATTCAACCGGATTTCTATACTGTCTTTCAGCGGTCATGTTATGAGATGATACGTTGCATATTACGCTGTTTATGCTTTTATTTTGAAGTAGTGATGATGCTACTATTATTTCTTCACACATAGATGCACAAGCATTATAAACACCCATAAATGGTCTGTTAAATTCTACTGATGCATAAGCACTTGGTGTTATTTGGTTAAGTAAGTCTGCCCCAATTATAACGTCTACGTTATCTAAAGAGCTATTTGCTTTAGCTAATACCTTGTTAACGGAATCTTTTATCATCTTTATCTCTGCTTGTTCGAATGTTTTTTCTCCAGCGTAATAATCATTATATGTTTGATCATACAGTTTACCAAAATTACCTTCTTTTTCATCCTTACCAGCAACTGCTGACGCTGCTTTTAAATACACGTTATTAAAGTTAATAGTCATAGTCTACCCTCCAAAAAATAAGTATCTAACAATTCCAAAAACATATGCTGATACTACTCCATATAAAATTACGCTACCAGTTAATTTAAAAGCATTGGCCCCTATTCCAGTTACTAATCCTTCTTTTTTATAATCTAACATACTTGATGTCATTGCGTGTGCAAAACCAGTTATTGGAACTATAAGACCAGCTTTTGCTTTAGCTACCAAATTATCAAAAAAGCCAAGTGCTGTTAGAAGCGATGCAATAAAAATTAATATTAC
Source organism: uncultured Bacilli bacterium (assembly GCA_910580135.1). Taxonomy (GTDB): domain Bacteria; phylum Bacillota_I; class Bacilli_A; order RF39; family UBA660; genus Aphodocola. Next base: position 23,369 of record CAJTXC010000008.1, on the reverse strand, counting down.
TATCATTATTGAAGTTGCATCTTTATGAGCTACATCAAAACCATTTTCTAAAACAACTACTATTATTTGTCCTAAAAGTCCTATTAAACCACCAACTATAAAAGCTATTATTCCATTTTTTACTTTATCTTCTTCTGGAACTATTTTGCTTGTTATTTCTTTATACCTTTCTTTATTCATTTTTATCACCAGTATTAATATGAAAAAAAGTTTGGCAAATTATACCAAGCTTTTTTACTAAATCTAATTTAATTTTATATTTTTTTAACAAACACAGTATCAAAAGTAATTTGATCTTTTTCATCATATACATACTTTGCTTTTAAAATATCATCAAAAGAATTTTTATTAGAATAATTAGTTAATTTTTTTTCATTCATGCGATCCCAACAATTTTCTGTTAATTCTTTTAAATAATTATTATAAAATTCTTCATCTATTTCTATAAAATCTTCTTTTTGTATTTCCAATAACTTTAATAATCTTTTATATTGTAATTCTGATACAATCATATTAACTTTATATAAATACATAAAAAGAATAACCGCATCATATTTTTTTAACATATAATTTATAATATTTGAAGAAGACAACCTTTCTTTTTTTACTATTTTATCCCAAAATATTTTCTTAGGAATATTAATATTTTCCAAAAAGTCAATTTTATTATCCAATGAAACATCAAACATACGAATAAACTCTAATTTATAATTTTCATCATCACTATCTTTAACATGGTTATATATTTCATTAATAAAATTTTTATATCTTCCAGTTAACATCCATAATCCAGTTATGTCTTTTTTATTTAAAAATATTTTTAAAATATCATGTGGGTTAACTAATGTATTGTTTTCTTTATAATATTTTTTTAATTCTTCGTCATTACCATTCATTACTTTTTTATAAACCTTGTTATAATATCTAGCATGAAATGCTAAAGAAATAAGTTCTGAACCATTATCACTTTCTAAAATACGTTCATATGTTTCTTTTGAAATTCTTTTAAGATTATTATATTCGTAAAAATTATTCATTTCTAATAAATTCATATTAAATACCACCTTGTAATTATTTATTCTAACACAAAAATAATATTTATAACAAAAAAATTGGAAATAATCCCAATTTTTATCATGCTACCATCTTATTTTTTAACTTAACTAGTACTTTTTTCTCTAACCTAGATACATATACTTGATTAACACCCATAAGATTTGCAACCTCACTTTGAGTTAAATCTTTAAAATATCTATTAATAACAAGTATTTGTTCCTCGCTAGATAAATACTTAAATGCTTCTTTTAAATCAAGCATCTGCTCTTTACTTATATTCTCCTTTGATGGAGTAACATCAAGTAACGTTATTGCTTTACCATCACTATTTATTTCTTCATCTAAACTTTTAGTACTTTTACATGCATCAAGTGCACTAATTACCGTAGATTCTTTAGTATCTAACATAACTGCTATATCAGAAATAGAAGGTTCATAACCTCTTACCTTTCTATGTTTTTCAATGTATTCATTTATCTTTTTTCCTAATTTAATTAAATCTCGGCTTACTTTGACAGATTTATTTTCTCTTACATATTTACTAACTTCTCCAACAATGTATGGAAAAGCATAAGTAGAAAATTTAACATCTTTTGTAGAATCAAAATTTTTATAAGCATTGATAAGGCCAATCATTCCAACTTGATGTAAGTCTTCTTTATCGTTATATCCTTGATATTTAGAACAAATGCTATAAACTAAATTACTATTTTGCTTAATTACTTCGTCTAGTTCGTAAGTAGCACTTATCAACTATATCACAACCCTTTCAAAAACTTTTAGTTCGTTTTCAAGATTAGAAAGTGATTTAAGTTCTTTTACTTCACCACTAAATAAAAAGAACTCGCCATCCATCTTTTTCATAATCTTTTTTAAAACTCTTATTTCCTTTACTCCCTCTTTTGTTATTCCATCTAAATTATAAGTGTTTAAAACCACGTACCTAATCCCCGACTTTATAATCACCTCCTTAACTTCATTTTTAAAAGTTTCTATAGTTTTATCATCTAACACGCCAAATAACCTTACAAAGAGTATTCCTTTTCTAAATTCCATTAATACTTTAAGCAACTTAATTCCTCCTAGTAATCCTATTTAATCACTATTAATTAATAAAAAAAAGTGTTTCGACAGAAGCTTACAAAAAGAAAAAAAATCACTTAAATTAGTGATCTTTCATTTGTTTAGCATAACCTATTTCCTTTTCTATAAAATGATTAATAGACTTATCATTTTCTTTATCTATAATACTTTGAAATAAATATAATAAAATTTCTATATTTATTTCTTTTAACCTATTATATATAGTACCATAACTCACATTATATTTATCTGATATTTTATCAACTGATACACCGCTTTTTTTCATATCGTATATTTCTTTTAAGGGTAAATCTATTTTATTTCTTTTAAATTCCAATTTTGGAACTTCTAAATTATTTTCAGTGCAATATTCATTTAATGCCTTATATATTAATGTTTCACTAACATCATAATTCCATGAGATTTCTTCAAAAGACAAACCTTTTTTCATATCATATATTTCTTGCATTGGTAAATTTACTTTTCGCCTTGAATATATTATTTCAGTAATATCCAAATTATTTTCATTACAATATTCTTTTAACCTATTATATATAGTATTACAACTTACATTGTATTTATCTGATATTTTATCAACTGATACACCGCTTTTTTTCATATCGTATATTTCTTTTAAGGGTAAATCTATTTTATTTCTTTTAAATTCCAATTTTGGAACTTCTAAATTATTTTCAGTACAATATTTCTTAATATAATTTCTTATATAGGTAACACCTGTATAAGAAATTTCTGCTATCTCTTCATAAGTGTTTCCACACTTCTTCAAATCATATATTTCCTTACTAATTTTTTCTTCAAAATCAATACCAGTATTATTATGAAATTTTACAATTTTAATTAATCTTGAAAGTCCAATTTTATATTTTTTTATTATATTTTCTATGGACATATCGTTTTTTAAATCATCAAAAATATTAATTAGTTCCATATATATCACCCGCTTGCCAACTTATTATACTAGTATACTTTTTAAAAAGCAAGAAAGTATATCTTCTTGCTATTCCTTTTCTTTTAAAAATTGAATTATTTCATTAGACTTTCTATGTCCAAATACTACATCATATACAAAATCTATAAAAGGCATACTAACTCTCTTACTCTTAATAAGTCCATATATTGATTCTAGGGTATATACTCCTTCAACCGTATTATTTTTTAGATACTCGTCTAATTCTTTTTTTGAAGCTCCACTACCTAATAGTTTACCAAAAGAATAATTACGAGAAGACTCTGATGTACAAGTTAAAAGTATATCTCCAAATCCTGCGAAGGACATAATTGTTTTTTCATTACCACCAAGCTTTTTTATTAACTTTCTTGTATCATTAATACTCTCTGTTAAAAACATTGCTTTAGTTGATTCTGATACATCCATTCCATCTAACATTCCAGAAGTTACTGCAATAACGTTTTTCATTGTTCCACATAATTCAACACCTAAAAAATCTTTAGTAGCTCTTATTTTTAAAGTGTCACTAGATAAAGCCTTAATTACTGCTTCTTTTGTTTTATTATTGGTAGTTGCAAGTGATAATCCAACTAGTTCATCCTTTGCCATATCTTTTGCAAACGATGGACCTGATATCGTACAAAGTTTTTTTGTTTTAAGCTTAGTTTTTACTATGTTACTTGCAAACAAATAAGTATCCTGTTCTATACCTTTAGATGCTATTACGATATGTTTATCTTTTACATATGGTTTTATAGTATCGCAAACGCCTGATAAAAACTTAGTAGCAACCGCAATAACTACTATATCACTACCATCTATTGCCTTTTCTATATTTTCTGTATAAACAAAATTATTTGGCATTTTAACATTAGGTAAAGCTCTTTCATTCATTTTGGTTTTGGTTAAAGTATCTATCTCTTCTTTTACCGCTGACCAAATAATTATTTTATTATCATTTTTATTAAATCTTAAAGCAAGACCTAAAGCATAAGCTCCTGCTCCTAATATTGTTATATTCATTATCATCAACTCCCTTTTTATTATATCATCATATTTCAATTTTACTAATTTTTTCTTATAGTTATTTCATCTTCTTTTGTTATATTTTGGGTTAACAAAGGAGAATTAGGATCATGTATTTTTATATTATCTTTTACTTTAACTTCATCATAGTTAGCATAGCAATAACGGCACATATGCATGCATGTGTTATATTCTCCAATATCTACCATACTAACACACTTACATTTCTTTGCTCTTGCAGTCCATGTTTTAAATTTAGTTTTATTAGTTAAAACTTGCGCAACTTCTTTAGTAACACAATCGGACACTTTAAATCCATATTCACTTAAGTTACGTTTCTCAGCACATGTTTGAACCGTCATACCGTGTCTTTTAGCGCTATCTGCAAAAGATGTTCCAATAACTTTATAATCTTCTTCCATTAAAGTTTTAGGTTTTAAATAAGGCATGTTATACCTAACATTTTGATACATATCTAAAAAAGATATTATTATTTTACTTACGTATCCATCAAGTAATTCACACATTCTATCAAAGTTTTTAACATGATACTCTAATGTATAATTATCATTAATAAATACTGGATCATATCTAACCCATATTTTATCTTTACCTATTTTTTTAGAAAGAGTTTTAATAGCCTCTATTACCTTACCTTTAGGTGGTACGTTTGGTTCTATATCTTTTTTATAAGGTGTTAAAGTAACATGAAATATAAATGGTATTTTAATAGAATCCAATTTATCTAACATTGGTATTGGGTTTTTAGTACAAAAAACAATTCCATCAACATCACTAAAATTAATTTTACTTACCTTTTTAGGATAAAAAGGATTTCTCACCATTACATAACCCTCATTTAACCTTTTCATAAACCAGTTAGAATAAAAAGCTACTATATCAGTTCTACCACTTACATTTAATATCATGTTATCTACTTCCTTAAAACAATTATAGCAAAAATAAACCAATAGTTGAGTAAAAATAACTAAATTCTACTATCGGTTCCTTTTTTACAACTTTATATGACCTTATAATTTAGTTGCAAGGAGGAATTATGAAAAAAAGAAAAATAATAATATCATACATATTATCAATAACTTTATCTTTGTTTATTATAATAGGAACAAGTTTCATAATAAAAAATAATTTATCGTTAATATATAAACATGTAATGTTATCAATACTCAGCTTTGTTATAATTGCAAAAATAAGTTATTTAATCATAATAAAAATATTTAATAAATTAGATAATGAAATATCATTTAAAAAAAATAGTACAAATAAATTTATAAAATTATTTAATACTCACCCATTTTTAATATCCCTTATAGTAATAATTGCAGGATGGCTTATATACATAATAGCTTTTTATCCTTGTATTATGTCACCTGATCCAAGTTTTCAAATCTTACAATATTTTGGAATTGATAATAAATACTCTACTTATGTTAATTTGATAGATGAAAACGTTATATTAACTAATCATCACCCTATTGTTCATACACTTCTTATTGGATCTAGTTTAAAAATAGGATTAAGTCTATTTAATAGTACCAACGTAGGATTATTTATATATAGTATAATTCAAGTTACAATACTTGCTAGTACTTTATCTTATACAATTAAATTTATGAAAGAAATAAAACTAAGTATTAAATATAGATTAATTTGTTTAATAATATACGCTTTCTTACCTGTATTTGCTTTTTATGCAATGAGTCCTGTTAAAGATGTTATATTTGGATGTTTAATAATTCTTTATATAATTAGCATTTATAAATTTATTAAAACCAAAGATAAACTTACCATTAAATATATAATAAAAGAAATAATTTTACTAATATTAATTACTTTATTTAGAAATAATGGATTTCATATAATAATCTTATCATTTCCCTTTTTATTATTAATTGGAAGAAAAAATATTTTTAAATACACAACTATAATATTAATAGTAATTACGTTTCAACTATCATTTAACAATATAATATTACCTTATTTTAAAATAACTCCTGGTAGTATTAGAGAAACACTATCTATTCCTTTTCAACAAACCGCAAGATACGTAAAAGAACATAAAAATGAAGTTACTAAAAAAGAGAAAAATGTAATTGATAAAGTTTTAGGATATGATGATTTAGCTGATAGGTATAAACCAGAAATAGCAGATCCTGTTAAAAATGATTTTAATAAAGATAGTACTAAAAATGATTTGAATAACTATTTTAAAACATGGCTAAAACAATTAAAAAAACATCCAATAACTTACGTAGAAGCTACTATCAATAATACATATGGTTACTTTTATCCTGCTAAAACAAATTGGTATATATATACAAAATATAATCCAACTATAAATGAATATGGCTTTAATTATAACTTTAACAACTTAAATACTTTAAGAGACATATTATCTTCGTTTGGAAAAATATTTCCATATATACCAATAATAGGTTTAATAGTTAACATTGGATTTAGTACTTGGATAATTTTGTTTATGCTATCTTACTTAATATACAAGAAAAAATATAAAGAACTAATATACTTAATACCTTCATTAATAGTTTTATTAGTATGTGTAGCATCACCAGTAAACACGTATTTTAGATATGCATTGCCTAACATATTTGCATTGCCTACTATGTTTGGCATATTTCAAAAAGAAGTAAGAAAGGAAGTAAAAAAATGAAAACAAATAAAAAAATAGCAGTTTTAATACCCTGCTATAATGAATCAAAAACAATAGAAAAAGTAATAAAGGATTATAAAAAAGTTTTGCCAGAAGCAGATATTTATGTTTATGATAATAATTCATCTGATGGTACTGATAAAATAGCAAAAAAAGCAGGAGCTATTGTAAAATATGAATATCGTCAAGGAAAAGGAAATGTAATAAGAAGTATGTTTAAAGACATAGATGCAGATTGTTACTTAATGATTGATGGAGATGATACGTATCCAGCGGAAAATGCTAAAGAGATGTGTAATTTAGTATTAGAAGGAAAAGCTGATATGGTAATAGGAGATAGATTATCTAGCACTTACTTTACCGAAAATAAAAGACCATTTCATAATTTAGGTAATAAGATGGTTAGATTCTTAATAAATAAATTATTTAATAACAACGTAAAGGATATAATGACAGGTTATAGAACTTTTAGCTATGAATTTGTTAAATCTTTCCCAGTACTTTCTAAAGGATTTGAAATAGAAACAGAAATGACTATTCATGCTATTGATAAAAATTTTAAATTAATAGAGGTTCCAGTTAACTATAAAGATAGGCCTGAAGGTAGTGAATCTAAGTTAAACACTTATAGTGATGGATTTAAAGTATTAAAAACAATTGCAACTTTATTTAAAGAATATAAACCAGCTGCTTTTTTTAACATAATAAGTATTATATGCTTAATAATATCATTGATATTGGGAATACCTGTTGTTTTAGAATATTTTAAAACTGGTTTGGTACCTAAATTTCCAAGTCTAATAGTTGCTTGCATAGCTCTTGTTGTTGCGCTTTTGCTTAGCGTAACAGGCATTATTTTACAAGTAATTGTTAAAAAGCATAAACAACTATATGAGTTATACCTTAATAATTTACATTTAAATTATTAAGGTAAACTATTCGTTTATTGTTAAAATAAAAATATACTTGTATAATATTATTAGGTGATGTATTTATGGACCAAAATAATATAGGAAATTTTATAAGTAAATTAAGAAAAGAAAAAGGATTAACCCAAAATGATATAGCTTATAAATTAGGAGTTACTGATAAAGCGGTATCAAAATGGGAACGTGGTTTAGGTTGTCCTGATATTTCTTTATTAATACCTTTAAGTGACATATTAGAAGTAAGTGTAAATGAACTTTTATTAGGAAAAAAAATAAAGGAAAATATTTCTAAAAAACAGGCAGATGATGCTATTAAAGAGACAATAAAATTATCTGATAATAAAATTAAGAAAAACTTAAAAAGAAATAAAATACTTAAAATTATAATTTGTATAGTTTTAACATTATTATTAGTTGGTACTTTTTTAGTAGTAAAAAATTATAAAGAAAAAGAGGCTAAAAAAGAAGAACTAAAAAGCATAGTTATTAAAGTTCAAAGTAATTTAAACAGATTAAAATTTGTTAAAGACAATCCTTCTAAGTCTCCAAATTATATATTAGAAGATAACGAAACAACATATGTAATTCCAGAAATAAAATATAAGTCTAATAACCAAAGTATATATAAAGAAATCTTATCATATTCAGATTATAATACATACTCTGGAATAATCATATATTATAATAATACAAATAATGTATCAGTATATTACCATACTGATGATAATGATATGTTAGTCATACCATGTGATAAAAAAGGTAATTATATAGGTAAGAAAAATAACAAAACTGATATAAATTTCTATAACGAAAATGAATTAGAAATAAAAGAAAGAATCGAAAAGATACAAGAAATTTGGTTAAAGGTATATAAATAAAGCTAGCTTTATTTATGATAAAATGTAATACATTTTAAAAAGAATCTAATTCAATTGTTAGATTCTTTTTATATTAATATAAACCCCATTTAGCAAATTCTTCAAAGCCACCCATTTCTTTTATATAACTTCTAGCTTCTTCTACTATTTCACTATATGGTTTTCCATCTATCATTTCATCTCCGATAGCAGAGCTTATTTCTACTGTTTTACCAGTTTCTTGTGCTTTTTTAAATGCATATATATTTGCTGATACATCTGCTTTAGATAAGTCTTTACCATGCAAGCCACCACCAGTTACACTATCCGCCATATCAGAACCTAACTTTCTATTTACCGCACCAGTATCTACGTTTATACCACCAGTCCAATATCCTAATGGATTAATTATTGCGTTTGGATAAAGTTTTCTTAAATCTTCTTCTTTTGCATTACTTTGGCATATTATTAACTTATCTTTATCTAGTATATACTTACCATCATAAGGATACTTACTATATATATTTCTAGCTATTTCCGATAATTTCTTTTGTTCATCTGTTAATGGTACGCCTTTAAATATTCCATTATCACCACATCTTAATTTTCCCTGCTGATTACTTGCTAAATTTTCATCCTGATTTACCACTAATAAATCGAGCTCAACATCCCCTATTATTCTTTTAACTATTTTGTCTATTTCAGACTCTTCAAATACTTCGCTAGTTTCAATTATAATATTACATTTACCATGTCCTATTAGTATTTCAACCGCTACTTTTGGATTTTCGTTTTTAGAATATGCTAAGTCTACTATTGCACCTGCTATTCTATCAGCCACCTTATCTGGATGAGATGGATTTACTTTTTCTATCATATTTACCTTCCTTTCTTTTACATCTAATAAAAAACACCCAAGATAACTTTTATCTTGAGGGTTTTAAAAGTTATCTTATCGTTCTAGCATTACCACCTAATTTAATAGGTTGGTGCGACTTCATAGGGCTAGTCCCTCCATCGCTCTTTATAAGATGTTAATATGATTATACAACATAAAAAGAAACCAAGCAAGGTTTCTTACATACTTCCTGATAAAATACTCTTTATTGATCTTTTATATAGTTCTAAAATACTAGCTCTTTCCACATCTTCTTTAACAGTTAAATCAACGGTACTTATTATTTTATTACCATCTTTTAAATTAAGTATTCCGACACTCTCGCCTTTTTTTATTGGTAATTTTAATTTATTTAATTTCATTTCATAATTTAAAGCTTCTTTTTTATTTCCTCTTTCAACCAATACGCTAGCATCTTTACTTGGAACTATTTCTACGATTTCATTTTTAGCTTTAGATATATTTTTCTTAGATACTACTTCTCCTTTTTTTACTTCAACTTGCATTTCATATGAGTTAAATCCATAATCAAGTAACGTAGCCATGTTGCTATTTCTTGATTTACTATCTGATGCTCCCATTATAGTTGCAATTAATCTCATTCTATTTTTATTAGCAGTTGCAGTTAAACAATAACCAGCTTCTTTTGTGTAACCAGTTTTAAGTCCATCTGCGCCTTCATAAGTCTTGATTAATTTATTGGTATTAACTAACCAAAACTTATTATCTGTATTTTGTCTTAAATAATCTTCGTATATGGTAGTAAATTCAAATATTTTTTCATGCTTAACTAATTCTCTTGCCATAACAGACATATCATATGCTGAAGAATAATGATTAGCTTCATCAAGGCCGACTGCATTTTTAAAGTTTGTGTCTTTTAAGCCTAATTCCTTTGCTTTAGCATTCATCTTCTCTACGAATTTATCTTCTGTACCTGCTATTCTTTCTGCAAAAACAACCGTTGCATCATTTGCAGAACCTATTGCTACTGCCTTAAATAAATCTTTTACTGTCATCTTCTCGTTAGGCTGTAAAAATATTTGAGAACCACCCATTGAAGATGCATATTCACTAGTAGTTAATTTCTCGTTCCATTTAAGATTTCCTTTATCTATTTCTTCCATGATAAGTATCATACTCATTATTTTAGTCATAGAAGCTGGAGCATATCTATCATGTGAATTCTTTTCGTATATTACCTTTCCAGTCGATGCTTCTATTAATATTGCGCTTTTACCATCACTTAATAAACCATCATCAGAAGCTTCTTTTTCTTTTGATGTAGTTTCACAGTTTTTCTCGTCAGTACACTCTTCATTTTCATTTGTTATCCTACACGATTCTTCTACACATTCTTCTCCTTCAGTAGGACCTTTATTTGTTGTAGTAGTAGTTTTAACACTTGAACTTTGAGTTGTTGTAACCGCACTAACTAAAGGAATAAACATAAATAAACAAATTATAAAAAGACATATTTTTTTCATCTTAACACCTCTAATAAAAAGTATGTGTTTTAAATAACTTTATTACACTAGTTCATATTTTCTAGATAAAATTTTTTCATCTGAACAATATGCCATTATGTACTTATTATTTTTTCTACAAATAATAATTCCTATTGTTTTATCATGATACCATTTCTTTACGTTTTCATCGATATAATGCATGTAAGTTTCTATTTGTCCTATATGCTCTTTCTTTAACTCTGTTGTCTTTAATTCCACTACGGCAAAACGATTATGAAAGTAATTAAATAATAATAAATCTATGTAATTATAAACATCTCCTATCTTTATTTTATATTCATTTTCAATAAAACAAAAGCCTTCTCCTAGCTCTTTTAAAAATGATGGTAAATCTTCTAGTATTAATTCTTGTAACATTTTTTCCGAAATCTTTTCACTATTAAATTTATTTTTAACTAATATAGGACTTTTTACTAAATCTTCTATTTTAAGGATCTCTTTATTAGCTAGCTTAAGTTTCGTTTTATCATCTAATCTTTCATACTCTTTATTTTGTATTCTTTCTCTTAGTTCTCTTACCGATAAAGTTTGATCTTCTATTATTTTTACATAGTAATTAAATTCTCTTATATCATCAAATTTTATTAACTCATAATAATGTGACCAGTTCAAATAGTGCGACATTGTCGCACCTTTTTCTATTCGATAATAAAATAACCGCATTCTTTTCAGATTTGATATTCCATATCCCTTTCCTAATTCATCAGTTAGTTTTTTAGAATACTTATTTATTATTCCCTCACCATAATGACTTCCTGCTTCGTTAAGTAATTTCCCTACATTATAATAAGTCTTTAGATCATTTTTGTTTTTAGAATAATCTTTTACTTTTTTATATACTTCATTATTTACTAATTCTTTTTTTATCTCATCATAATAATTCATCCATGTCTCCTTTAAAATTAAAAAGGAAGTTAATCTTCCTTTTCCACTGTTTCTGTTTTATGGTTAGAAGATAAAAACGTTACACGTTCACCAATTATTTCGGTTACTTGTTTTGGTTTTTCTTCTTCTTTTTCTACCATTCTAGTTTGAACTCTTCCTTTAACACCAAGTAAATCACCTTTATGACAATATTCAGTGGTTGTTTCTGCAACATTACTCCACAAAATACAATCAATAAAATCAGTATCGTATTCACCATTGGTGTTTTTATAAGCCCTTGGTACTGCAAGTGTTATGCTAGTCATATTTCTTCCAGTTTCTGTTTTTCTTAGTTCTGGATCTTTAACTAACCTACCTACTACAACTAATTGATTTAACATATTTTTTTCTCCTTTCGAAAAACAATATACAGAAAAATAAAATAGTACGCAAAAGACTAAAAAAAATATTTATCATTTATTTGTTTTCAAAAAAACAAGTATTATCTAAGCAAAAAAAGATTTCTGTAATAATTATTTTACAAAAATTCTTTTTTAGTAATTCGTTCGACAAATTACAACAAAAAAAGAAATGCTTATCTTTTGCATTCCTTTATTGTTTCACCTTTAAGTAATTGGTTTAATTCTACTGCGTATTCAAGAGGAAGTTCTTCTCTAAATGCTTCAATAAATCCCATTATAAGAAGTTCTGTTGCTTTATTTTCATCGATTCCTCTAGTCATTAAATAAAATAACTGATTAGGATCTATTTTTGAAACGGTTGCTTCATGTTCTAAAGTACTTTCATTATTTTCGCATATGTTTGTTGGGAAAGTATCGCTTTTAGACTTCTCATCAAGCAAGATTGTATCACATTTAATATTAGAAGATGAATTAAGGGCATTTTTAGTTATTTTAACTAAGCCTCTATATGATGCGTTTCCACCATTTCTTGCAATTGATTTAGATAGTATGTTACTTTTTGTATGTTTTCCTAAGTGAATCATTTTAGCACCAGTATCTTGCACTTGATTATTATCTGCTAATGCAATTGTGGTACAAATTCCTTTAGCATAATCACCTTTTAAAATACAAGCAGGATATTTCATTGTAAGTTTAGAGCCAATGTTTCCATCAATCCATTCCATTGTTCCGCCTTCTTCTACTAATGCTCTTTTGGTAACTAAATTATAAACATTATTAGACCAGTTTTGAATTGTTGTATATCTACATTTAGCATTTTTTTCAACAAATATTTCAACAACCGCAGCATGAAGTGCATCTTCACTATAAGTAGGCGCAGTACACCCTTCTATGTAATGAACATCACTATCTTCATCAACAATTATTAAAGTTCTTTCAAATTGACCCATGTTTTTAGAATCAATTCTAAAGTAACTTTGAAGTGGTCTATCTAATTTTGTATGAGGTGGAACATATATAAAAGTTCCTCCCGACCATACCGCGCTATTTAAAGCGGCAAACTTGTTATCATCATTTTTAACTAACGTTCCAAAATATTTTTTAAATATTTCTGGATGTTTTCTTAAAGCAGTATCAGTATCTAAAAATATTACTTTTTTATCTTCTAATTCTTTAAGCATGTTATGATATAAAGATTCACTTTCATATTGAACATGCATACCACCTAAATAGTTTTCTTCTGCATCAATAAGTCCTATATCTTCAAATGTTTTCTTTACGTTACCTTCGATGTTATCCCATGAAGATACATCATCATAAACTTTTTTATAATAAGTTATATTGTCTAAATTAATATCTATTTTTTGTCCCCAAGAAGGCATTTTTAGGTTATCAAAAACATCATATGACTCTAGTCTATATTCCATCATCCAATTTGGTTCACCTTTTAAGATGGATATTTCTCTAACTTTATCTTTATTTAATCCTTTTGATAATGTTTTCATATAACCATTTCCTCCTTTATTATTTTATTTATTTTCACTTAATATCTTTTTTAATCCTTCGTATGGCAATAAAGCACATTTTTTTCTATTTGGTTGCTTATAAATTTCATCATAGCAATTAGCTTCTTCTAAAAGTTCTTTATCATATTCTTCTTCGTTTATCATACGTTCATAATTTTCTATTATGTTATAAGCTTCTTCTACTGTTTTACCAATTATTAAATTAGTCATTATAGAAGATGAAGAAGTTGATATAGCACAAGCTTCTCCATCAAATTTAACATCTTTTATAACGTTATCTTCTATCTTGTACATAAAGTCTAAATTATCAATACAAGTTTTACTATTCATATTTACTTTGACATATCCTTCATCATTTATTAAACCATGATTAAGTGGATTTTGATAATGTTCTAGCATAATCATTTTCTTCGTATTGTTATCCATAAAATCCTCCTATAATGATTCGTATAATATGTTATCGTTATCTAGTGCTTCTACAAATTTATCTACGTCTTCCTTTGTGTTATAAAAGTAAAGACTAGCACGGCAAGTATTTTTAACACCTAATACTTCTGATAGTATCTTAGCGCAGTGATTACCAACACGTACGCAAATTCCCTTTTTATTTAGGTATGCTGCAACGTCTTGCGCAAAAACCCCTTCAACGTTAAATGTTACTATTCCGTTTTCAATTTTAGCATTATATATTGTTACGTTTTTTAAATTACTTAATTTATCAACCATATATTTTTTTAAATCAGCTTCATATTTATGTACGTTTTCTATTCCTAGTTTTTCTAAATAATCTATTGCTTTACCAAAACCTAAAATACCAGCAATATTTTGAGTTCCAGCTTCTAACTTTTCTGGAAGTTCTTTATATTCTACGTTTCCTAAACTATCAAAGAAAGCGTTCATTCCTCCTCCTAATTCAAGAGGTTTTACTTTGTTTAAATATTTACTTTTACCATATAAAACTCCAACTCCAGTAGGTCCTAGCATTTTATGAGCTGAAAAAGTTAAAAAGTCTATATCCATATCTTGTACGTCTATTTTCTCATGAGGAACGCTTTGTGCACCATCTACTAAAACAATAATTCCTTGCTTATGAGCATATTCACATATCTCTTTAATAGGTCTTACATCTCCTATTACGTTTGTTATATGTGAAAGTGATATTACTTTCGTATTTTTAGTTATGGCCTTTTTTACATTTTCCATTGAAACTGATAAATCATCTTCTAATTCAATGTAATTTATTGTCGCACCATTTTTATTTACTGCGGAAAACCAAGGAAGAATTAACGATGCGTGTTCTGCTTTCGTAGTTAAAACTTCATCACCTGGTTTTAAAAACTCTTTAAAAAATCCATTTATGGTTAGGTTTAAACTTTCAGTTGCTCCGCTTGTAAAAATTATTTCATCAGATGAACTAGCATTTATAAACGAAGCCACTTTTTCTCTTACTTCAACTAACTTATCATCAACTATTCTACTAATATCATAATCTCCACGATGAGCATTAGCGCTATATCTTCTATAATAATCGCTAACTTCATCTATAACAGAATTAGGCTTTAATGTTGTAGCACAATTATCTAAGTATATAATTCCTTCGTTTAACATTGGAAAATCTTTTTTGAAATCCATTGTTTTTTCACCTCCATTCGTCATTTAATTTTTTCTTTAAATTTTCTTTTTCATTAAAACATACATCTAAAATTCCAATTAAAAGTCCACTTATAAGTAGGTTTTTAGCTTCATTTTTACTTAAGCCTCTACTCATTAAATAAAACAGTTCTTCATCTTTAAAGTTACCAACAAAAGCTGCATGTCTTGCTTCCGCATCATATTCTTCAATTAAGAGTATAGGATTAATTTTATTACCGTTAATTTTGTTCAATGATATTATTTTACTATCTTGATTAATTAAACATCCCTTACTTCCCTTAGGAGCATAACTTGATACATCAAAACATATAGTACCATCGTCTTTAGTTACACCATTATTACATACATCACTATTTGTGTTTTTTACATTATGATTAATCTTCATATCATAATTTACCTTTTCTTTTGCAATTACTGAGTTATGTACAAGAATAGATGAACCTTCTTTATTTAGATTAACGTTTAGTTTTAAATCTCCTGAATTATAAGAAACGCTATTAAATGATACATTACCATTATTTATATTTATTTCGCAAGATATATTATTTTTTGATTCTCTTATGTTTAATATGTTTAAATTAGCATCATCCACGTTAAATACATAATTATAAACTTCATTATTTTCTATTAAAAAGTTAGTATCTTTTTTTACATCAACTATTAATTTATCTTCTTTTAAAACGCCTACTTCGTTATTACTACTTCCTATTACTATCCTATTCACTTACGTCACTTCCATCAAATGCGTTTGACACTACTTTTTCAAAGTTAAAACCATTATTTTCAATTTTTCTTGCCAAATCATAATTTCCAGTCTTAATTATTTTTCCATTTTTAACAACATGAACAAAATCAGGTTTAACATATTTTAATAAATGAGTATAATGCGTAATAACAAGATAAGAAGATTCTTTATGTTCTTCTTTATACTTGTTGATGTTATCACCAACTATTTTTAAAGCATCAACGTCTACTCCTGAATCAATTTCATCTAACATGATAAATGAAGGTTCTAGCATAAGCATTTGTAGTATTTCGTTTTTCTTTTTTTCTCCACCAGAAAAACCTTTATTTACGCTTCTATGTACCATCTCATCTGGCATTTTTAAAGCATCTTTAGCGCTATCTATCTTTTTAATAAAAGAATATAAATTAACGTTTACTTTTGTTTTACTTGATAATGCCGTTCTTAAAAAATCAGAATTAGTAACACCATCTATTTCTAGTGGATTTTGCATAGCAAGAAATATTCCCATTTTTGCTCTTTCATCAGTTGAAAGTTTTAATATACTTTCATCATCGTAGATTATATCTCCACTTATAACTTTATAATTAGGATCATTCATGATAACTTTAGTAAGGGTCGATTTACCAACTCCATTTGGTCCCATTATAACATGAACTTCACCATCATTAATTGCTAAGTTAAACCTATCTAAAACTATTTTATTTTCTACCTTAACGGTTAAATCTTTTATTTCTAACATATACATCCGCTCCTAGCTGTTACTATTTTAACACTTTTTTATTTTTTTTTACATATATACAAATAAAAATAGAGAATAATTTTCTCTATTTTTATTTATTCTTAGTCAAAGTAGTTGATTCTTGTTGTTTTAAATAATCTTCTGAATCTTTAAAATATGCTTCTGCATCAAATAGCTTTGCTTTACAAATAGTACCTCTATTTGTAAGTCCTATTGTTTCTTCGAAGCCCACTATAGTAGCTGAAGTTTTCCTTTCATATTTTTTCAAATCTTCAATTAAAGTGTACTCATTAATAGTATAATCTATTTTTTTCTTGTCTGATTCATATAGATTTATATAATCATACATATCAACATAATAAAATTCATATTTATTAAAATAATTTTCATGACTCAAATTATATACTTTATTATTTAAAACATCTCTAAAACATATAGAATCATTAAAAAACTTTTCAAAATATCCATAAAACTCATATTCATTTGGATAAAAACTATTTTTATCTTTTAATATAAGAATACTTAAATGATTTCCTTCTCCATCAACCGAATTCACTACTTGATTATCATTAGTATTTTCTTCGGGTTTATATGATGAATTACATCCTACAAAAGAAGTAGCCATAATTCCAGCTAACGCAAATGCTCCTATACATTTTACTAATTTATATTTTTTCTTACTCATATTATTTATACCTCACTATTTTTTCATTTCTTTAGCTGAATCTTTTTCATTATGTATATCATCATAGTAATACGTAAAGTCATCAAGATAAGGTTTTTCTGTATAAGAATCATATTCGCCTCCAAAAGATGCTATTTTTAATCTTAATTTAGCCATAGTTTCACTTACACCAAAGCTTTGTAATTTTGCTAAAATTATATTTCTTTCCATTTCTATATCAACAATTTCATTTCTTTCATCGCGCATCATACGTACTATGTCTTTACCTAATTCGTTACTAAAAAATGATCTAGGGATTAAAAGTCGTGCGGCAAATTCTTCTATTCTTGATTCCAACTTACCCATATTTTTATTATCGATAGCATTTTTTAAGCTAATTTGTTTAACATCTGCCATTCCTTTTTTCTTAAGTGCTTTTAATATAAAATATAATATTACTCCCTTAACTTTTAATTCTCTTTTAATTTCAAATCCACCAAAGAACTCTGATGAATAAGGCATCCACCATTTTTCAGATTCTTTAGATTCTCTAGATTCCCATAAATCTATTTGTTTATCGGTTACTTCAATATCATATTCAGTTTCATCATTATTACTTAATACTTTCAAAACTTTCTCATTACATCTAATGTTATTAGCATTAATTATATCATTTTCACTAGCACTAATAACCTCCATATGTTTTACTGCCTTATTAACATAACTAATTAACATGTTTATGTCACATTCATCTAATTTTTTCCCTAATTCTTTTATAGTTATATAATCTTGCTTTATCATAATTTTAGTACTCCCTTGATTTCATTTTAACATAATTATAATAAAAGAAAAACAATATTTATAATTCTATTTTATTATTGTTTTTCTATCAGTTTCTTCATAGTCTATAGGAACTTCATAACAATGCATATCTTGATATTTTCCATATGCAAAATAACTTTCACTTCTAATTGCATATTCATTTAATTCCATATTATCATGCATGTTTAAAGAAGATTTATTAAAATCAAATACAACATCACCAATACTAACATAGCCAATTCTTCTTAACTCTTTAATATACATAGCGTAAGCGTCTCTACCATAACCTTTTCCTCGATAATTTTTATTAAAGATATTTATCTCAATATCAGTTTTCAAATTATTATTATCTATATTTAATCTATTTACATATCCTATTGGCATTCCATTTTTATCAACTATATAATAATCAAAACTTTTAGCCATAGAATATAAATCAACCACTTCTTTAGCTTCTCCCATACATAATGCATCATCCATATCATTAAGTGAACTGCCTAATTCAAACATTGTTTTATTTGCTAATATATATGACCAATTCGGATTATTTTCAATATATAAAATAGTTTTAGAAGGTATAACTAAATCTACTCTATCACCCTTAATAATATCCATCTTATTCTTTAAATTTAAATTATATTTTATTTTCAAAATTTTACTTTCTCCAACATAGTGTGCTAAATCACTTTGATTAAATTTATTTGGAGTCATTTCAAAAAATGCGGTATCATACAAGTTATTGTTTGTTTTATATGAAAAATCTCTTGTACCAATATAATCATAAGAGCCGGAAAAAGATTCTAATTCTTCCGTGCTACAAGTAGGCACTTCTGCCAATATATTTTTATAATTTAATGTGTTGTATGCATAATCAGTTAGTAAACTTATTGATTCTTTCCCACATTGTAATAACTTTTCTTTGTCAGAATGAACATCTATTAAATCTAAAGTTATGTTTGATCTTAAATTAAGTAAGTTTTGTTTTTCAAAACCAATTAACCCTAATAAATTTTCTTCGTTTTTTTCTAATATAGCTAAAAAACTATTTGCTTTATAATCTGTTAATATTTTTCTAATTTCTTCTTCGGTTTTTCCAAAAGCTTTAGAAAAAAAGTTTGCATAAGTATCTATATTTTCATTTATATCTATAGTTGATAAATCAACATATTTTCCTTTGAATCTTACAAAATTCATAATTTCCCCTCTTTTATTACCAACAATGTCTGCGTTTAAAATATGGTTTATAACCATCTTCTAATTCATTTTCATATATTTTCTCTAAGAGTTTATACCATATAGATAATTTAATAACTGGGTGAACTAAAGCTTCTTCTCTATCTTTTGCTGTATCTACTCTTCCATCAGTTTTAACAGGTGCATTAAAAGTCAAAAGTTGATATACCGTAACGTCTTTTAACCCTGGAAAATCTGGTAAATAATAATTTACTTTTTTATTTAAATCAATCTTATTTCCTGCAGCAAGTATTTGAATACTTATAGAAGTAAATAATTTTGTTACAGAAGCTAGATCGTAAAGAGAAAATCCAGTTATTAAATTTTGCTCATTATCATCTTTACTACCAGCTGTTAATACTTCTTGATATTTTTTTGTTCCGTAAGTTATTACTGCGCCTGGTGCCATTTTTTTATTATTAATAGCATCACTAACAGTTTCTTCAACCCCTGAATATTTATATAGTTCTTCCCTTATTTCTTCAATACTAGCATCTTGATTATTTTCTATTATTTGTAATGCTGGTTTTAACATTTCTATATAATCTTCTTTAGTAAGTAAATTTCTTTGTTCTTCTTCTTTAGCTAAATTATGATTTTTTAATAATTCTTCAACAAACGAATCCATAATTTTTTCCATCGCCGTCATAATTATCAACTCCCTTTAATAAATTGCCATTTATAATATCACTTTTTACTTTATTAGTCAATTTTTATGTTAAAATTAATATGAGGTGAAAACATGAAAGATTGTATATTTTGTAAAATAATTAATGGTGATATTCCTTGTATGAAAGTTTATGAAGATGATGTATGTTTAGCATACTTAGATATTAATCCAGATAGTGATGGTCATACATTAGTTATTCCTAAAGAGCATTATAAAGATATATATGATATTCCAAGTGATACTTTATCTCATATATATGAAACCGCTAAAAAAATAATGAATGTTTTGGAAGAAAAATTAGGATGTAACGGTTTTACACTAGTTCAAAATAACGGAAATATTCAAGAAGTAAAACATTATCATTTACATATTAAACCATATTATGATAATAAAAAATCAATAGAGTTAATTAAACATAATGAGTTAATAAAAGATACTAAAGAAGTTTATGACACAATAAAAGAAGCCTAATTTATCTTAGGCTTCTTTATTTTATATTTAACTATTTAATCTTTGGTGTAGCACCAGAAAAATTAGGATTTAAGGAAGATAAAACTTCTTTTAGATTATTCATTTCTTTTTCAAGAGAATTAATATTTTCTTCTTGTAATTCATAATGAACGCCTCTAGTTAGTGCACTACTTCCTTCATAGTCTGAATAAAAGCATAAATTATACTTAAATATGTTTTTATCACTTTTATAAAAATCTAAAATGCGAGTACTAAATTCTTCCCAATTTGTTTCACTAGTTGAAAATCTATTTCCAATTGATAAATTTGTTTGAAATTTTTTTGTTACGTTATTTAAATTATCTAATAAAACTACAGATATAAAATCATATTTATTTATAATACCCGCTTCTAAAAATTTACCATTTAAAGCTTTTAAATCATTTTCTTCTAAATTTTTAATAATATCAAAACTATTAGCGTTCTTATCTTTATACATATTTTTTAACTCCTCCAGTTGCAATTATTATATATTTTTTCAAATAAAAGTCAACTTATATTCAAATATCGTAATTATTTTTAATAAAAAAAACTTAATTTATCTTAAGCTTCTTCTTTACTTATTAAATAACTCACTATGGCTTCCAGTTGCAAAAAGCAATAAAACAAGTGTATTTTCATCATATTTATAAACGAGTAACCAATCAGGAGTTATATGACATTCACGACAATTTTTATAAATTCTATTATTTATTAATTGATGATCTTTATACTTTTTTTCTAGTTCTTCTTTATTAGCTAATTTTGTTATAACCTCAGAAATCAAATTCAAATTTTTGTTTTGCTTTGATAATTTCTTTAATTGCCTATTAAATTTACTAGTACTCTTTATTTCATATTTAGTATTTATTATACTATTCATCGTTTAATATATCCTCAAACATTTGATTAACATTATGATAACCTTTTGTCTTTATTTTACCTTTTAGTATAGCTTCCCCTTCTTCTAACGCTTCTAATAATTCTGTACTAGGCTTTGGATTTTTAACCTCAAATGGTAATCCATTTGTATATATAAGTTGCTTAATTGCCATATTAACAAAAGTACTCATGTTAAGTCCTAAATTCTTTAATATACCGTTAGCAGTATTTTTATCATTCATATCAACTTGTACATTTATAGCACTTGTAATAGATTCCATAGCAACACCTCTTTTCTAACAAAAATTTTAACATAAAACCTTGGTTTTGTCAACATAGCACAATATTTTATGTATAAGTTATATTATAATATATACATATTTTGTAGAAAAATACATATTTTAAATCAATTGATTTCCAAATACTCTTCCAACGTTAAACCACTCATCCATACCTTTTTAGCGTTTTCTTTTCCTAAGTACCTAACGTGCCAAGGTTCATATATATACCCTGTTATATCTGTCTTACCCTTTGGATATCTTACTATAAAACCATAAAGATGTGCATTTTCCTCGATCCACTTTGCTTCATCAGTATTTGCAAAAGATCTATCAACACTTCCTATATCAAATGCAAGACCAGTTTGATGCTCTGAATGACCTGGCTTTGCCGAATAAGTATTAGCTTCTTCCTCACCATCTTTCTTAACATATTTATTATATAAGTTTTCCTGTGTTTTATATGATCTATAACCTGATATTAAAGATAAGTTAAGTCCTAACGCTTTAGCGTCTGCTTGCATACTTTCTAGTGCTTTTTTAGACTCTTTATTTACTTTTGGATCATAATCTTTTGGTAATCCATAAGTTTTATTAACAAGTAATATTCCATTTACATAAGTAATACCATCTTTAACTTCTATTTTAGGTTCTTCCTTGCTAACTGATGTGCTTTTTTCTTTAACAGTTACTATTCTTTCTTCTTTAGCTTCATTACCTGATGAGTCTTTTACGCTATAAGAAACTTTATAAACACCTGCTTTTTTTGTATTAATTGTATTTTTTATCTTAACTTTATTTGTTATATCTCCATCATAATTATCGGTTATTATAAAGCCAGGATCTTTATATAATGCGCCATAATCAATTATTAACTCTTTATCGCCCTCTAATTTTATAACAGGAGCCTCATTATCGACAACATTTACCGTTCGATATAATCTTTCTTTATAATTATCTGATACATTAAGTAGGTAAGTTATAACATATTTACCTACCTTATTTTTATTTAAATTAGATATTATATCTATATCTTTAATAGGTTTATTATTTATCTTAGCAGTAACATAAGGATCACTAAAATCTTCCCCATAAACTACGTTTATTTCTTTTTCTCCACTTAGTTTAAACGTAACATAGTCTTTAGAATGATACTTTTTATATTCTTCTTTTTCATCCTTACAAATACCAAAAGTTTTAATTACTTTTACATATTTTTTATCTTTCTTTTGAAATCCATCTTTTAATAAATCATTTTCTAAAGTATTATATATTTCTTTATCATTTGCTTTTATAACATACTCTTCTTTTACATTACATTTAAGCCATGCGTTTTTAA
>CAJTXC010000007.1 GCA_910580135.1 uncultured Bacilli bacterium | reverse complement strand
TCTTTTTATTTATCAATCATATACCATTGTTTGAAATAAGTACATTTACCTTTCTCATTTAGTTCTATTTCATATATCATATCAACTATTGTTCCATTGTCATTCATAATGTAATTTGCAACAACTACATTATCCTTTTCTCCTATTATTTTATATTCTAAAGAATCTAAATTTTGTGATTCAATATCTTTCCAAACTAATTTCAAATCAGAAACTTTTTGAAATGGAGTTTCATAATATTCCACGTTTTCATCAAATAAGTCAAGAATATTTGGAATATCTTTTTGTATCCAATATTGTTTTAATTTTTCGCACCAATTATTTTTCATCTTTAAAAGCCCTTTCGATTTGTTCCAAAGCCCATTTTAATTTTTTCCTTGGAAGAGCTATATTTAATCTTTGGAACCCTTTACCTGTCTTACCAAACATAGTACCACTATCAAGCCATAGTTTTGCATCATTTAACATAATTTTATTTATTTCTTCATCAGTAAGCTTTAATTCTCTAAAATCTAACCAAAGCAAATAAGTTCCTTCTGGATATATTAGTTTAACCTTTGGTAAATGTTCCTTTAAAAAGTTATCTACAAAATCGATATTGTCTTTAAGGTATTTTCTTAAATTTTCTAACCAAGAATATCCACTATCATAAGCTACCTTGCAAGCTACAATTCCCATAGTATTTATAAGACTGTAACCTGTTTTCCATATTTCATTTTGAAAATCATCTCTTACCTTTTTATTAGGAATGAAAATATTTGATACTTGAAGTCCTGCCAAATTAAAAGTTTTACTAGGTGCTGTACAAACTATCATGTTATCTAAATAATCTTTGTACTTTAATAAACACCTATGTTTACCATTCCATATAAAATCACTATGTATTTCATCTGAAACTATAAAGACTTTATTTCTTTTACATATTTCTATAATTTTATCTAACTCTTCTTTTTTCCATACCCTACCTACTGGATTGTGAGGTGAACATAAAAGATATAACTTTATTTTATATTTTTTTATCTTTTTTTCCATATCATCAAAGTTGGTATGATATTTACCATTTTCTAAAACCAAATTACTACTTATTACTTTTCTATTATTATCAATTACCACTTCAGAAAAAGGATAATATACTGGATTATTAATTAATACATAATCTTTTTCTTTAGTTAAAATCTTAACCGCCGTTGCAAGTGCAAAAACAACTCCAGGAGTTTTAATAAGCCATTCTTCTTTTAAAATAACATTAAAGTTTTTCTTATACCAATTATAAACTGATTTAAAATATTCTTGATTACTTTGCGAGTATCCAAATATTCCATGTTTTATCCTTTTATTCATTTCTTTTATAACTTCTTTAGGGCACTTAAAATCCATATCTGCAACCCACATTGGGAAAACGTCTTCTGGTTTATTTTTAGCTTTCTTAAAATCATATTTTAAACTATTAGTACAATATCTATTTGTCTCTTTATTAAAGTTCATAACACCTACTCCTTATTAGATTTATTTTTTTTAGCTTCTATACTCCATTTTATTATTCCATAAATATTTATTAATAAATATGCTAGTGATGATAAAAGCATCATCCAAGAACTAGGTCCATTATTAACCAACATTATTATCCATATAATTAAATCTATAATGTTATTAAAAAGCCATACCCACCATGATTCTTTAAATCTTAAAATCATAAGTATTACTCCACATAAGTTAATGCAATTAGAAGATGCATCTAGAAATGCTAAATTTTGATTTGGTATTAAGGTAAGTAAATATCCTAAAACAAAACTACCAATAATACAAGAAAGAATTATCATAATACTATTTTTTAAAGTAAAGCCTCTTACTATTACATTACTATTTTCATCTTCATTATTTTTCCAATTAATAAAACCATATATTTGAAATGGTGCAAATATAAATATATAGAAGAAAAATAGTCCGTATAAATTATTTTTTAAGGAAACGTATCCTGTTAATAAACAGCTGATAAAACCTGTGATGTAATTTGCTTTTTTTCCAATACTAGCAAGATAAGAATTCATAATACTTGTAAATAATATTAGTCCACCAATTATTAAGTCATGACTTAATATTCCTAATACGGCTGAAAACACAAAACTTAATATAATTACTATCCAATTTCTTTTATTTATTTTCATATTAATCACTCCTAATTATTCATCAATTAATATTTTACACATGTTTTGATATGTATCTTCTGCATCCAAGCAAGTATCAATTAAATATCTAGAATCTCTATCATATTCTTGTAATCCTCTGATATAAAAGGATTTGTTTTGGTCCAAAATTATAAATGGAAAAATATTATTTTTTAAACACTCTTTAAACATGATTAATCTTCCTACTCGGCCATTTCCATCACCAAAAGGGTGGATTCTTTCAAATCTAACATGAAATTCTATTATATCTTCTATGGTAATTACATTTTTATAATTATACCAACTAAGTAACTTTTCTATATCGCCTTCAACGTCTTTTGGTTTAGAAGTATTAATTACGTTCATTGTTCCTATTATATTAGGAACTGTTTTAAAACCACCAACGTTATATTTTGGATTAGATTCATCAGTGGTGTTTTTCTTTAACATAACATTCATTTTTATAAGCATTTCTTTTAATAATGGTTCATCAATATTATCAATAACATAATCAAATAATTTAAAATGGTTTTTGGTTTCTATTAAATCATCTTCTATTACTAATCCATCATTTTCCACAACATAAGAACTATTTTCAAAAATTTCTTTAGTTTGTTCTTCTGTTAATCTACTTCCCTCAATTTTATTAGAATTATATGCAAAAGTAATTTGTGAAGTATGATATATACCGCCTTTAACTTTATTATTTTTTTCATTTATTAAAGTATCTTTTAATATTTTTATATTCAATTACCATCACCCACTTAATTTATATATAAATTATACTATCTTTTTCTTAAAAAAGATATATTACAGATATTTTAAATATTTAACAATGTAATTATTCTTTTTAGTACTTTTTATTATTCCAACAAATTTATACTTACCATATTTTCTTATACTAAATATATCATTTTCTTTAAGTACGTAAGAGTTTCTATTAATTACTTCATAATTAATTATTACTTCTTTATTTTTTATCTTATCCATTGCTTTACTTCTGGATGAATTAATTATAGACGAAACTACATTATCTATTCTAAGACTTGATATTATTATTTCATGTTCTTCATACGCTCTTTCGTAATCATCTAAAGTATCTAAATTTACTTCTTCTAAAGTAACTTTACTTTTACCAATTAGTTTTAAATTATCTTTTACGTATGAAGACATTTCAACAGTCACAAACACATAATAGTTTTCATTATATAAAACAATATCTCCAAAGCAAGAAGAATCTATGTTAAGTGCAAATAAACTACCTAGTATATCCTGATGTCTTAGTTTTTCCACAGTATAAATTTTAAAAAGTTTAATATTTGGAACTTTTCCTGTGTATAACATTACTTTTTCACTATCTTTATATGGATAATATATGTTATATTCTTGTTTTTTTAGTTTTGCTGTTACTAACTTAAGTTCTCTTCCGTCTAGAAAAAGGGTATTTTTACCACTTTTAATTTTTTCCACAGTATTATTAATTTTATAAATATCAGATTTCATAAGTATTCACCAATTACATTATATCATAATAAAAAACTTACTTTAAAAAGCAAGTTTTAACTTTGTTTATTTTTCTTAGATAAATCTATTATTACCAATACAATATCTATAAAAACTGGAATTATAAATATAAAGTAGAAGAAATATAAAATATATTTAATTCCAGAATTAACCCGTTTTATTTTGTTTATTAATAAGTTTGCATCTTTATTCTTATAACCATAATATATATTTATTATTAACAAAATTATTGTTATTACTAATAGTGGATTACTTTCTTTTTCTTCTTTTTTTGTAGAGGTTTCGTCATTAGTTGCTTTAGCATGATACTCAATTATTTCATTTACTGGTTCTACAATAACAGTTTCATTGATTGTTTCACTTGAAACTTCAGTACCGTTTTCATTTACTATTTTCTTTATGGTTACTTCTTCTTCACCATTTTTTCCTTCTCTGATAACTTCTTTTTCCCCACTAGTTAAAGAGCCTTTTGTTTCAGTACTATAATAAATACTACGCTTTATGGTTTCTGTTTTTTCATACTGGCAGCTACCATCTGATACGTTTGCACTATAACTATAGTTTATTGCTGTTTTATCCATACAACCATAAACTTGTCTTATAGTGGTTGTCCTTCTGGTTGTTGTGTTATAGCTTCTAGAACCACTTGAACTACTAGAAGAGCCACCACTACATGTACAAGTAGAGCTATAGGTACCATCTCCACACACCCATCTTCCATTACTACAATATGCTTGTCCACCATGGTGTGAGCAACAACCTCTACCCGCTGACACCTCTTGCATACCAATAAACATTGTTATTGATATTAATAAAATAATTACTACTTTTTTCACTACTCTTACTCCTTTAATAAAAAAACTAATACAAACTTTAAAGTCTGTACTAGCCCTTTAATTAGTTTTATTATATCATACTAATTATATTTTTTAAATACTCGGATTTTGTTGTATAATGTATATGGTGATACTATGAGTAAAGAGATTAAATTAGGGGAAATATCTAAATTTCAAGAAGAATACTTGAATAACAAAGAAAATGTTAGTATAGAAAAAAACATTCATGAAAACGGTTTAAAAAAAGCTAGCATCAATAAAGAGCTAGAAGAAAAACAAAAATATAGATTCAACATTCAAATACCGGAAATTAAAATATATGATCAAAAAGATAGCTGCGAATATAATATTTATGCTTTTTTAAGAATGATAAAAAGTATTATGAAAAAAGATGGTAGTATTAATACTAGAGATTTAGATTTATCTGCAACATACATAGACTTTTATGATAAGTTAGAAAAGGTAAATACTTTTTATAATGAACTATTAAAAGAAAATGATATAACTTTAGATATGATAAATAGAAAAGCTAATAAATATATTGGAGTATTTGGAACATTTAACTTTTGTAAAAAAATAATTAATAAATATGGTATGGTACCTACTAAATATATGCCTGAAGTAAGTGAAAATTATGATGCTAATTTAACCATTGAACTTTTAAAAGATAAAGTTAAATCAGATGCCATTGTTTTAATAGGAAGAAATGGTGAAAATGATGATGCAATTAAGCGTATCTTAATTAATGAAGCATATATATTCTTATCAAAAGTATTAGGTAACCCTCCTACTAGTTTCAAGTATAAAAATGAAGTTTTGACACCTCTACAATTTAGAAATGCATATTTAAAGACTAGCTTAGATGAGTATGTTACAGTTACCCAATACGATAAAAAAATATTAGAAAATAGTTATTCGTTTATACCAAGTGTTTACTTAAAAGATAACGAAGAAATAATAACTCTTAGTCCTGAAAAAATAGAAAACGCAGTTATTAATCAACTTAAGGATGGCATTGGAGTTTGGTTTTCTGCCGAAGAATCAAAAACTTTAGACTACGATTCAAACATACTAGATAACAATATATTTAACTATAATGAATTATTACAGATTAGAAATATACCAAATAATTATAAGTTACAGTTAGATATGATAAACTATGATCATGCAATGTGTATAACAGGTGCTTTAGTAAAAGATAAAGAAGTTAAGCATTTTAAAGTTGATAATAGTTTTGGAGAATCTGGCAAGTATAAAGGCCGCTTAATAATGACAAATGACTTTCTTAAAAACTGTGTAATAACACTTATTATAAATAAGAAATATATAGATTAAAAAATACCTATTAATTTAAATAGGTATTTTTTTATATTACTCTTTACTAAAACAAATCTTCTATTTTACATATGATTTCATATTTATTATCTTTGGTTAAATTTTGACAACAATATTCATCAGACCATTCACGTAAATATGGAATGAGTAATCTTAAAAATAATCTTGTATTATATGATACCATTTTTATATCTTTTAACTTTTCATTTTTGATTTGGCACATATCTGTTTTATAATAAACCAAATAGTAATTACCATCTTTTTCCAATTTAATATCATAAGGAAAAATCCTACAATCGATAGGTCTTATGTTATATATTGTACACTCATTATTTTTGTAAAAATAACAAGATTTTTTGTCTTCTCCTCTTTTCATTTGATATAGAGTTTTTAAACTAAAATCATTATACTTTTTAGAAAAATCAATTTCCTTGCAAAATTTATTTTTATCTAATTTCTTTTCACTTGCAATCAAACTCACTTCATTAGGTAATAACATTGGAGAATCAACTTTAGTATCACAACAACAAGTTGCATCTTTTTTTACACATCCACTACATAAATTAAATGTTCCAAGATTAAATTTTGTATTTCTAAATAAAGCATATGGACTTTGAACAATATCATCAGAATCTTTACTATCCGAAATATATGTAGTTACACCATATAAGAAATCATTATTTATTATTTTTAAGCTTATGGTACCACTTTCTACATTACCTTGTTCTGTACTTGTATAAACTCCATTAACTATATTTTTATGAATCTTTCCTTTAAATTTATAATTACATAACTCATCATCATAGTTAAGTACTATGTCAGCAGAAATTTTATCTCCTTCTTGTTTAAATTTAACAGTTTCATTATATATTTTATTATTTTGAATAAGGGAAGAAATCCATTCGCCTGATAAATTCATTTTTACCTCCATTAGTTTTATTATATCATATGGAGTATTATTAGTCTAAGACTTATCGTGCATTATTAACTAAAGTAGTTATTAAATCAGTATAGTTAATACCAATACTTTCAATTAATTTAGGATACATACTAATAGATGTAAAACCTGGTATGGTATTAATTTCGTTTATATATATTTTGTTATTTTGTTCTTCATAGAAGAAATCTATTCTCGAATATCCATTACAGTTTAATCCTTTAAATATCCTTTTAGCGTATTCCTTAATTTTATTTACTACGTCTAATGGTATATCATCTGGAATTGTAGTATATGATAAATCATTTACATACTTAGCATCATAATCATAAAACTCGTTAGCTGATTTTATTTCACCAGGATTAGAACATAATATATTTCCTTTGTTTTCTAGCACGGCACATTCTAATTCTCTAGCTTTAATAAATTTTTCTATGATTATCTTTTTATCATATTTTTTAGCTTCCTTAATAGCTTTTATTAATTCTCTTTTATCGTTAGCTTTACTAATTCCTATTGAAGATCCTCCATTAGCAGGTTTAACAATTAAAGGAAAATTTAGTTTTTCCATAATATTATTTATCTTATAATCATCTCCTATAACCATATATGGAACTTGATCAATATTTAAACTATCAAATATAACTTTAGACATTCCTTTATCCATTCCTATACTACTTGCAAGAGTTTTACAACCCACAAAAGGAATATCAAATAGCTCTAACATTCCCTGCAATCTTCCATCTTCACCACTTGTTCCGTGAGTTATAGGAAAAACTACATCAAATTCTTTTATAAAACTTACTATATTATCTACCTTTAATATGTTTGCTTCTTTCCAATTACCATTTTCTAAATAATCTAAATTATCACTAAACTTATACCACGTATTATCAAAATCAATACCTACTACTTCATATTTAAATAACCTATTATTAATATTTTCTATAATACTTTTAGCAGATTTACATGAAACATAGTGTTCGCTTGAATTACCACCAAATATAATTAATACCTTTTTAATAAAAAACACCTCATTAAATTATATTTTAACAAGGTGTTTTTATGTATCTATAAATTATCAAAATCATTAAGCATTTTATCCAACTTTTTATCTTTTAACTTAGACATAATAACAAATAATACTATAAGTGTTAATATACTTCCTAAAGAAATAAATATAATTTTAATAGTCTTTTTACTAAGTTTAAAATTAAAATTGTTGTCTATTTTATCATCAAGCACGTTTATGTTATATACTTTTTTTACTCCATCTTTTGAGGTTACTTCTACTAGTACTTTATATTTGTTAGCCTTTAAATCATCTGAACCAATTATATTAACGAAAGCTTCACTATCTTCTGCTTCTGCTTTTACATTAAGCTTATTTATTTTTTTATTATCTAAATATATCTTATATTCTAATTGATCCCTTGCAAAGTTTATCTTATAACCTTCTATTTGAAGAGATTTCAAATTATTATTTGGCCCTACGGGTTTACTTGTTGTAGCAACCGTAGTAGTTGTTTTATTCTTATCAGTCTTACTTTCTACTTTTGGCATTATGTTTGTTGGTTTAGAATTAGAAGCAATAGTTTTAGGCTCTTCCTTAACTACAGAACCAGTATTTGCTATATTAACAACATGTGTACTTTTAGAATAATTAGATATAGTAATTGCATCTTTTTCTTCATAATCGGAATCCACTTTAACCAAAACAACATTTGCATTACTAATACTTATACTAGAATTAGTTTTACTAGTATTTCGCACATAAAATTTTATTGTTGCGACATAATTATCACAATGTAGGACTTTGTCTAAACACTTACCACCATTATCATATTCATTTATTTCACTAAATACATAGGAATGCTCTGAATCGTCATAAATTCTTGTATCAAAACCAGGTGTTGTTCCACCTGTTACTATAAAAACATCCGTATCAAAGTCAAGTTGAAACATTACACCTACAACACCCATAGTGTCATTGGTTCCTTTTTGTACACCAGAATAACTTATGTTAAAAGATAAAGTAAACTCTTGTCCAACCGTTGCTGAACTAGTACCAGAAACACTAAGACCTGTTATTGATGCCGCTTTAACGTTTAAGGGAATTAATAAACAGATTAATAAAAAACAAAAACTCAAAACTTTTTTCATACCTACACCTTTTCATACTGCCATACTCTCTAATTACAGTATATCATGTGTGGTGTTAGTTATCAATAACTTTCATATCATTGATATTATTTCTAAATTAACAGTTAAAAAAGATCCATAATACAATTATTATGAATCAACTCAATTTTAATAGGATCTATATCTATCAATAACCTTAGCTGACTTATCATACGCAAAGTCATTATCTTGTACATAATAAATATTAGATAATAAAATTGTATCTAATTTTCTGGTATTTTGATCTATTTCATCTAACACTTTATAATTATCTGATGAATATATTTTCCCACTCATAAAATTTTCCTTTTGGCGCAAATTTTCAAAAAATAAATACTTTGTAAGTTCATCTTCTTTTTTACATATATGTATATTAAATTTTGAATAAGCGTATTTATTAACATCATCTAGCTCGAATGAATATGTTTTAAGCGTGTAAAGTAAAAATGGCTTTCTTTGCTTTTTATTTGTATTTAAATTATATATACCATTATCTAAACAAAACTTTATCCAACTTGATGTTAAAAGAGAAGCAACGCCTTTATTTCTATATTCTTCTTTAACCTTTGTTCCTATATATGTACTAGATTTATTTCCCTTATCAATATAAAAATATATATAACCCTGACATATTAAACAATCGTTTTCTAATTTATATGCTTTTATAAAATATTGATCAGAGTTAGTTTGTTTACAAAAAGATTTTTCAATATATAATCTTTGATTACAATCTATATATACTAAATCTTTAAGTAATAGTAACTTTCTGTTATACTCTACTTTTTCTATACTTTGCAATTTATTCTCCCCCTAATATGTTAAAAACACCATTATGGTGTTTTTTAATCCAAATGGGGCGGAGTATGGGAATCGAACCCATGAATGCTGGTGCCACAAACCAGAGTGTTAACCACTTCACCAACTCCGCCATACAAAATTATATGCATTTAATAAATGCAATAGTATTTTAACAAACATATTAAATAAAATCAATATGTAATTAAAAAAATATATAAAAATTAAGTTATAAAAAAACGATTGATACATAATATCAACCATTTTTTATTATCTATTATTTTTCTTTTCAAAATTAGCTTTTTTAGCCACTCTACATTCTTTACATCTAACAGGTTCGTTAGTTAAGCCTTTTTGAGCATAAAACTCTTGTTCACCAGCAGTAAAAGTAAATTCTTTACCACAATCTTTACACTTTATGGTCTTATCTTCATAATTAGTGTTCATGTTAATCCTCCTTATTTATATTGATTCAATGTTTTATGATATAGAAAACAGCTTTAATAAGGAGTTCTTGTCAGTAAAATATATAAATCTTTATTAATTATAACACGTATAAGTAATTATACAAAGAAAATTAATCATCACTGTCAAATAATGCAGCACTTTTAATAGTATTAGTTCCAAATTTTTTATTTATTTCATCCATTGCCTTTTGAACCTTATCTCTCTTTTGAATTTTACCAGATTCTTCAAATAAAGAAATCTGCTCATACGTTCTATCAGTAAAATCACTTACCCGAAGACCCACTAATCTTATAGGATCGCCTTTCCACATATCTTTTAGTAAAAGACAAGCATTTTCATATATGTCCTCGTTAGATGATATTGGATTAACCAACTTTTTTTGATGCTGATAATTAAAGAAAACATTATTTTTAAGTTGAACTGATATTACGGTAGCATATTTATTTTCTTGTCTTAACCTTATTCCAACCATATCAGATAGTTTCCTAAGAACTTTTTTTAAATCAGGAATATTATCTACGTCTTGTGGTAAAGTGGTAGAATGTCCAATTCCTTGATTTTTAGGAACGGGTCTTTCAACTGGTGAATCATCAATTCCATTTGCATATTCATGCATCATTTTCCCCATAGACTTAAAGTATCTTGTAAGTATATTAATATCAGCTTTGGCTAACTCTTCTATCGTATTAATTCCAAGTTCGTGAAGTTTAGAGCTTGAGCTTTTACCAACCATAAATAATTCATTAACTGATAAAGGCCACATCTTAGTTTGTACCTCATTATCAAATAATGTATGAACTTTATTTGGCTTTTCAAAATCACTAGCCATTTTTGCACAAACTTTAGAATTTGCAACACCAACATTTACCGTAAAACCTAAGGTACTATAAATTTCATCTTTAATTTTATAAGCTAATTCAACTGGATCTCCAAACATTTTTTCCATACCAGTCATATCCATGAAACATTCATCTATCGAATATCTTTCAATAACTGGTGTATACTTACAAAGAATATTATAAAACTTATCTGAATATTCTTTATATTTTTCTCTATCAGACTGAACTACGAAAAGCTTATCTACTTTTCTTCTTGCCATGTAAATAGGTTCACCTGTTACTATACCAGCCTTTTTAGCAGGAAAACTTTTTGCAACAACAACTCCTCTTCTTTTTTTCTCGTCTCCACCTACTACTGCAGGTATTGTTCTAATGTCTAACTTACTTCCATTTTTGAGCATTTCAAGTGCGGACCATGATAGAAATGCATTATTAACATCTATATGAAATATTATTCTTTCCATTCCTATCACCTCTATATCCATTATACTAAAAAAATCCCTTTTTTGGATTATTTTTTAAAACAAATGTATGCTATTATTAATAGTAATAATATAAGTGCTCCTAAAACAGTTAATAAAACATAGTTTTTCTCTTTTATTTCTTTGTTTGTTATTTTTACACTTGTATTAGCAACACTTTCTCTAACTACTTTTAATACACTTTCATCAGATATCTTATTTAGTATATACATGGTTTCATCAGTTGGATTACCGACCGATTTTTCCTTTGTTTCTTTATCTGCCATAATAAATTCTGGACTTAGTATTCTAATTTTTGTTTTAGAAAAATTAATAAATTTTATAACAGTACTTTTCTTAACTTCTGGTATCATCTTTCTTTTTAAACTAATCTTAGTATTATCTTTATTTATAGCATAAGTTTTAATAGTTAAATTATTATCTATTAAAGAATACGGAAAAAATCCAACTATTGTCCCTTGATACTTAATTTTAAATCCAAAGTCTTCTTTTGAATGTTTTTTAGAATCTGATATTATATCAAATTCATATTCTTTAGATAACTTTTTTATTTTATCTCTTATTAAACCAATTTTTTTATTTTTTACTAATATATAAAAGTCAGTATGATATTCATTGGACTCTTTATTCATTACCAAATAAGGTACTATGCTACCTGATATTAAAATACAGTCCTTTATTTCTTCATCACTTGCAAAAGTTAAAATAATATCAATTATATCATTATAATTACTATTCATATTTTCTCCTATTTATATCTTACATCTTAATTATATAACAAAATTATTAAAATACAATTAAAATTATAAATATTAAAAGGCAAAATACTATAAAAACATAATGATTTTTATCTCGTATTTTTTTATTTAACCAAAACTCTTTTAAACGTGGTATAAATATAAGTCCTATTATAAATAAAGAAACCAAAAACTTTAAATTATTTACACCATAAAAAAGATTAACTGACGTAAAAAGAATTATAAATTGTACTAAAAAACTTAAAATATACTTTATCATACTACATTATATGACATTTTTCTTATGTTGACATAAGTATTATAAATATGTTATTATCTTTTTCACTCACAAAAAAGGAGATGGTTAAAATTGATTATGCTAGATAAAGCCTATCAAGCTTATTATGGAACAAACAGTCTGTTTGCAACCAAAACAAAACAAATGGGGATTCCTAAAAGTGAATTTTTGAATATTATAAAAACAGGAACAGAAATGACTGCGCAAATTATAGCAGATCAATTTAAAAACTCTAATAATTTTATTGAGTTTTCAGATGTGTTTTATACAGATAAAGATATTTTATTTCCTACAATAAGTGAAAATTTAGCTGATAATGGAAAAAACGCAACTTTAATTTCTCCTTATATACAAACTCAAAAAAATAAAAAAGGCCTATCTACCATAAGAACAGGTATAGAAAACCCTTTTTATATTTATGAAGAAATAGTAACACCTAAACTAATTAGTGATTTAAAAGATGTTGATTGCTTTATAACTAGTATTAATAATTCAAAACTAATGAGGCATTTTAAAACATGGGCATCCCTTGGGGTCCCTTGTATATATACGATGTCAGGTCAAATGGATAACAAGTTTAAAACTAATTGTGAGACTATGACTCAAATATTTGAAAGTGCTACTAAAAACAATAATTTAAATTATAAAGTTGCTTTTGATTATGATAGTAAAAGTAATTATGTTTCTAAAATTTATACTATGAAAAGAAAATAAAGGGCTAGTGATAGCTCTTTATTTTAATATGTCTTTTAATTTTAAACCAGCATTATAAATATCTTTTTTACTATAATCTTCATTTTGTTTATTAACTAAGTTAACAGCTTCTTTAATGGAACAGTTTTCTTTAACCATTACATCTATTAACAATGCTTCTATACTTATGCTTGTTTCCTCTAATTTTTTAGGCTCATTACTTATTAAAATTACGTATTCTCCTTTTAAACTATTAGGGTCATCTTTCATTTTTTCGTATACATCTTCTATTTTACCATGAATACAAGATTCATGAAGTTTAGTCAATTCAGAACATACGCTTACCACACATCCTGGAATCTCGAATTTTAAATCCTTTAATAATTTAATTATTCTTTTTGGAGATTCATAAACTACTTTTGTCTTTATATCAGATTCTTTTATCTTATTAAAAAGTTCTTTTCTTAGTTTGTTTTCAGTTGGAATAAATCCATAGAAAGTAAACGAAGAAGTATCAAGACCGCCAATTGATAAAGCTGTAATTACCGCACTACATCCTGGTATCCCTATTACTTTTATATTATTTTCTAAAGCAACTTTTACTAATATATAACCTGGATCTGATATGCAAGGAGTTCCTGCATCAGATACAAGCGCTACATTCTTACCATATTTTAAATCTGAAATTATTTCACTTGATCTTTCTTTCTCATTAAACTTATGATATGATACCATCTTATTTTTTATATCAAAATGATTTAATAATTTAATTGTTTGCCTAGTGTCTTCAACTAATATATAATCTGCAATCCTAAGTGTTTCTATTGCTCTTGGAGATAAGTCATTTAAATTTCCGATAGGCGTTGCAACAACAAATAAAATTCCCATGTAATCACTTCCTAAAATTTATTATAACATAAAAAGGACTAATCAAAGTCCTAATTACTTTACTAACAATAAAATACCAATTATAAATAATAGAAGTCCACTAATTAGTTTAGAGTATTTATCATACCCTTTTATTTTCCATAACTTAGTTATTATGATTAATAATACTACATAAACTATAAAACTAAATAATATAAAACTTATTATATATATTAAAATGCAAATTATATAACTAATAGCACCAAGTTCTTTAATTATTGATACAAATATTTGTGATAATCCAGCATCACAAGTAAAACCTATTAATACTGAAAAAATACTTAAGATAATCGTGCCTAATATCATAAACACAAATGACTTGTTTTTTAAATAAACTTTTATTTTATTTGTTCTTTCATCTTTTACATTAATCAAATTATTTGTAAAACCATTTATCTTTAGCGCACCTATTAAAACGAGAGAAAAAGATATCATAACTTTTAACGCCGTTGTAAGATTAATTAACTTAGTAAAATCTAGTGAAGATAACATTAAACACAAGTATATAATTCCAAAAATTACTATATATATGCTACCTAAAATATATACTTTTCTTTTGTCTTTTAAACTCATAATAGCAAATATCAAAATAAGTAAAATCCATAAGCTACAAACGTTAAAACCATCTTTTAAACCTAATAGTAACGATACAATAAAAGGTGATGTATCTTTTAAATTAACATTTTTAAACACCAAAAAATCCATTTTAGGTTCTTCTAAAAGATTATTTTCATCTTTTGGTAAGACTTCATCTACAACACCTAGTTTAATACCAACTTTATCAACAAAGGATTCTTTAGATGCTAATTTTATATGATATTTATAAGTTTCATCAGTTACCTTACTTGAATAACCAGTGATAGGGGTATTATCAATTATTACAAAAGGAACTCCTCTTACAGTAAAATCTAAGTAATCTGCCATATCCATCATAATTTCTTTATTCTCATCGTTATTCCATATTTCATATTTTATAATGTTTAAATCATATTTATCTTTTATACTATTTAAATATTCTATAGCTTCATTACAATGTGGACATGTTTCTCCGTGAAAAACATATACATTTACTTCTTTAGCATTAACTATATAACTAAACGAAAAAAAAGATAAAATACTAATTATTAATATCAAAAGTTTTTTCTTCATATTACTTCTTCCTTATATTTTTTTATTACTAATAATACTTTTTTGCTCATCTAAATACATTTGCATATAATTGCAATAATCATTACATGGATCTATAAGATAATTTTTCCTTATAAAACGATCTACATCATACTTATCTAAATTCCATCCATCACTTATTTTTTCTTTTATTTCATCTACTAGACTAAGACTTCTTATATTATATATTTCATCAAGATCAGTTATTACAAGATCACCTTTTTGAAGAACTTCTTTCTTAACATTATCAATTTTTATAAATCCAACGTTTTCATCATCCACGTAATAATCTTCTTTTTTACCATCAATCATGCTATAAGCATCTTTTAAATAAACCTTATTAGGTTTTAATAGCCTCCCTAAGTTTCTTGGTGAAGCATCAGCCCATAAAATTCCTTTTTCTAATAACTCTTTAAAAACTAAATAAACATCATCA
The DNA here is from genome assembly GCA_910580135.1 of uncultured Bacilli bacterium. Classification (GTDB taxonomy): domain Bacteria; phylum Bacillota_I; class Bacilli_A; order RF39; family UBA660; genus Aphodocola. The sequence continues at coordinate 11,064 of CAJTXC010000007.1, read as the reverse complement.
TCTGTTATATTTTCGGTATCAACTCTTTCATAAACTTCTACACATTCATGAACATCGTAATAGCCACCTCTACATTTTCTTTCGCTTTTAATATATTCCCTGATTACTGGTTGTAAAAATCTTTTATCATAAGGTATTTCATAAGTATTTTTTTCTCCAGTTTTTAAAACCTTATCTCCTATAATCATTACGCTCGAAAAGCCACCATTATAACATTCTAAATCCTTTAATTCTTTTTGTTCTTGCTTAAGTAAATCATTAATTAATTCTAAATAAGTGCTATACGAACTATTTTTTAGTTTTTCTTTATTTAAATTAGTAAATAAACTTATTACAAAATCTATATTAGAATTAAGAAATTCATCTATTTCTTTTATTTTTCTTGCTTTTTTAGCAATGGTATTTAATATGAATGCAGGTTCATCTTCTGTTGCTTCTAATCTATCAACATTTATTTTTTTAGTAAGATTATTTAATATAGCAATAAATTTATCTACATTTTTTTCTATATAATCATCTGACATTTTATTTAAATAAATAAAAAAATCCATTACTAAGTAGTCAAATGAAACAGTTTCATTTGGATCATTTATTAAATGATCCAAGATAGCATCTAATATTTCATTTTTATATCTATTAAATATTTTTTCTTCATAAACTGATTTTAAAAAATAAGCTAAGTTTTTAGGAAATTTTTTATCATTTATTAATAAATCAAAATTATCTAATAAAAGATCAAAGTACCTATCTGTAAAGTTAGATAGCATATCAACGTTATTAGTGTTAATGCATGCTTTTATTATACCTTGAAAGTTTTGTTTTATTAAATCATCAAAAACATCACTATGTGTTTGACTTGAGATAATCCTTAAAACATCTTCATTAGTATTTTCTAAAAAATTTTCGAATAAAAGTGAGATTACTTTACTTTTATCTTCTCTTGTTAATAGTTCTTTTAAAATCCAATGTTTTTCATTAATGATAGAAATTAAATCTTTATTTTCTAATAATTCATCTATGCTACAAGTTTTAAAATCTATATTCATAAATAACCACCTTTTTAAATTATACCATTAAAACAAAAGAAGAACTACTAAAACGTAATTCTACTTTACTATTATTAGATTATCTTCTTTTATATCAATAGTTAAATCATCACCAGTTATAATACTTCCATCAATTAATTTTTTAGCCAATAAAGTTTCTAAGTTTTTAGATAAAAACCTTTTAAGTGGTCTTGCACCATAATTATGATCGTATCCGTTTTCTACAATCCACTCTTTAGCTTTATCACTTAATTTTATAGAAATTTTATTTCCTATTAATTTTTTATTTAAATCACTTACCAATTTATCTAATATTTCATAAATAACTTCTTTAGATAAAGCGTTAAAGATTATTATTTCATCTACACGGTTTAAGAACTCTGGTCTAAAGTATGCTTTTAATTCATTATTTATAACTTCTTCATCTACTTTACCATCTAATACATACTCACTACCAACGTTAGAAGTCATAATTATGATTGTATTTTTAAAGTCTACTGTACGTCCATGACCATCAGTTATTCTTCCATCGTCTAGTATTTGAAGAAGTATGTTTAAAACGTCTTTATGAGCTTTTTCTATTTCATCAAATAAAACTATGCTATATGGATTTCTTCTAACTGCCTCTGTTAGCTGGCCACCTTCATCATAGCCTACGTATCCCGGAGGCGCTCCTATTAATCTTGCAACTGAATGACTTTCCATATACTCACTCATGTCTATTCTAACCATGTGTTTTTCGTCATCAAAAAGTTCATATGCAAGTGTTCTTGCAACCTCTGTTTTACCAACACCAGTAGGTCCTAAGAAGATAAATGAACCAATTGGTCTATTTTCATCTTTAATACCTGATCTTGATCTTATAATAGCATCACTAACGAGATTTAAAGCTTTATCTTGACCTTTTACCCTTAGTTTCATGTTTTCTTCTAGGTTAAGAACCTTTTCTTTTTCTCCTTGAGCTAATTTAGTTATAGGAATATTAGTCCATCTTGCTATTACAGCAGCGATGGATTCATCAGTTACTCTATCTGATAGTATCTTGCTTTCGTTAGAGTGCTTTAAGTTATCTAATTTTTTTTCTAGTTCTGGAATAGTACCATGTCTTAATACTGCAGCACTTTCTAAATCGTAGTTATTTTCAGCCATTTCAAGTTTGAATCTAGCATCTTCTAATTCCTTTTTTGTTTTCTTGATATCAGACTGAATAGATTTTTCTTTTTCCCAAGCATTTCTTAAAGATGACTCTTCTTCCTTCATTTCTTTTATCTTTGAATCAAGTTCTTTTACTCTTTCTTTGCTTATTTCATCTTTATCTTTTTTAATAGCTTCTCTTTCTATTTGAAGTTTCATAATTCTTCTTGTTAAACTATCTATGTTTTCAGGTACAGAATCCATTTGAACGCGAATTGTTGCACAAGCTTCGTCAATTAAATCAATTGCTTTATCTGGTAAGAATCTATCAGTTATATATCTGTTTGATAGTGTTGCTGCCGCAACCAAGGCTGCATCCGATATTGATACACCATGATGTACTTCAAACCTAGGTTTTAATCCTCTAAGTATGGTAATAGTATCAGATACAGTAGGTTCTTTTACCATAACTTTTTGGAATCTACGCTCTAAGGCTCCATCATCTTCGATATATTTACGATATTCATTTAACGTAGTTGCACCAATACAGTGTATTTCTCCTCTTGCAAGCATTGGTTTAAGCATGTTGCCAGCATCCATTGCTCCTTCTAACTTCCCTGCACCTACTATCATGTGAATTTCATCGATGAACATAATTATCCCACCATCAGATTTTTTTACTTCATTTAAAACATTTTTAAGCCTTTCTTCAAACTCACCACGATACTTAGCACCGGCAATTAAAGATGCCATATCAAGTTCCCAAATTGTTTTATCTTTTAATGTACTTGGAACGTCACCTTTTACTATACGCTGTGCAAGACCTTCTATAATAGCAGTTTTACCAACACCAGGTTCACCAATTAAAACCGGGTTATTCTTGGTTTTACGAGATAAAATCCTAGTAATACTTCTTATTTCTTCATCCCTACCAATTACTGGGTCTACCTTTCCATCTTTAACGTACTGAGTAATATCTCTACCATATTTTTCTAAAACATTTTCTTCTTGCTGTTCATTCATATTAAACATAAATATCACCCCTATATAAATATATTATGCTTTCTTTTTTAGCACTAAATACATTGTAGCATCATGATTAGCACTTGTCAATATAGAGTGCTAATCATATGTAAAAATACTTTATAAATAAATCACGACAAATTTCTTTTGCTCTATGTATATAATAGCTACCTAAAAGAAAGGAACAATATATATGAATTACTACAATGAAATCAAAAATGAACTAATTAATAATGAAATATATAAAAAAGTAAAAGATTATTCTAAAAATAAAAGTGATTTAAAAACTTACTATAACGTAGGAAGATTAATTAGTGAAGCCGGAAAACATTATGGAGAAAGTATAATAAAAAATTATTCTGATAAATTAACAAATGAATTAGGCAAAGGATATACTACTACAAATCTTAAATATATGAGACAGTTTTATAACTTAATAGAAAAAGGTCACGCAGTGCGTGACGAATTAAGCTGGACACATTACAGAGAATTATTAAAACTTAAAAATATTCATGAAGTAGATTATTACACTAATATTTGTATTAATCAAAACTTAGGTTATAGACAACTCTGTGAAAAAATCAAAAACAATGAATATAAAAGACTAGATGATAAAACCAAATTGAAATTAATAAACAAAGAAGAAATTAAAACAGAAGATTTTATAAAAAATCCAATACTTATTAAAAGTAAATATAATAAAGAAAAAATTACTGAAAAAATGTTACAGCAATTAATACTAGATGATTTGCCATCATTTTTAAAAGAACTAGGTGATGGATTTTGTTTTGTTGATAACGAATACAAAATAAAAATGGAAAATACTTGTAATTATATAGATTTACTTTTATTTAATACTAATTTTAATCATTATACGGTAGTTGAACTTAAAACAACAGAATTAAAAAAAGAGCATATTGGTCAAATACAAACTTATATGCATTATATTGATGAAAATATAAGAAAATGGCATCATGATAAAACCGTTGGTATTATTATTTGTAAGAAAAATAATAAATATGTAATGGCTTACTGCTCTGATCCCAAAATAATTTCTAAAGAGTATGAATTAACAAAATAAATTACTAAACAGCAATCTCTTCTTATTTATCTCTTTTTAATAGATAATTTGCAAACTCCATAAATAAATCTTTATTTTGAACGTTCATATTTTCAATTATGTTAATTCCATTATCAGTGTACTCTTTAACTAAGTTTTCAGTATTTTCTTTAGCACCTAACTTATCAAAAAGATTAATTATAATATTACTTTCTTCGTCAGTAACACTTGGATTACCATAATACTTACTAATTACTTCTAATTCCTCTTTGCTAGCATGATCTATAGCATACTTATAAATAATAGTTTGCTTACCTTCTTTTATGTCATTAAGAGTTTTACCCATATCCTTAACACTTGAATATAACCCCAATAAATCATCTTTGATTTGGAAGGCGATACCTAAGTTAGTTCCCATTTCTATTAATTTTTCTTTATCTTCCTCGCTTGCACCAGCTGATGCTGCGCCAATAAGAATTGGTCCAATTATCGTATACCAAGCCGTTTTGTTAACGTATATATCATATATTATTTTTTCATCCATATTTCTATGATATTCTAAAGATTTTAAAGGTAGTTCAACATCAACTATTTCACCATTAACAGTATTATGAAGTGTTTTAGAATATATCTTAATTATTTCATCTTTTAATTCTTTACTAATAGAAGCATTATTTATTATTCTATATGATATAAAAAATCCTAAATCTCCAATACAAATTCCTTTAGCAACACCAATATGACCCTCATATTTAGCATTTATTGTATCCATACCACGTCTTTTGTCAGCCTCATCAATTATATCATCATGTATTAAAATGGCAGTTTGAAATATTTCTATTGCGGCCGCTAAATCAACGTAGGAGTCATCATCTTTACCAAATAACATTTGTCCTAATTTAATCAAATATCCACGTACTCTCTTACCACCTTGAGAAAGTCTTTTTAATTCCATTAAAGATTCTTTAATAAATTCATTATCTTCATATTTTTCTATTTCTTTATCTAAAATTTCATTTATCTTATTTTTTATTTTTTCTTTACTTGTTTCAAATATGTTTTTATTCATTATTAATTATTCACTCCTGTACATAAATTATAACATATGTTATAATTAGTTTCCACTAAGAAGGGATGATTTTATGGATATGACTACATTTATAATAAGACTTACAATTTGTTTTATACTTAGTATCTTAATTGGATTAGAAAGACAGCTTAGACATAGAATGGTTGGACTTAGAACCAATGTTTTAGTTTGTATAGGTGCTTTTTTATTTGTTTACTTATCATTTGGAATAAGTGTTAGTGATCAAACTAGAATTGCCGCTCAAGTTGTTTCTGGGATTGGGTTTTTAGGTGCTGGAGTAATACTAAGAGATGGTAGTAAAATAAAAGGGCTTAATACGGCCGCTACTTTATGGTGCGTTGCAGCAATTGGAAGTTTATGTGCATCTGGTCTAGTAGTAGAAGCTACAATAGGTACTTTATTCGTTTTATTATCAAACATTATACTTAGATTAATATCTTTAATTATAATGGGCAAGATAAAAGCTAACGAAAAAGAAAAATACACAATAAGAATAAACTGTAAGAAAACTAAGGAAGAAAAAGTTAGAGCTAATTTTGCAAAAATAATAGATAAAAATGATTTAGTTTTAAATAGTTTAGAAAGAAGCGAAATAACTGAAGAGGAAATTAAGTTAAAAGCTATAATTATAACAAGAACACCAAGTAAAGTAGAAATGGTTATTAATAAGATAAGTACTGATCCTGGAGTAGTTAGTATTACTTGGGAGCATGAAAAAGAGTCTAAATCTGATAATGAAGATAGTGATGAAGGATAGAAACCAGATGTTGGTTTCTTTTTTGTTTTATGTATGCTATAATTTACTTTAAGAGGTATTGGTATGAAAAATAATAATAATTTAGATCATAGTAAAACTGAATTTTTATTTGAAAGTGATGCTGAAAAAGCTATTTTAAAAGAAGCTTCTAAACCTAGTAAAGTAAAGGTTTATAAAAAAATAGCTAGAAACTCCATTATCATATCTTGCTTACTTATTTGTGGCTTTATTATAACTTATAGTAGTCAAAGCGATAAATTATTTAAACTTAGTGCCTCTTTAATAAATAGTTCACAAAATGATAAAGAAAAGATGAATGATTCAAGTGAAAGTCTTGATATAGTTAATAATAATTATAATAAAAAATATGAAATAATAATTAACAAAGCAAATCCTATAACAGAAAGTACTTTAAAAAAATATAAACAAGTAGAAGTTATAGATAACGTTATATCAGGTATTAAGTTAGAAGAACAAACATATAAAAGTTATTTAAAACTTAAGCAAAACCTACTTGAAAGAGGTTATTATATAAACATAAGAAGTGGTTATAGATCATTTAATGAATCAGAAGAAGTATATAATTACTATAAAATTGAAAATGGTATAGATTATGCAGAAAAATACGTTGCAAAACCTGGAGTATCTGAACATAACGCTGGTCTTTCATTTGACTTTATAATTTCACAAGATAAAACTTCTTTAAAAACAAATTATCAAAGTGATGAATATAAATACCTAGAAAATGTAGCTTATCTTTATGGATTTATAATAAGGTATCCTAAAGATAAAGAAAACGTTACTGGTTATAGCTACGAACCATGGCATTTAAGATACGTTGGAGTTGAACTTGCTAAATATCTAACAAAAAATAATTTAACACTAGAAGAATATTATGAAACCAAAGAGTAAACTACCCTTTGGTTTTTTATTTTAATCCTTCATAAAGACTTTCAAAAATTTCTAAATGTCTTTTTTCATCAAGTATTATTCTATCTAACATGTTTTTTATATATTTATCTTTAATTAATCTCTTATGGTTTTCATATATTTTAATTGCTTTACTTTCTTCTCTTATATCTACTTCTAACATTTCCTTTAATCGTGTAGAATAATCTATGTTACTAGCAGTCCACATAACACAATCTCCACGCGATGCCTCACAAGTTTTATATATTGGTTCCTTACCTAGAAGTTTTATAGTTTTACCCAACATTTCCAGGTGTTTCATCTCAACAATCGCGATTTCTTCAATTATTTTAGAGAACTCTTCATTACTATCAAACGTATTAAAATGTTGATATGAATATAAAAGAGTAGCAGTTGTTTCACTTGATCTACCAGCATAATCTTCACTTAGTAAATCTGCATAATATGGATTTTTCTCTTCCACCTTAACTTCTGGATAAGGTATATCTAATCTAACTTTCATTTTATCACCAATTAATTATATTCATATTACTTACTATTCTTAACATATAGTTAATTAGATATTAAAAAATACACAAAAAACCCTAATATTACAACAAATTATTGTAATTCTAGCATTTTTTGTGTTATAATTTACTTGTTCCATTTAGGGGATTAGTTAAATGGTATAATAATGGTCTCCAAAACCACTGTTGGGAGTTCGATTCTCTCATCCCCTGCCATATAAAAATTTAAGGCAACAGGAATGTTGCTTTTTTTAATATAATAAATATGAGGTGATTTCTATGAACGAAATCGATAAAAAAAGTTTAGAAAAAGCAAAAGAATTATTTTCTAGCAACAAAATAAATGAAATTGAAGTAGGAACAGTAAAAGGACTACAACAAATTCATAAATACTTATTTAATGGCTTATATGATTTTGCTGGAATCATTAGAGAAGAAAATATTTCAAAAGGCAATTTCAGATTTGCTAATACTTTATACTTAAAAGACATATTAAAAAAAGTAGAAACAATGAAAGAAACTACTTTAGATGAAATAATTGATAAATATGTTGAAATGAATATAGCTCATCCTTTTTTAGAAGGTAATGGTAGAAGTACAAGAATATGGTTAGATTTAATTTTGAAAAAAAACTTAAATAAAATCGTCAATTGGGAAAACATTGATAAAAGAATGTATCTACAAGCAATGGAAAGAAGTCCAATTAATACCTTAGAAATAAAAACATTAATTGAAAAAAATTTAACTGATGATTTTAGTTTAGAATCTTTTTTCAAAGGCATTGAAACTTCTTACTACTATGAAACAGACGAATACTAAAATAGTTTGATCTATGTAATACAAAACCTAGATATATAGAAAATATCTAGGTTTTATTTTAAAAACAAAAAGTCATAATCGAAATAGGTGTGGGGAAAGCGGTTCTTTTGTTTTTATTTTCTTATAGCTATACATTATCAAGTAATTATTCTACAATTACCTTTCCATCTAAATTACAAATATAACAATTTGGTAATAGTTTTTTTATCTTATTTAACATTTTATCATCTTGTTCATATTTTCTACCAACTAATATTCCTTCTATAAAACATGATGGTAAACCAAAAATAACTGCACTTTCTCTATCCGTAAAGAAATCATCTTTTTCTTTTCTATCTTTTAAAAATCTTTCATAAAACCACTCATTTATAAAAGGTTTAACATCTGTATCACTTATACTAATATTTAAAATATCTCCTTTTAATAATTCCTGTGCATAACAATTATTTCCATTAAATATAATTCCAACTTGTACTCTTTCCTGCTGATAGCTGGGCATAAATCTAGCTTCCTTAGTTTGTTCCATAGTCCACATATGATAATCATCTCTAGTTACAACACTCATAATATCAGCCATTTTACTATATAAAATTACAGAAGCCTCTTTCAAACCCTCACCTTTAAACATAATAGTTGCACCACTATAAAAGTCAATATAATCTTTTAATAAATAGTCTTTTTGTAAATTCCAAACACCTACTGTTAGAGGATACTTGGAACTTCTTCCATCAACCACTAAATCGCATATTAAACCTTCTTTAGCTATTTTTTCTAATCCTTCAATATTTTTATAAGTTCCGTGAAGAAAAGTACCTTTTTTTAACTTAACTAAATCTCCTGTCTTATAATTACTTGTCTTAGGCTTATAATTATTTGCAGCATCATAATATCTTTCTATTTGCTTTAATAGCAAGTTTCTTGCATTACTATCTATTTTTTCATTTACTAATTTAACATATTCTTCTTTGTTCAAATTACACCTCATAATTTACTTTAATATTTTTAATATCTATTAGTTCATTATCTTCAAATTCTAATTTAAATAATTCTGGAGCAAAATATTTACCATCAAAAACTTCTTTGTCATTAAAATAAAATTTTCTAGAATATTTATCGTCAAAATCAGTTTTAATTTCACACCAATTCATAAAAAGAAATGACATAGCTGTACCATGTGATACTATAGCGATTTTTTTACCTCTATATTGTTCTAAAACATTATTTAAAGCATTTAGCATTCTTTGCGTAACTTCTTTTCTCGATTCTCCATTTGACATTTTATAATTTTCGTCTTCTAACTGTTTATCTCCAAAGTTTCTAGGTAATTCATCCCACGAATTAATACCAAATTTTCTTTCTCCAAAATCATCTACAATATTTAAAGCTTTATTATTTTTATCTGCTATATATTTTGCTGTGGATATAGTTCTTACATAATTACTAGATATAACTATATCTATGTCTTGTAACTCTTCTATCTCACTTAATATTCTAGCTCTTCTTTCACCTTCAGGAGATAAAATTTGTTTTTCATTTTGCAATTGTAAATTATCTTTACTATTACAAAAATTTAGTTTCATAGGTTCTGAATGCCTAGATATATAAATTATTGTTTCCATTACCTTTTTCCTTCCATATATGAATAAAAATTTGCTAATGTCAAAAGTTTGTTTTCTTTATTCACTTTATATTTCAAATAATAAAATCTATTTTCGCATATTATCAAATAAGTTAACACCTAGTTCATTTTCTAATTGATTGACTATTTCTGGTCTAGTATCAAACTGCTTGTCGACAATATTCCCTAAGAATTTTAACATATTAGCTTCCTGGTTTTCTAAATATTGTAAATCTATATTATCACCATATTTTCTTTGCTTACATAGCCTATATATACTATTCATTGCATTAGCAAATTCCATAAATTTACCAGATGATATATTATTAAATTTTTCTTCAAAGCTCAAATCATTATTTAAATATTGACTAGCTAATTTATCTTCTCCTACCAAAATTTTACATATTCTCATAAAAGTTTTTATGGAAAACATATAGTCTTCTTCCTCAGATAACCTTATTCCAGTAATATCTTCTGCATACATTTGCGTAGTTGCTTCTTCAATACCTTGGCATTCTTCTACTTTATGTCCAAAAAACAATTGTTTCTTATTTTTAAATTGACTTAACCCATGAGAAATTTCATGCATAATTTGACAAACAATTATATTAGCATTATTAGGGTCTTCAAGAAAGTTTTCATCAATATATATTTCATTACCATTAGCAACTGGCCAATTAACTAAGTTAGAACCATGTATCTCTAATAATGGTGCACTATAAACTGTTATATCCCTTGACATATTATTTTCTAAATTTGTAACATTAGTTACATTCCTAAAATATTCCCAAGCTTTTCTCTTTAAATTTTTAACAAGTTCATTATAATTAGGTAAAGCAGTCCTACTATTTAATAGTTGATTATATTCTGCTTTAAAATCATGTTCATTAGATGGCGTCAACTGTTTATTTTTATTAGATTGAATATTAGAATTATATTCGTTCATTTCCTTTAAAACATCAAAATTAAAGCAAATGTTATTTGGATCAAAATTATTTTTTACAAGATTATTCTTTATTGTTCTATACACTTCTTGCTTAAACGTTTTATCAACTTGTGGTATAGCTACAACCAAATGTCC
>CAJTXC010000006.1:20821-26954 GCA_910580135.1 uncultured Bacilli bacterium | reverse complement strand
AACTCTGATTTTATAATATTTTCTTATATAACTGAATTTAATCTAAAAATTTACGATTTTTAATATATCACAAAAATATAAGGATAATTTTCATTAACCAAAAAAAGAGTTACAAACGTAACTCTTTAAGTACTTATTTAACTAATTAAGCAAGTTCAACAGTAGCGCCAGCTTCTTCTAACTTAGCTTTGATGTCGTTAGCTTCATCCATTGGAGCGTTTTCTTTAACGTTTCCTCCGTTGTCAGCTAATGCTTTAGCTTCCATTAATCCTAAACCAGTGATATCTCTGATTGCTTTGATTACTTGGATTTTAGCAGCTCCAGCATCTTTTAATACTACAGTTGCAGAAGTCTTTTCTTCAGCAGCAGCTCCAGCAGCAGGTGCAGCAGCTACAGCTACAGCACTTGGATCAACCCCAAATTCTTCTTTCATTGCGTCTACTAATTCTTTTACTTCAAGAATTTTCATTTCTTTAATTGCATCAATAATTTCTTGTGTACTTAATTTTGCCATTTTAATTTTCCTCCCTATTTTTTAAAATTATTTTTCTTCTTCTAAGTTTTGACTATGTAAGTCAAGACATATAGCAACGTTTTTAACATGTTCCATTAATCCAGCAGCGAACATTGTTAATAATCCGTCTCTTGATGGAACGTTTGCTAATTCTTTTAATTCTTCTAAGCTTGTTTCTTTTCCATCTACGATACCACCCTTTAATTCAAGTGCAGGATGATCTTTAGCAAAGTCTGCTAAAACCTTAATAGGTGCAATAGCATCACTTGATGTTGCCATAGCAGATGGACCTTCAAGACATTCATCTAAATTAATAGATAACTTGTCAAATGCTCTTTTTGTTAAAGTATTTTTATATACTTTATAAGAAGATTCTTGTTCACGTAGCTTGCGACGTAAATCAGTGATTTCTGCGTCTGTTAAACCACGGTAATCAAATAAAATTGCGCTTGCGGATGCTTCAACACGCTCAGCTATTTCATTAACTACTTCTTCTTTTTTAGCAATTATAGCTTGGTTTGCCATCGTTATTCCTCCTTCATTAGTATAATAAGTACCTTGTATCAATTAAAAGGTCTCCACATCAAAGACATGAAGACCTTAAAATCCTATTTTTAAGTTTCGTCCTCGGTAGGAATAATAGTTACGCAATTACTTGCTCCTACTGTCTTTGGTACTTTATAATTAATCCCGCTTGGGGTTAACTAACAAATATTCTATATTATTTTTTACTATTTGTCAAATGATGATAAATCAACTTTAACACCAGGACCCATAGTTGATGCTAAAGAAACACCTTTAAGGTAAACACCCTTAGCAGCTTGTGGTTTAGATTTAATTATAACATCCATGAATGCTTTAACATTATCTACTAATTTTTCATCGTCAAATGAAACTTTACCAACTAATGCATGTACGTTAGCATATGAATCTGTTCTGTATTCAACACGTCCTTTTTTAACGTCTTCAACAGCCTTTTTAGTATCCATAGTAACAGTACCAGTTTTAGGGTTAGGCATTAATCCTTTTGGCCCTAAAACCTTACCTAATTTACCAAGTAATGGCATCATTTCTGGTGTTGCAATAATTACGTCAAATTCGAACCAGTTTTCTTTTTCGATTTTAGTAATCATGTCAACATCACCAACAAAGTCAGCTCCGGCATCAACAGCTGCTTTTGCAGCATCACCTTTAGCTAAAACTAATACTTTTTTAGCTTTACCAGTTCCATGAGGTAAAACGATTGCACCTCTTAATTGTTGGTCGTTTTTCTTTGTATCTAAGTTTAATCTTACTGCTATTTCAACAGTTCCATCAAACGTAGACACTGAAGTTTCTTTAACTAACTTTACAGCTTCTTCAAGTGAATATAATTTACCTTTTTCGATCTTTTCTAAAGCTTCAGTATACTTCTTACTTTTCTTTTTCATTTTCTTACCTCCTTGTGGTATATAGCGGATTTTCCTCCCACATAGATAAATCTATATGACTTATATTTTTATTATTTTATTAATCTTTAATTTCAATACCCATATTTTTAGCAGTTCCTGCAACTATTTTCATAGCTTCTTCTACAGTATATGCGTTTAAATCAGGTAATTTGATTTCTGCAATTTCTTTTAATTGTGCAGTTGTAAGAGATCCAACAATCTCTGCAGATCCTTTTGTAGAACCTTTTTTAACCTTTGCAACTTTCTTGATTAAGAATGCAGTTGGTGGAGTTAAGAATCTTAACTCAAAACTTCTATCATCAAATACAGAAATTTCAACTGGAACGATATCTCCCATCTTATCTTTAGTTGCGTCATTATATTTAACACAAAATTCACCAGAGTTAACACCTAATGGTCCAAGTGCAGTACCTACTGGTGGAGCAGGTGTAGCTTTACCTGCTGGTAATTGTAATTTTAATTTTCTTACTAATTCCTTTGCCACGAAAAACACCTCCTATAAATTATTTTTTCGCGAGTGGTCAAATAGCTTTTATTTTAAATCCGCGCCTTCCACTAATTTCTTTCATCATCTATATAAAATATATAGCTGCGACTAACATTTTATCACAGCATATATGATAAAAGCAAGTTATTTTTTACTTTTATTCTTTTGTGAATTGAGTCAATTCTAATTCAACGTTTGTTTCTTGACCAAATAAGTCGATTGAAACAGTAGCTTTACTTTCATCTATATCAAGCTCGATAATCTTACCAGCAAGCATTTTAAATGGTCCATCAGTTATCTTAACTCTGTCACCAACCTCATAGTTAACGACAACGTTTTCTCCAGTATAACCAATTTCTTTAAATAATCTTTCTACTTCATCATCAAATAAAGGAATTGGCTTAGCACCTTTACCAGATGATCCTAAGAAACCTGTTACACCTGGAGTATTACGAACGATATACCATGATTCATCAGACATAATCATTTCAACTAATACATAACCTGGGAATAATTTTTTAACTTTTTCTTTTTTCTTTCCGTCTTTTATTTCTACTTCTTTTCTTTCTGGAACGATTACTCTAAAAATGTTTTCTTGCATTTCCATTGAGTTAATTCTCATGTCTAATTTTTCTTTTACTTTTGATTCATGTCCAGAATAAGTATTAACTACATACCATTTTTTTTCTTCCATACTAACCAACTAACTCCTTTACGTAAGATATTAATGCAATAATTAAATCTGTGCCAACAAAGAACAAACATATAAATAACATAAAGCCTAATGTTGCTACCGAATATTTAACTAAATTTTTCTTTGAAGTCCACATAACTTTTTTTGTTTCTTTTTTTACATCACTAAAGAAATCTTTTAAGAATGTAAATAAGTTTCTTCTTTTCTTTGCTTTAGCCATATTTATCTCCTATTAATTCAAAATAAAAACACCTTTTAAGTGCTAACTACCTAAATATTAGCACAAATACCAAAAACAGTCAATCTATTTCATTTAAAATGTTTTTAAGTTTTAACCTTATTCTTTCAAGAGCGCTTGAAACTGATTTCATTGTTTTGCCTAATGTTTCAGCGATTTCATCATAAGCAAAATTATTTATTCTTAAGTCATATACCATTCTTTCAAAATCAGTTAACTCTTCATCTAAACGTTTATTAAAATACTCATTATCCTCCCTACTAACCAATAAGTCTTCTAAGCCACCATCATTAAGTGACACAACGTTATCAAATCCTCTTACGTCATCATCTTCTTGTTTATAATCTAACGAGTATGATTCATTTAATATACTATGTTTTTTTCTGTTTGCTTTCTTAACAGCCGTAATCATTTTTCTTTTTATACATAAGAATGCAAAAGTAGAAAACTTAATATCTTTCTTTTCTTTAAAAGCATCAATTGCTCCAATAAGACCAATTAATCCTTCTTGGTATAGATCATTATAGTCTAAACCCTTACCTTCTACATAAACACTATATTTTTTTGCATAATAAGATATTACTGGTTCATACTTTTTATATATAACTTCATTAGCTTCATCACTATTATCTGAAATTAAATATAAAAGTTCTGAATCATCCTCATATTCATTATAATCTTTTTTCTTTGGCATACAAACACCTACTTTCGTTGTTTTACTACCTCATATATCATTATCCCTGCCGCTACTGATGCGTTAAGACTATTTATTTTACCATACATAGGAATATTAGCAATAAAGTCACAATTCTTTTGCACTAAGTTGCTCATTCCAAATCCTTCGTTTCCTATTATTATAGCAGTTGAACCTTTATAGTCTATTTCATCATAAGGAACACTATTCTCCATAGCAGTACCTACTATCCAAACTCCTTTTTCTTTTAATTTATTTATCGTGTTATTAATGTTAGTTACTTCTACTACCTTAACGTTATCTAAAGCTCCTACACTTGTTTTCATAACAGTAGAATTAACCGATACACTTCTATTTTTAGGAATTATTATATAGTCTACACCCGCAGCCTCACAAGTTCTTATAATTGCTCCAAAATTATGGGGATCTTCTAAATGATCTAATATTATGAGAAAAGGATTACCTTCAAGATTAGAAAACATCTTTTTTTCATCATAATATTTAAAATCTGGTATTTCTAATATATAACCTTGGTGATTACCTTTTTCTAAACGATCCATTTCATTCTTGGTTAAATAGCTAACCATTACGTTCATATCAGTTAAGTTTTTACTTATAGTATCATCTTTTAAAGTATTTAATATATAAGCTTTTTTTATTTCCTTATTATTACTTATTAGTTCTTTAGCAACATTCTTTCCAAATACATACATGTTATCACCTTAATATTTCTTTCATTATTTCTTTTATTCTTTCTTGTTTTTGTTCTATATAAAGCATCCCAAACAACGCTTCCAAAGCAGTTGCTTTTTTATATGTTTTAATATCAGCATGTTTAGGCTTTGAATTAGGTTTATAATTTCTTGCTCTATTAATTGTATATAATTCATCTTCACTAAAAATTTCTTTTTCTAATAATTCTTCCAATATTTTAGCTTGTGCTGTTGCACTAACATAACTGGTTGCCTTTTTTTGAAGGTCATTTACATTATTTATTTTATTATTAATTAAATAATTTCTTATTTCTACTTCATAAATAGCGTCACCTATGTATGCTAATACAGCTGCATTTATTTCATTAACATTCATTTTTTTCACATCCAATAGTATTAAATCATATTAAAATACAAAAAACAAGGACAATTCCTTGTTAATTTATCTTTAGTATTTTTTCGCCATTTTTCGAATATAAGTATTTTTCTCTTGCATATCTAGCAGCATATTCAGGATTTTTTAATTTTTCAACATCATCAGATAATGTTATTTCTTCGTCTTTTAATTCTTCAAGCTTTTGAGTTAGCTCTTTTTTTTCTGATTTTTTTTCTCCTATTTTTACCATGTTACTTACCGATGATATAACAGATAAACCAATTATAAAAAAGCAGAAAATAGAAGTAATTATTACTCTACGACGTTCTTTTCTAGTTAATCTTCCCTTCATTATACCATCTCCATTATAATCATTATATAATGAACAAAGTAATTATTTCAACTCTTTTTGTCGTTAAAGTAAAGTACTTTACAAAAAAACATTCCAATAGCAAAAAATATAGCTACATAAACAGATAAAATACCACCGTTTATTTTATATAATAAATAATAAAATAATGATACATGTAATAACATAAATATTAATTGCATTATAAATTTATAAATATTTTTTTTAATCTTAAAATATCTTAATCCCTTAATTGTAGAAAGAAAAAACATACCATATATAAATGAGTAAAATATTACTTTAAACTGTTCTTCTAGATTCATTATTTAAATAACCTTGAGATCATAGAATTTTCTTTTTTGGTCTTTGATGAATCAAAGTATGAAAAAGCATCTATTACCCCTTTAATCATTATAGTTCCTTGATATGTATCAAGCTTTATTATCTCAAGATCCTTTCCTTTTATTCCAAGAGGACCCATAGATGTTTCTAGCAAAAACTCTTCATTATCAAAACTATCTATCTTTGTTACTCCACTTATTTGTATGTTTTGTCTTTCAGTAATACTTATATTATGACTTAATAATTCTAATTTATCAGTTTCTTTATTCATAAAT
>CAJTXC010000006.1:0-20811 GCA_910580135.1 uncultured Bacilli bacterium | reverse complement strand
ATCCTACTTGTAAATTATATTAAAAAAAAAGAAGAATATAACTAATTCCTATTATATTCTTCAATTATTGCTGCTTCTATTTTTTCTCTTAATTCTTTATTAACTGGATAAACATAATCAATATATTTATCATCTCCTACTTTTCTATTTGGCATTGCTGCAAACATTCTTTCATTACCTTCAATTATACGTATCCCATTAATTTTTAAAACTCCGTCTAATTCAATTACCGCATAACCTTTTACCCTAGAACCTACTTTTTCTTCCTTTTGAACCATAACTTTAGTTACTTCCATTAATAACCACTCCTTTTCAAGTACTTTCTATAATGATTTTATCATAATAATAAGAAAAATAGCAAATGAATTGCTATTTCTTAAGTTTCTTTCTAATAATTATTAATGCTACTAAAAGAACAATAAGTCCTCCAAATATAAGTACATAATTTAATACTTTTCTACCAGTTATAATAGTTATTATAAGTTCTGCTGTGTCATAACTTCCTTCTGTCTTTATCTTTTGATTTATAAGGTTTACTTGATAATAATCTTCTTTTGCTTTATCGCTTATAGTAAATATAGCAGTAGAATCTTTATCTTTTATTGCTGCATAACCTTCTGGAGCTTGTTTTTCAACAAAACGATATTCACCAACTGGTAATCCGTTAACATTTATAGAACCTTCTGATGTTTCTAATATATAAGTAGCACCATCTTTACCATCAACTAAATTATCAGCGTAATTATAAACTCCATCGGAAACTTTCTTTAATAAAATATCTTTATATACACCGTTTTCTTTCTTTTGAAGAGCATATTTACCACCATCTAATAAGTCTCCGTTTTCACTTAACTTATTAAATACTACACCAGATATTCCGTTATCCATCGTTATAGTTGTTGTTTTAGTATTTGCTTTTACGGTAACTGTTTTCGTTGGGTTACTTGGAAGTGTCATACCACATACCGTCGCAATTTCAGTTACAGTATACGTACCAGACGTTATACCTTCTATGTCAAATTTACCATTACATGTTTTAATTTTGTTATCTGATCCATCAGGGCAAGTACTTGCAATTGAAACTAATTTATAATTTCCACTTGTTTTTTCTGAAACACATACCTTCTTACCTGCTTTAGTTATTTCAAATATTGGACCATTTTCTCTATTATTTTCATTAGGACAAGTTTTAACAGAACATGAATCACCTTTTAAGGCAACAATTTTACCATTTGCGTCTTTTGTTCTCTTATTCATCACTAAATGCATGTAGTCATTAGTAAACGTTGCCAAAGAATAACTATTTGTACCAACTTTATGGGAAGCATCTACTTTAACGGTAACGATTTTATTATTAGTTATAAAACCGTCTTTGTTATTAGCTTCTTTTAAATAATATGTTCCTATTTTAGGTATTTCTTTATAAGTTGCAACACCTTTTGCATCAGTCGCGGTAGTTTCACCTATTTTTTTAGTTGCTTTTGAATCACTATAAACATTGAACTTTATTCCAGATACAGGGTTTCCAGCAGTATCTTTTTTATTTACTTTTAATTGATATTTTGGCTTTTTATCTGTATAAATGTTTAAATAAAAGCTTTTGACTTTAGAGCCGGTCATTAATGATTGAAATCCTGATTTAGTATAATATTTTATAGCATCGGTATTTAATCTATAAGAACCATTATCTTTATACGTATAGTTAAAGGTTACTCTAATTGGCTCTGAAGATGATATTTCTTTATTAGTTGAAAAAGTACATTTTGTATTATTACAAGAACAAGTAACATTATCAACCGTAGCCCCTTTTTTGCAATCAGCTTTTTTACCATTTATTTGAAAAGTATAATACTTAAATAAATTAGGCTCTATGGTAGATCCATGTGAAAAAGACCTAGAAAACACTTGAGTATTATCATTATATGAAGTAAGTTCTTGCTTATTTGCTCCTTTTGTTGTGGTAGAAGTAGCCCATGATGGTGGTGTTATGTTAAAGCGAGCGGCACATCTTAGTATTGCTTTATACTCTGCCCAAGCATCACCGGTAATATGATTATATAATGACGTTTTATTACTTTGCATATTATTAGGAGCATAACTACCTTTTAATATATTAGTTGCGTTTATACTTGTTCTTTCATTCGTAACTAATTCCCAAACTAGAGCTTGGGTAGCAATAATACTATTATCATTATTATTCCAGCATGATAATACCTTTGATAAATCATCTGTTTTCACTTTCCAACCATGAGATAAAGAAGGAGTTTTTGAACCTTCACTATAACCTGATATTGTTGTATTAGATTTGAATGCTGCACCAGGTTCTATACAAAATACCTTTTTTTCCCCTATTGAAAATTTAGCTAAATACTTTGTCTCTCTAGCATTAGAAATTCCTCTGGTATAATATGTTTTATTACTTCCTTTCCATATTGTTTTATTAGTTATGCTAACAGCAAATACCGTTGATGGTGCTAAACAAAATACGAATAATATTGTTATAAATAATCTAGTAAATATCTTCTTACTCATCAGCGGTACCTCCTAATATTTCTAACTCATCAACGGATACATTATTAATAAATGATCCGGCTTCTTTTCTAGTTACATCTAGTGCAATCGTTAAATATCTTTTGCCATTTTCCTCAATTAAATCATTTTCTAAAGTATTATTTGTTAAAAGTCCATCATCATTTAACGTCCATCCTTTATTTTCCTCATAATCTTTATTAAATGCCATGCCATCTGGTATTTGTTCTGTCACTAATTTAACGTATCCTGGATAATATTTAATATTTTCTATTTCAATTGTATAAACAACCTTTATTTTTAAGTTATTTATATCCTTAACATCTAACTTAGCAAGTTTAGTATTGCCATAATCTTTTTTTGTTACAACTCCTAAAGCATTAGTAACTTCTGCTCTAGTTATATATTTATTTACTTTAACACCAAACTTTTTCTTTAACGTAAGACCTAGGTTAACGTGTTTAACTTCCCTTGTGTCAACGGTAATGTTTATAACGTCTGTCTTTACCAAAGTAATTACAGGACTTTCTTCAGGTTCTTCTGCTTCGTCTTCGTTCTCGTCATCAGAACCGTCATTATCTAACTCATCATTGCCCTCAGCGGTTATATCTAACTCTTCTTTAATAACTTCAGATTTGAAAACCGATACTTTAGATAAATCATTATAATCTGATACACTAGCAGTTACACCATATTTATCCGTGTTAAACTCTGCAACAACGTAGTAATTGCCTTCTTCTAAACCTGAGAAAGTATACACTCCCTTTTTATTTGGTGTGGTGGTTTGAACTAATTCATTACTTCCTTCTTTAAATAACCCTAAGGTTACTGTCTCAATTCTTTTTTCATCGTCTTCCATAAGGCCATCTAGGTTAAAGTCTTCCCATACGATACCAGAAATTCTCTTGCTTATAACATCTATACTTAAATCTTTAAAGTTGATTTTTTGTGACTCCGATCCATCGTAATTAAAGAATGATTCAAAAACATAAGTATCTCCTGGGTTATTTTTAGATGTCTTTATGGTTATACTTGATTCGGAAGATGTTCCAGAAACAAGTGTTTGATAACTAACTCGGTATGCTGTTACACCTTTATAAATTCCATTTGATAAGAATTCTTGACATGGCTTCCATTTAACGCTGTTCAAGCTAGCGCTTACAACGCTAGGCAAATCATTAGTACAATAAGCATTACTTGGCATAGTGGTTATATCATAATTACCAGAGAATTTTGATTTATTTAATTCTAAGTTTGGTAATAAAGTATAAACGTTAACGTTGGTAACATTATTTTCGTTTGTATTATATAGTTTGGTTTTAAAGATAAACTTACCATCTTTACTAATGTTAGAAATCATTTGCTTATTATCTTCGGAATAAGTATATTGTCCATACGATACCTTTTCAGTATTTTGTACGTTTATTTTAAGATAATTTGTTTTATATTTGCTAGCACTTGATAAATCATTGGTTATTCCAAGCCAGCTATGATTTCCTATTTTTTCTTCTATAATAAGCTCAGTACCATGATTTGTTGCAACATCAACGTTAAAATCAAAGTAAATTGGCTCCATATAACCATTTGGTTCTGCTCCCCTATAATTATAAGATATAGTTGTTGTTCCATCACCATTACGCTTAACGGTCGGTTGCATAATATAATTAGGATTATAAACGTAGTTTACTCCCCTTGGAAGGGTAAATGTAACTGGAACGTTCGTAATGTTATTATAACCAAATATATTAGTATTTAACATCATTGCTGGTGCTGTAATATTAGTTGTTGCATACATTGTATAATTATTGTTTTTAGATACATCTAAGAATATTTCACCGGCGCTTAAGTTATCGTTTAATCCTGCGAAAATACTACTTCTTAATTTATAAGGAGTAACGTAGGCACTAAGTGAAGATTCTTCTAGTTTGATTGTTCCAAAAGTAACGATTGCTTTATTGTTTATACTCGTGTTTGATAAATCTTCTTTATCAGTATATGTTTTTACAATATAAGCTGTTTTTACGTTAACTTCCGTTCCCGGCATTATATTATTTTTGATAAGTATTTTTATATATTTAACGTTTTGCTTTGACACATCATATTCTTCTGGATTAATGTTACATGTATTTACATCAGTACAATATTTTATTTCTGAATTTATCTCATCTGATAAAGCTTCTCCAAACTTAGAAAGGTTTATACCATAATATTCTGATGATGTTATTACATCCTCACTATATGAAGTTGGAAGTAAGTTTTCATTAACCTCTAACATAAGGGATAAATCTTTTATGCTATTATCAGCGTCTGCACCGTAGCTAAACTTGGTATCTACAATTACTTTTTCTCCCATTGCTGCGGTGTAGTAATTACCGTTTAAACCATTTTTATCATTGCTATCTACTTTTACTAATCTTACGTCTTCGTTAACGTATAAATCATTAGTCAAGCTATTAGTTCCGTTTGATACTTTCTTATTTTCTAAGGTTACTGAAGAAATCTCTTCCTGTCCAGAAGCAAAAGCACTAAAGTTAATGGTTGACTCTTCTGATTCAGTTGGAACCGTTACATAATAAGAACCGATTGCAAAGAATGTTTTGTTATTAATCATCATTTTTTCAAGTGCATTTGAGATTCCTAAACCTTCTATGTTCAAAGCATAATAATTTTGCTCTACTTTTACAATTTTAGTAACAACTACATCATTTTTATCATTACTAATTGTATAAGTTACTTCATGTTCTCCCTCGCTAGTTAATACGTCCTTAGCGTTGGTACTACATGCGTTAGCACTGGTACAATCTATTTTTTCTTCGTTTAAATATAAACCATTTTCTTTATATTCGTTAAGTAATCCGGTTGTACTTTTTTGACTTGCTTTTAGTTGATCGCTAGTAATTGATTTATTTATAACAACTATGTTTCTCTTTATTGTTGTAACTGGAATACTTGGATCTTCGGCTGCTGGATTATTTATCACGTATTCCTGAATGTATTCATTAGAAGGACTTAAATCTGCACCCGTAAGGGTTCTTGATTTAATTGAGCTATCCTCTTTAGGATAATAAAATACACTAGTTATATGTCCTGTATATAATGAATTATCAGTTTTTATTTTATCTAAACCTAAATCCGTAAAATTATTTCTATCTGTTATATACGTTGTTTTAGCTCCTTTTAAAGCATATAATCCAGTTTTATCTTGAGGATCAACTACAACTATTTTTTGTTTTAACGTAGTACTATTTTTACCAGATAAATCCGTAACGCGATAACTTGCATTATAAGTTCCGTTAACGTTTAAATCCGCATTCGAAGAAAAGGCACATTTACTTGTATTATTACAAACGACTTCTTTACCTTCTATCATTAATTTCTTTTTAATCTCGGTATCGTTATTCCCTGAAGGATGTTTCTCAAATGTCAAACTATCATTGTCTGCTAAAATAAGACTAGGTGCTGAATTATACGATGGATTTTCCTCTTCTTCATTTATTTCTGCAGCAGCGAGTGAAGTAATCTTACCTGATGAAGCTAATACTGGTAAATCATTAAAATAATGGTTCTTAGATATATCAGTATCATAAACCCCAAAATCCTCTTCTTTATTAGAAATGTTTAAAAACTTGGTTACCCCACCTGTAACTTCACTAGCACTCATGGATATTTGTACCGTGGGACTAATATACTTACCCTTTAAATCATTAGTGTTATCGTCTGAATAAAAACCTAACAACAAACCAAATTTTGCATTTCTTCCAGGCGCATCTAAGTTCTTTGTTGCAATACCTGGCTTAGCAATAACCGTTAATGTTTCAATTTTTTCTGTATAAGTAGTTAATGTGCTTGGTAAGTTTTCGTTTAATGTTACTACATTACCATTACTTCCTGCCTTTAAAGTTACTGATTCTATTTCTATTTTAGAATCTAACTCGGCATTTAAAACCGCTAAAGAAAAGTTTTGAGAATGTTCTCCGAAAGGAACATTATAGGCTGTTATTTCAATTTTATTTTCTCCAATTATATTTGTTGATATCTCCTCAAAGTTTGGATTGTTCCACTCTATAAATTTATAATCTTTTTTATCTTTGCTTGATTTTAAAGTTAACCCAATGGTTACCTTATCTACAATATTATTACTATCAGCATTATCCCCTACCTTATAATTGACCTTATAAGTTACGTTACTAAAATTAGGGACCTTTCCCTCTTCTGTGACACTAACCTCTGATATCAATCCGGTCGTACTAGAAATGGTATCATCAGCCGCTTTTACTGCGAAAGCTATGATCGTAGACATTAAAAATACACCTATTACGGCAGATACATATTTATGTTCCTTTATAAAATTTAATAATCTTATCCTTGTAATTATTAACCAATCTTTTATTTTATTTAAATGTGCCTTCATAGTATAGTTCCTCCATTTTAGTATATACATCTTAATTTAACCATAAATGACGATAAAAATCAATAAATGATATTAAAAAAAGTTCATATATCATGAACTTATTACAACACTATTTATCAATATATCAGAATAGCCAAAACTTTTTACGTCCGTTTCTGTTTTAAAGGTCCAAATATTTTTATATGTATCAAGAACATAACCCTCGTAAATTTCGTTTTTATTTCTTCCTATATCAACGCAAAGTTTAATTTTTTTGCCTTTTAAACCCTCTATTTTTTTTCTTATTTCAGATAACATTATTCATCTCCTTTACCTAGGATAACCAGTTGTCATTACTCCCCTGGTATTTACTCCACCCATACCATCTTTTCCATTACTTGTTTTTTCTAACAATTCTAGTAAATTTATCTCTTTATTTTTATCACATAAACTAAGTGATAGTGCTATTATCGCAGGATCAAGAGCATGGATATTAATCTTCTTAGGACTTGATGCAAAATTGGCACCAGATTTAATAAGTTTATCGTATTCTGATTGACAAGCACCAGCAATAATTATTAACTTATCATAGTCCCTTTGATATTTACGACATACTTTTACAGCATCTGCAAAATACTTGGAATTTTGTTTTGCAAGTGAATCATGACCTGTTATAACAACTATATCTGGATTTATATCTTCCAAATACTTTTCTATGTTTATCGCCATTTCTTTTTCGTCAGAATATACGCCAAAAGCTAATACGTTAGCTTTTTTATAAAAATCAAGACACCTCTCTAAATAATCCCTGTCCCCATCAATATGAAGAATTTTTCCTGGTATATAAAAATAATCACTTCTTTCGAAGTTTCTTATTTTTTCTAGTTTTTCATAAAAAGTTCTATCCTCATTATTATCTTTAGATGTAACTAATACCAAATCATTAACATCACTATCTGCACACAATCTTACATTTATTCCTTTTAAATTAGCAATACCTTCTTCTATTTTTACTATCTTAAATATCACGTCATTAGAATGTGATATTCTAGTTACTAAATCTCCTACCTTAAACATTATCATCACCTAGATAAATATATGCAAAAAAAAGGCAAACATTCATGTTTACCTTTATTAAATACTATAATTCGGATTTAGATATTGTTATAAATGGTTTTAAATGAAGACCATATTCTTGGCTTGCAACAATTGAATAAAGTCCATCTCCATCAGTATACCATACTTTATCACCACTTGATGCAGAACCTAACCAATAAGCTCCTAATCCTATAATTGATTTACATGTATTATTAGCTATGCTAGGTCTACAGCCTATACTTTCAGCTTGTTCATAACTCATCAACGTAGCTTGCGCACTTTTATATCCTAAACTTACTAAATATGCTTGATAATTTTGTATATATGGATACAAATTTGACTTTGCATTATATACGTAAGCAGGAAAGCTAGTTCCATATTCTTCAAACAAGTTATCGTTTCCTGCATTCCAGTAATAAGCAAATTCTGAATTAGTAAAAGCAATATTATATTCATAGTTATTATTGGATTCAACTTGAACTGGAACATTTTCTAAATTTAAGCGATTCTTAGCAAGTGCTGATACAGTATTTCCATTATCACTTATTACATAGAAGTGTTCATCACCTAATGCTATTTCATCTCCTACTTCATAAGTTTTACTCACTGGAGTTGTCGTTGTAGGTATATCACCTTCTTCTTTATCATCACTTTGTACATAATCTATTGTCAAACTTAAATCTATCGTAGTAGTTTCTTTTGGCAAGTCTTCTGCTGTTAGATCTTCTTTAAAACCTATTACTATTTTTACTACTTCTCTTTGGTTAGGTTCTAATATATCACTTTCTGATACGCTTCTTCCATCTGAGTATGTTGCATAGAATTCTAAATACTTAGATTGTTCTTCGGTTAACTCAGTCATCTGTATTTTTTCTACTTTAGCGGTTATACTTCCATCATTTACTATTTCTACCGTATATTCCACTTTATCTTTTGGTTTTACAAGGGATACGTTCATGTTATTTACTGTTATACCACCATCCGTTATTTGTGGTTTTGATACCTCCGTTGCATCTCCTGTAATATTTGCATTACTTAAGTTTTCAAAGTGAACATCCCATTGGGACGATCCCATGCTTGCTCTACCATTTATTGTCAATGTTTGTGATAATGCTGCAAATGCTATTGTTAGTCCTAATACTGCTACTATCAACGCTACTAAACTAAGTACTTTTATTCTTCTTTCTTTTTCCATTATTATCAACTCCATTCTACTTTTTTACAATAAAAATGATATCATACACAAGTTTTCTAGTCAATAATACATCTTGTATGTTTTAATTTAAACTATTAGATATCTCTGCAAATTCTTCTATTGTTATATTTTCTGCTCTAATATTTATATCTTTATTATGTTCCTTTAAAACCTCATTTATTTTATTTAAATCATAATTTTTTAAATTATTTTTTAATGTCTTTCTTTTTTGAACAAAGGCATCTTTAACTAACTTAAAGAAAAGTTCTTTATTATTTAACTTAATTTTATTACTCTTTTTCTTAAAAACTACTACCGCTGAATCCACGTTAGGTTTAGGATAAAATACGTTTCTTGAAACTACAAAAGCTTTCCTAATGTCAAAATGGTAATTTAAAAATATGGTTAATGAGTTATAAGACTTAGACCCTGGTTTTGCTGAGAATCTATCAGCAACTTCGTTTTGAACCATAACTATTATGTTTTCTACATCTATTTCTTCATCAATAAACTTAGTTATTATAGGTGTAGTTATATAATAAGGTAAGTTTGCTACAACCATAATTTCACTATATTTATAATTTTTTAAATCTTCTTTTATATTCCTGTTTAAGAAATCATCATAAATTATATTAATGTTATTATATCCCTCTAATATTTCAGATAAAGGTTCTTTTAAGGTGGTATCTATTTCATATGCTAAAACTACACCTGCCTTTTCGCTTAGTTTTCGTGTTAAAGCAGCTGCACCTACTCCTATTTCTATAACAAGAGTATTCTTTGTGATATCACCTAAAGAAGTTATATTGTTTAATATGTTCTGATCTAGCAAAAAGTTTTGACCAAACTTCTTTTTAAAAACAAAATTATTTTCATTTAATATTTCTTTTATATTCATAATTACCTCACATATTAAAAAAACAAATAAAATGTTTTATTTGTTTTTATTTTAACACAATATTAAAATTATCTCCAGCTAACTGCAACATCAATTTGAGTTGGATTATTTTTAACAAATCCTCCAGTATCGCAAACTATTGCATATCCAAGTGAACTTTCTATTATTGTTCCTTTTGGACGAATTTCATAATTTGCTGCTACCATAACATATTGGCCCAGCATTTTAACACCGTCTTCACGAATCCAGTATGGGTATTCTGCTTCTGAATAACCAGCCTTTCTCATTGCGCTAACAACACTTGTCATATTTAAATTATAATAAGATTCTTTCCCTGATGGTCCATAAACTACACCTTTGCTTTTAGAAAGCACGTCACCGCTCCAACTACTTACTAACGCTGTGGTTGTTTGTACTGTAGTCGTTACCTTAGTTTTTGTAGTAGTAACTGTTGTAGTAGTTTCGGTAGTTGTTACTTCGCTTTGTTTTGTAACTTCTAACGAAGATACTACATAGTTATTTGGATCAAACGTTTTTTTCGTTGTTGAAACCGTTATAATATCTTTGCCACTATCAGAAAATAGTATTCCGGCCTTTGAAAAACCAATAAATGCTACTAAACATATAAATAATATTAGTAAAGCACCTTTAATCTTTCTATTAAAATGTTTCACTTTTTCACCTCTCACCCATTAATCGGGTTCGTATTTAATAATACCATATATGAGCCTATAAGTCAAATTTGGCCATTACATTATTAGCCGTTTTATTGATTACATCTTCTTCTTTTATGCCTTTTAATTTAGCTATCTCCTTTATAATATATGATAGTTTAGAAGGATTATTTACCTTTCCCCTAAATGGTTCAGGAGTAAGATATGGACTATCCGTTTCAAGCGTTATATAATCAAGTGATATGCTTTTTACTACCTCTTTTAACTTAGTAGCATTCTTAAATGTTACAACACCACCTATACCTATTAAAAAACCTTTCTTTACAAATTCCTTGGCCATTTCAAGACTTCCAGAGTAACAATGAAGAATACCTGTTACATTATAATTTATAAGTAAATTATAAATATCTTTTATCGACTCTCTACTATGAACTATAACTGGTAGATTCCTTTCTTTTGCTATAGTAAGCATACTTTTAAATATTTTTATTTGATCATCTTTCTTTTCTTTAGTCCAATAATAATCTAAACCTATTTCTCCTATTGCAACTACTTTCTTGTTAGAGGTTAGTCCTTTTATCTTTTCTATATCACTTTCTGTTACATTATCTATGTTTTCAGGCCCTATTCCTACCGCAGCATAAACTTCATCATATTTTTTTGATAATGCTACTGCCTCCATACTACTTAAAACATCATACCCATTAATAATTATTCTACTAACGCCGGAAGCTATCGCTTCTTTTATTTCTTTATCAACATCCTCATACTCCGTTGATAACAAATGGCAATGAGAATCTATAATCATTTTAATCACCAAAAAAATTATACCATACTACTGGTATAATTTAACACTTAAAAATTTTATAAATAATACTGATACTATAATAAAATAAGCAATGTCTATTACCATACGACTTTCTAAGTACATCATTACCGAAAATACTAATAATAAGGCAAAAAACAAAAGTTTAATAACCAAGTCTCTTCTCTTACCCATTAATTCGCTACGGTGCATCAAAAGATCTTCCTTTCCATTTGGTTTTTACAACGGATACTACTTGATACAACGTTAAAAATATAACACATATAATTTGGCTAGTAAATAATAAAGACAATTAATTTCAAAATTAGACAAAAATTTTACATATAATTAATTATTTTCAAAATATTCTTCTAGGAATGCTGTGGAAAACTTTATCAATTCTTCATTTTTTCCTTCTTCATTATTTTTATATTCTATTATAAGCAAACCTGATAAGTCACCATTAGGACTTAGTTGATAAACATAAAAAGGTTTACTAATTACTTTTTTAGCAGTTAAACTTATAGTGTCTAAATTATTAAATCTTGTATTATTTGATAACAAGTCTTCAAGCTCACTACTTATTTTTTCGCCGATTATTTCCTCATTGCTAGAAAAAGCGACATCACTTAAGTTAGTAATATATACGTTAGCCTTTAATTTATCTGCTAATGCCTTGACATACTTAATTAAAAATTCATCTTTTTTATCAATTATTGAATGTTTTCTTAATGTTATTGTTTCTCCATCATTTAAAAATATTTCTAATAATTCCCCCGTTTTTAAATGCATGTTTTTTCTTATTTCCTTAGGAATTACTATTCTTCCTAATTCATCTATTCTTCTAGTTATTCCTGTTGTTTTCATACAATTCTTCCCTTCTTTTTTAGAATGTATAAAAAACTTTATTTTATTCAAATACATCAAGCATTTTTATTAAATAATAAAGAAAATGTTTATCTAAATTTTTAATAGGTAATGAAACTCTTAATATATTATTTAAATATTTAATTTCAAAATCTCTATTTATATTAAATAAGGCTGATAAAAGTTCTGCCCCATCTTGAATACTTGAAGCTTTACTATTAAAGAATACGGTTACATTATTAGGTGTTTGCTCTACTTTAAATACGCCTTTTTTCTTAGCATTTACTTGGAATAACTCTTCTAACATATAAATAATTATATCTTCATCTAATGATCCAAATCGGTCAGTTAATTCTTCTTTTACTTTGATAAATGAATCATAATTATCAATCATGTTAATTTTTTTATGGATTTCTATTTTTAAATCCTCACTTTTAGCATACTTATCACTAATATGTGTTGCAACTGTTATAAATGGTTTTTCATCTATTAGTTCTTCTTCCTCTTCTGGCAAGTTACCTTTTAATCTTTCAACTTCTTCATTTAAAATTCGAAGGTACATATCATAACCAATAGTATCAATAAAACCAGATTGTTCTGCTCCTAAAATATCCCCCGCTCCACGAATTGAAAGATCTCGTACAGCAAGTGCATAACCACTACCAAGCTCAGTAAACTCTTTTATTGCATCTAATCTTTTTACTGCTATATCATTTAATTCTTTTGTCTTGTTATACATTAAATATGCATATGCAATTTGTTTCCCGCGACCTATTCTACCTCTTATCTGATATAGCTGACTAAGACCAAAATGATCTGCATCTAAAACTATTAGAGTATTTGCATTTTCAATATCTATACCAGTTTCAATTATCGTGGTACAAATCAAAACATCATATTCATTATTAACAAAGCTTTCCATCGTCTTTTCGATTTGATCTTTATTCATTTGACCATGAATGTACGTAATTCTTGCTTCTGGCACTAATTTTTTTACTTTAATCATTTGATCTTCTAATTTAGCAACGTTATTATAAAGTAGAAATACTTGTCCATCACGTGATAATTCTTTATATATTGCATCTTTAATAACTTGATCATTTTCCCTTAAAACATACGTCTGAATAGGATATCTAAAAGCTGGCGGTGTTTCTATTAAAGATAAACCACGAACTCCAGTAAGTGACATTTGAAGCGTTCTAGGTATCGGTGTTGCAGATAATGTTAAAACATCTATGTTTTGCTTATATTCTTTTATTTTTTCTTTATGAGTAACACCAAATCTTTGCTCCTCATCGATTACTAAAAGTCCTAAATCTTTATATACAATATCCTTACTTAAAAGTCTATGAGTACCTATTATTAAATCAATTTTACCATTTTTTAAATTTTCTAAAACTGCTTCTTTTTTCTTAGGTGTTACAAACCTATTTAAGACTTCAATATTGATTCCAAAACCACTAAATCTATCTATTGCATTATTATAATGTTGCTTAGATAAAATGGTTGTAGGACATAAAAATGCTACTTGTTTACCTGATTTTATTGCTTTAAAGATTGCTCTAAAAGCAACTTCTGTTTTACCATAACCAACATCACCACATAATAATCTATCCATTGGAAATGGTTGCTCCATGTCTTCTTTTATTTCTCTTATAGCCTTTAACTGATCTGCAGTTTCTTCATAACCAAAATTATTCTCAAATATAACTTGGTCTTCATCATCTGCAAAAAAGGCAAATCCTGGTACTAATTTTCTTTTTGCAGAAGTTTCTAAAAGTTCTTTAGCAATATCCTTAACTTTACCTTTTACTCTGGCTTTTTGTTTTGCCCAATCAGTACCACCTAGTTTATTTAACTTTGGTTTAGCTCCTTCGTTAGAAGAATACTTACTAATATACTCTATTTTTTCCACAGGAATATATAATTTATCAGAGTCTTTATATGCTAAATGCAGATAATCTTTTTTCATACCTTTAACGGTTAAAGTAACTATTCCTAAATACCTTGCAATCCCATGAGATGAATGAACTACATAATCACCTACCTTTAGTTTATTAATATCTCTTATCTTAGATCCATATCTAAATTTACTTCTATAATTTATTATACTATTTGATTTGTATAGCTCACTTTTAGAGATAAACACCATGTCATTTATTACAAATCCGTTAGGTATATCTTGATTAACAATATTTATTACGTCTTTTCTCAGCTCATTTTCATCATTAATTACTGTACTTATACTTGATTTACCAATAAAATCAGAAATCATATGTTTATCATTTAAACATACAATAATAGTTTTTCCCTGATTAAACATACTAAGTAAGAAGTGATTTATCTTATCGTAGTTACCATTAAACTTTTCTATTTCTAAAGAATGATACTTTTCCACAGTATTTTTACTATTATTTAAGTTATCAACCGATAAAATATTTACGTATTTTTCTGGAATCATATCATTTAAGTCATGCATATAATTTGGAATATCAAACTCATCAGTTTCTTTAAATTCGATTACTTCCTTTAATGTTCTTTCGTATGCAATATTAATTTGTTCTAAGTCTGCAAAAACAGTTATTTTTGAGGATATATAATCTGATAAACAAGATACTTCATTAACTACTCTAGGAAGCAAACTTTGTCTACTTGGAATATCTTCTAATTCTTTTTCATTTACAAATTCAGTAAATGGCATTATATTAACATCTTCTTGTTTTCCTGTGGATAACTGAGTTTGTGCATCAAACGTCCTAATACTTTCTATTTCATCATCAAAAAACTCTATTCTTATTGGATTATCATATCCATAAGGAAATATATCTAATATATAACCACGGTTTGCAAATTCACCTGTTTTAGTAACTAAACTTTCTTTTTCATAACCCATTAAAGAAAGTTTTTTTATTAGATCTTCACGAGATATTGTAGTATCTACTTTTAATGTTATATTTAAAGACTTCCATAAGACTTTTGTAGGTAAAAATCTTAAATATCCCATTAAGTTAGTTACGATTATTTTTTTATCTTCACTAATTGATAATTCATTTAAGGTTTCTATTCTTTTAGACATTAAATCTGGAGAAGATGCAAGGGCTTCACTAACTATAAAATCATCCATCGGAAATAAAAGAACATCATTTGAATTATTAAAACAAAGAGATTTATATAGGTTATTAGCTTCATATAATGTATTAGTAACAAATACTATATTTTCTTTTGTGACATCAAAAAGATTCCAAACATAAGCTGCTTGGACTTTTTTATTTAAACCTATAACATCTACTGGTTTATTACTACCTATAATTTTATTTTCAAAAGTGGTAAATAACATTTTATCACCTAGTTTCTAATTTTTTATTCTAGTATTATACTTACACATTAATTCAGGAAAAGGTGTGTGTAAAGATTCTAAAACCGCATCTGCTGCCCTATCTATAACAGTTTTTAAATGTCGTTTTTCAGTTAATCCTAGTTTTCCCAAAACATAGTCTTTAGTATCCATTTGCTTGTTATTAGAAATTCCTATTTTAATTCTTCTATATTCAGAAGTACCAAGTCTTTCTTCTATGTTTTTCAAACCATTATGACCACCAGATGAACCTTTTTCCTTTAGTTTTATACTACCAACTGGTAAATCTAAATCATCACTTACAATTAAAATATCTTCTGTTTTTATATCTAAATATTTAACAAAATTCATGATTACATCACCAGATAAATTAATGAATTTTTGAGGTTTCATAAAAATTACATGAGCAAAATCCAAGTAACAATCAAAATATAATGCTCCATCTCTTTCTTTCCATTTAAATACTTCTAATCTATTAGCTATTTCATCCATTACCATAAACCCCATATTATGTCTTGTGTTACTGTATTCTTTTCCAGGATTACCTAATCCAACAACTAACTTTATCTTCATTATTTTCCTCCGTTAAATATATCATTAATATAGTCTGTATAACTACCATTAGAGTTATGTACTACTATGTTTTTTTCTACTATTAAACCACATTTACCATTTTTTGATCCTTCAACTAGCACTAAGTTTGAATCAGAATCCATAAATGGATAAACAAATTGTATCCTCTTTGGTTCAATATTGTTATTTTTCATTGTAGTTATTATATCAATTAATCTGTCTGTTCTATGCACCATTACTATTCTACCATTATTTTTTAGTATCTTTTTAGCACACGTAAAAATATCATCTAAGTTAAGATGAATTTCGTGTCTTGCTATTGCTTTAACTTTTTCACTATTTATATTAGCTGAATCCGAAATCTTAAAATAAGGCGGGTTACACGTTATTAAATCAAAGGTATCTGTTTCAAAGATATTAGAAATGTTTTTAACATCTTCATTCATTATTTCTATTTGATTCTCTAAAGCATTTAATTTAACGCTTTTTACTGCTAGATCATATACTTCTTTTTGAAGTTCAACACCTAATATTTTACTTTTAGTTTTGATACTTAAAAATAGTGGTATGGGAGCATTACCAGTACAAAAATCAATTATTTTTTGCTTATTATTAACCTTAACAAAGTTTGCTAAAAGAACAGAATCTATTGAAAAGTTAAACCAATCAGAATTTTGAACTATTTTTAAATTATTGTAGTTTAATAAATCATTAATTACTTCCATTTTTATCTACCATCACTACTATTTCTTCGTTATCTGATGTTCTTACTTTATAATTTCCATTTAAAACATTAAGTTCACATACTCTTCCGTTTTTTCCGTCTACTTCTACAAACTCACCCATTTTTGGAAAGTTCTTTTTGTATTTGGTATATATTTCATCTTCGTATCCCAAACAACATAAAAGTCTTCCACAAGATCCGTTAATTTTAGTAGGATTAAGTGCGATACCTTGATTTTTAGCCATATTAATAGAAACACTATTAAAATTAGTTAGAAAAGAAGAACAGCATAATGGTCTTCCACAAGGGCCTAGACCACCTATTTCTTTAGCCTTATCACGTACACCTATTTGTCTTAACTCTATTCTTGTTTTATATTTAGCCGCTAAAAGCTTTGCTAATTCTCTAAAATCAACACGATCATCCGCAATAAACTTAAATATTAATTTTTTTCTATCAAAGGTATAGGAAGCTTCGAATAATTTCATTTCTAAATTAGATTTAACTACTAACTCTTTTGCATATTCTAAAGCCTTTTCAGCATCTTTTGCGTTTTTCTTATTAGTCTTTACATCATTTTCATTAGCTACTCTGATAATATCTTTAAGCGGTAAAAAAACCTTTTCTTTTGGCATGTCTAAAACATCAGTTACCGCTTTACCAAACTGAGTTCCACGTTCAGTTTCAACTATTACAAAATCACCATTTTTAACCTTTGTTTTCCCTGGTGAAAAATAATAGATTCTATTTGCATTTAAAAAATTAATTCCTACTACCTTAATCATTTTCTATTTCCCCTATTCCGATAATTAGGTTGTCCATAAATAACAACACATTAACATTGTACTCTAATTTTGCTATATTTTCTAAAATAAATGATATTTTTCTTGAAATTACATCCTCACTTTGAATGGTAGCAAGTGATTTTATATCGTTTTTTTCAAAATAAAGACATTTATCTTTTATTTTAAAGTTTAACATATCTTTATAGTAAAGTAACATTACATTAAGGGCAGAAGATAAAGATTTTTTTGTTTCAAACAAACTCATAAAATCGTTTTTAACGGTAGAAATAGCCTTGATTTTACTCTTTTCAATTAACTTCGTAAAGTCTACCACTTCATATATTTTTTCTTCTTCTAGACCGCTTATTTCGCTTACAAATTCTAATCCATACTTAGTTTTACAATTATTTATTTTTATAATTTGGCATCTTGATGATATGGTTTTGATTACACTATCTATATTAGTTGTAGTAAAAATAGCTACAAAATTACCATCTGGTTCTTCAAGAAATTTTAATATAGCATTTGCAGCCGCAACATTCAAAGTTTCTACATCATTTATTATGTATACTCCATTTCTCCCTTCAATACTTTCCGTATTAAAGGAATTTCTAAGTTCTAGTATAGTTTCTTTTTTTATTACTTTATTAACAGGATTAATTATTTTTAATTCACCAAAAGAATTATTATCTATTCGCATACATATATTGCATTTTTCACAATTTTCTTCATATTTATTAGGACAAATTAGAATTTTACTAAACATAATGGCATAATCTCTTAATTTTTCTTTAGAATCACCCGATAAAATATATGCTTGAACATTGTTATCAGTATTTTTTATTTTGTTTAGTATTTTACTTAATACTGGTTGATTCTTAATAAAAATTTCGTTCATGTACTACCACCTCGTTTAGTAATTCAAAAGTAAAAATATTGCTAATCCAATAATTCCAGGTACATCAAATAAACTTGCTATTACTATTGTTATAACGTTTATTGGTATCATAAGATTTAATGATGATAAAAACGTATTATAACCGAAAAGTAATATCATTCCTATTACTATTTTTTTTACAACTTTTAGTATGATTTTAAACATATTTTCACCTCTAATAGAAAATATGTTCTTTTTATTAAATTTATGATACTTCGCTTCTGTTTTCTAACGCCATTTCTAGTGTTAAATTATCCAAATATTCCATATCTGCTCCCATTGGAACACCTTGTGCTATTTGTGTAACTTTTACATCCTTACTTTCTAGTAATCTTCTAATATATAATGATGTTGTATTTCCCTCAATTCCAGGTCTTAAAGCTAATATAATCTCTTTTATATTTTCTTCTTTTATTCTTTCTATTAGTTTACTTATAGATAAATCTTCTGGATTTATTCCGTCCATTGGAGATATAAGGCCTCCTAAAACATGATATTTTGTCCTAAAAACCCCTAATTTTTCAAAAATAAATACGTTTTTTTGACTTTCTACTACACAAATTATTTCACTATTTCTGCTCTCATCACCACATATCGAACATTTGTTTTTATCAGACATACATCCACAATTTGGACAAGTTGTTATATTTTTCTTAATATCCGCTACTGATTCGCAAAAGTCCTTAATTTTTTCTTCATCCAAGTTAAACATAGAAAATGCATATCTTTCTGCTGTCTTAGTACCAACCCCCGGTAACAACTTAAAACAATCTATTAAATCTTGAAAACTTCGTGGATAATTCATTTCATACTCCTATTATAGGAAGCTTCCTAATGCACCTGCTTGACTTCCCATTTTATCTTCTATTTCTTTATTTATTTTACGAATTGCGTCATTTGTTGCAATTACAATCATATCTTCAAGTATTTCTATATCATCTTTATCTAAATCTGTAGATTTTATTTTTACGCTAATTACTTCTTTTTTTCCACTCATTGTAACTTCTACTAATTCTGATTCTCCAACAAAGGTCATCGCTTCTATTTTTGCCTTTGAATCCATTATATTTTTTTGCATTGATTGTGCTTGTTTCATTAAAGCTTGTAAGTTCATATTAAATTTCCTCCATTTCAATTAATTCGTTAAATTCATTTACTGAATTTTTGTTATTCTTTTCTTTTAATTTATTTAAAGCTTCTGTTTCATCTATTATTTCTAATTGATTATTTCTTGCTTTCTCTACGTATATAGGCCTTTCTTTCTTCCAATAATCTTCTGAAATATATACTATTTTATAATTTTCATTATATATTTCTTTTAATAATTCTTTACTGTTATCATATTCTTTCTCAATCCTATTAACAGTAGATTCTAAAGGTAGTGTAATTATTATTCCTCTTTTAGCTGCTGCGACAGGTTTTGAATTAACCAATATACCTGCTGCTATCTTATATTTTTCATCAATTAGATAGTCGTTTATGTTGGACCATAAATCAACCAAAAAATTCATGTCTTGTTTTGTAGCTTCTTTTAATATATTGTTTATTCTAATTTTCTTTATTTCTTCTACCAAATCTTCATTTTCATTAATATTACTATCATATGTTTCACGTGGAACATCGTTCGAAACACTAATTTCTACGTTATTTTCTAATGTTTCACGTGGAACATTATCTTTTTTCACTTCAGAAATATTCTTTTCATTTTTAGTAGATGTTTCACGTGAAACATTATTAAAAGAATTACTCAAACTAGCAAGCTTATCAATTAATCGGATTAATTGCACTTCAAAAATTAGTTCTTTTTGATAATTATTAACTAATTTAGTTAAAGTTTCTGATAATATATCAATAATTATATATAATTTATTATCAATCATATTATCAAATATTTCTTTATCCGTTTCAGTCATATCATTTGAGTTTAGTCCTTTTTTATATAAGATACCCTTTCTGATATAATTAATTAATTTTTCACATA
>CAJTXC010000005.1 GCA_910580135.1 uncultured Bacilli bacterium | reverse complement strand
CTTTATCGTCACTAAATGCCGAAGATTGATCTAACAAACCAATTGCATCGCGCATTCCACCCTTCGAATTGCTTATAATTCCTTCTAGAGCTTCATCTTCAATGCTAATATTTTCTTTATTTATTATATTTTGTAAGCAATCTTTCATTTTATCGTGTGAAATACTCTTAAAATCAAATCTTTGACATCTAGAAATAATAGTTGCTGGTAGTTTTTGAGGTTCTGTAGTTGCTAAAATAAAGATTATATATTCAGGTGGCTCCTCAAGGGTTTTCAATAATGCATTAAACGCCCCTATTGAAAGCATATGTACCTCATCTATTATATATACTTTATATTTAGACATAGATGGGACTAAATTAACCTTGTTTTTTATTTCTCTTATTTCATCTACACCATTATTCGAAGCCGCATCTATTTCTATTATATCTGGATTACTATTTTCATTAAATGATTTGCAATTTTCACATTCATTACATGCATCTCCATCTTTATTGTTTAAACAATTTATTGCTTTTGCAAAAAGTTTAGCACTACTAGTCTTACCAGTACCTCTTGGTCCAGTGAACAAATATGCATGACTTAACTTTTCGTTTTTTATAACATTTTTAAGTGTTCTAACAATTGTATCTTGACCAAACACCAGTTCAAATGTTTTTGGTCTATATTTCCTATATAATGTTTGATATGCCATATGCTCACCTCTGTGTTATATTATAACATTTTAAGTAATAATTTTAAACTAAAAAACAATGTTTCACGTGAAACATTGCATATAATAATAGTTATATTTTTACTATGTTCCACGTGGAACATTATCTTATCTCTTATTTTTAAAAAAACTTTGTATTAAATTTAAATATTCACTATTTTTATATTCCATACAATTACATTTATCTTTTTTTAGATGAATTTCTTTATCCTTTTTTACTAAAAAATATACTTTTTTAATTCTGCTTAATTCAATTGCTGACATGCACATTGAGCAAGGTTCTAATGTGACATACATTTCACAATCTATTAGACGCCAATTTTTTAATTTTTTAGAAGCTTTTGAAATAGCTATAATTTCTGCATGTAATGTAGCATTTTTCTTTTTTTCTACTAAGTTATAAGCTTTAGAAATAATTTTTCCATCTTTAACGATGACTGCACCAACTGGCACTTCGCCTTTTTTATAAGCTTTTTTCGCTTGTTTAATAGCCAATTCCATAAATTTTTCATTCATATTAGATACCACTACTCTATGTTTCACGTGGAACATTACAATATTTTATCTATTTTAAACCAATGTTTCACGTGGAACATAAGTTCCTTTTAAAATTCCATCTATGTTTCACGTGGAACATTGCGATACTTTTTTTACTTATGTTTCACGTGGAACATTATTCTTATAAAATAAAAAGCACACACGAAAAGAGGCTATTAAGGCTGCTACCTCTCGGTCCTGACCTGGTTCTAACATTTCCGTTGTGCAAGAACATTTTATTATATTATTCAAAATTAATCAAGTATTATTAGCTATGTTTCACGTGGAACATTACGACACTTTTTGTATTTTTGCTTATGTTCCACGTGGAACATAAAAAAGAGACTATTCACTAGCCTCTTCTTTTGTTTCTGTTACTTCTGCCAAAGATTCAGAACCTTCTATTTCATTTTCTTCTTCATCTTCTTTTTCAACAACTGATACAGTAGATACTTTTTGTCCTTCTCTTAAGTTCATTAATCTAACACCTTGAGTAACTCTGCTCATTCTTGATACTTTATCAGCAGAAATTCTTATAACAATACCTTGATCAGTAATTATCATTATATCTTTATCATCAGTTATTGTTCTAAATGCTACTAATGTACCATTCTTTTCAGTAATATTTAGTGTTTTTACACCTTTGCTACCTCTATGAGTTAATCTGTATTCATTAATACTGGTGCGTTTACCATAACCTTTTTCAGTTACAACTAGAACTTCTTGACCTTCTCTTGCAATTTCACAGCCAACACAGTAACAATCTTCTATTAATTCAATACCTTTAACTCCTGTTGCAGTTCTTCCCATTACTCTTATTTCATTTTCATTAAATCTAATCATTCTACCATTATTAGCAGCGATTACTATATCATCATTACCAGAAGTAAAGTGAACAGATAATACTTCATCATCTTCTTTTAATGTAACAGCTATCTTACCATTCTTTCTAATGTTTTCAAATTCCGATACATTTGTTCGTTTTACCAAACCGTTCTTTGTTGCTACTACTAAATATTTATTATCTTCACTACCGTTATCTAATAAGATACTATTTACTTTTTCATCTTTTTCAATTGGTAATAAATTAATTATTGGTAATCCTTTAGATTGTCTTGAAAATTCTGGAATTTCATAACCTTTTAATCTATATACTTTACCTTTATTAGTAAAGAACATAACATGGTCATGAGTCTTACCAGATTTAAGAATTTCAACAAAATCTTCTTCATTAGTAGACATACCTTTTATTCCTACTCCACCTTTGTTTTGTAGTTTATAAGTATCTCTAGCCATTCTCTTAACATAACCTTTATGAGTTAATGCAACAACTATATCTTCAACTGGAATTAATGACTCATCTTCGATGAAATCAATAGCAGTCATATCAATAGAAGTTCTTCTTTCATCAGCGTATTTTTTCTTGATTTCAAGCATTTCTTCTTTAATGATATCAAGTACTTTTTGTTCTGATGCTAAGATAGATCTTAACTCTTCGATTTCTTTTAATAAATTATTTAATTCGTTTTCTATCTTATCTCTTTCTAAGCCTGTTAAACGTCTTAAACGCATTTCTAGTATGCTATTACTTTGAATTTCATCAAGACCAAACTTAGTCATTAATTTTTCTCTAGCATCAGCGTCATCATCAGCACCACGAATAATTTTAACTACTTCATCAATGTTATCTAAAGCTATTTTTAAACCTTCTAATATATGAACTCTTTTTTCATCTTCATTTAATTCATATTTAGTTCTTCTTATAATAACTTCTTTTTGATGATCAATATATTTTGAAATAATATCTTTTAAACCTAATGTTCTTGGTGTTCCGTTATCAATTACTAAGAAAATTATTCCGTAATTAACTTGGAAATTAGTATGTTTATATAAGTTATTTAACACCACTTGCGCGTTAGCATCCTTCTTTAGTGTTATTGTTATTTTTACACCATTTTTTAAATCTGTGTGATAGTCTGAAATTCCCTCAATTATCTTATTATGAACAAGTTCTGCTACTTTATTTTTTAAATCTAAAGTATTTGTTCCGTAAGGAACTTCAGTTATAACTATTTGATTACGATTTCCTGCTTCTTCAATAGAGGCCCTACTTCTTATTGTAATACTACCTCTACCTGTTTCATAGGCTTTTTTTATACCTGAATTACCTAAGATTATACCACCTGTTGGAAAATCAGGACCTTTTATATAATTCATTAGTCCTGTTACATCAATATCAGGATTATCAATGTAAGCAATACACCCATCGATTACTTCTCCTAAATTATGTGGTGGAATATTTGTTGCCATACCAACTGCGATACCCATTGAACCATTCACTAATAAATTAGGGAATCTAGATGGTAATACTTTGGGTTCTTTACAAGTTACATCAAAGTTATCTTCCATATCAACGGTATTTTTTCTTATGTCCCTTAACATTTCAAGCGATATCTTTGATAATCTCGCTTCGGTATAACGATATGCCGCAGCACCATCACCTTCAATATTACCAAAGTTACCATGACCATCAACCATCATATATCTTTGGTTGAAATCCTGAGCAAGTCTAACCATTGCTTCATAAATAGATGAATCACCATGTGGATGGTAATGTCCCATAACATAACCAACTGTAGTAGCTGATTTCTTATGAGGTTTATCAGGCGTATTTCCCTCTTCAAACATTGACCATAATATTCTTCTATGAACTGGTTTTAAACCATCTCTTAAATCTGG
Organism: uncultured Bacilli bacterium; assembly: GCA_910580135.1. GTDB lineage: Bacteria > Bacillota_I > Bacilli_A > RF39 > UBA660 > Aphodocola. The sequence goes on along the minus strand of CAJTXC010000005.1, from coordinate 25,753 downwards.
TATTGCACGAGCTGTAATAACACTCATAGAATAATCAAGAAATGATTCAGAAATTTCCGTAACGATGTCATTTTCTGCATGAGAATCTCTTTCGTGGAAAGTTCCACCAAATTCATTATTAGTTTCTTCTGTTTTTACTTCTTTTTCTTGCATTTATTACACCTCCTATATATCCAAATTCTTAACATTTATAGCATTTTGTTCAATAAATTCTCTTCTAGGTTCTACTTCATCTCCCATTAACTTACTAAACATAGCATCTGCTGATACACAGTCTTCTACCGTTATCTTTCTTAATACTCTTTTTTCTATATCCATTGTTGTTTCATTTAATTCTTCCGCATCCATTTCACCAAGACCTTTCATACGTGCGATTTCCGCTCTTGCACGAACATTTTCTGGTAAAGATGCTAAATAAGCATCCTTTTCTGGTTCATCAAGTACATATTTACGAGTTTTACCATGCATTATTCTAAATAATGGAGGTTGTGCTGCATAAACATGACCTGCTTCAACAATTGGTCTAAAGAATCTATAGAATAAAGTAAGTAATAACACTCTTATGTGTGCACCATCGACATCGGCATCGGTCATGATTACTATTTTGTCATATCTTAACTTACTTAAGTCAAATTCGTCACCAATACCTGTACCAAATGCAGTAATAATAGTTCTTATTTCTTCGTTTCCAAGTGCTCTATCAAGTCTTGCTTTTTCAACGTTTAATATCTTACCTCTTAAAGGAAGAATAGCTTGAGTCATTGAATCTCTACCTTTTTTAGCAGATCCACCTGCCGAATCTCCTTCGACTATGAATATCTCAGATACTTTTGGATCTTTACTCTTACAATCAGATAGTTTTCCAAAGAAGTTAGTTGTTGCTAAATCACTCTTACGAGTTATTTCTCTTGCTTTTTTAGCAGCGTGTCTTGCACGTGATGCAAGCATTGCTTTATTAACAATTATCTTAGCTTCATCAGGGTTTTCAAGTAAGAATTTTTCAAAACCTTCAGCAAATACCTTATCTGCAAGCTTTCTTACTTCTGAATTACCAAGTCTTCCCTTTGTTTGACCTTCAAACTGTGGATTTGGATGCTTACAAGATATAATCATTGAAATACCTTCTTTTACATCATCACCAGTTAAAGACTCATCTTTTTCTTTTAATATGTTATTTTTTCTTGCATAATTATTTATAACTCTTGTTAAAGCACGTTTAACTCCTTCTTCGTGAGTTCCACCATCATGAGTGTTAATATTGTTAACAAATGAGTAAATATTGTCATTATAACCAGTATTATATTGAAGTGCTACTTCAAAGAATACGTTATCTTCAATACCTTCTAAATGAATGATATTTTCATGAATAGGAGTTTTACCTTGATTGATAAACTTAACATATTCTGAAATACCACCTTCATAAAGGAATGTTTCACCAGTTGTATCTTCTTCGTCACGATCATCCCTTAAAGTAATACGCAATCCTTTATTTAAGAAAGCAAGTTCTCTTACTCTTACCTTTAAAGTTTCATAGTCATAAATATCAGTATCGAAAATCTCTGCATCAGGCTTAAAAGTTACCCAAGTACCAGTTCTATTTTCTTCACAATCTCCAACAACTGTTAAAGGACTTGTAGTATGTCCACCATTTTCAAACTTTATTTTATGAATTTTTCCATTTTTATAAACGGTTACTTCTACCCATTTAGATAGTGCGTTAACAACTGATGCACCAACACCATGAAGACCACCTGATACTTTGTATCCGCCCCCACCAAACTTACCACCAGCATGCAAAACCGTATAAACAGTTTCTACTGTTGATATCTTTGTTTTTGGGTGAATATCAACTGGAATACCACGACCATCGTCTTTTACAGTAATAGAATTATCTTTATTTATAATAATTTCAATGTTATTACAGTAACCTGCAAGTGATTCATCTATTGCGTTATCCACGATTTCCCAAACTAAATGGTGTAATCCTTTTACATCAGTAGTACCAATGTACATACCTGGTCTTTTTCTTACTGCTTCTAATCCTTCTAAGACCTGAATATCGGACGCATCATAGTGTTCATTATTTTCTGCCATAATCTAATCCTCCTTATTAAAAGTACCATTATCTACGATGTAGATATCTGAACTTTTCTTTAAATCTTCACTTATATCTTTTATATCAGTAGTAGTAATAAATATTTGATCATCTCTTTTAAAGTATTTAATTATATTATTTTTCTTTATTTCATCAAGTTCACTAAAGATATCATCAAGTAAAATAATAGGTTTAGTGTTCTTTTCTTTAATAAATACTTCTATTTCTGCAAGTTTTAAACTGAGTATTGATAGTCTTTGTTGTCCTTGTGAACAAAACTCAGTTACATCTAAATCGTTTAGATACATCTTAAAATCATCCTTATGACAGCCTAAAAGCGTCGTTTTTTGAAGTAATTCATTAGTAAACAGCCCATTATACCTTTTGGTTAAAAAGTCTTTTAAATCAGCTCTTTTTAAGTCTTCTTCTTGTATAAAACTTTTATACTTAATTTTAAGACTACCCATACCTGCAATATCTTCAAACACATTATCTAACTCTTGGTTTATTTTTGCGATAAAATCATACCTTATTTTAGCAAGCTCTATATTTTTATCCACGAGCTTATCCGTTATTATGTCAAAGTACGTTTTATCAAACTTAGCGTTATTTTTTTGTTTTAAATATTCATTTCTTTGTTTTAGAACTTGATTATATTCTTTAAGTAACAGCACATAATCATTTCTAAATTGTGATAATTCAATATTTAAAAATCTTCTTCTAACACTAGGCGATCCTTTAATTATCTCTAAATCATCAGGACAAAACATAATAACGTTTAGTCTTGATAGATAATTACTAATCCTTTTTTGAACCAGATTATCAACGGATACCTTTTTACCCTTAGCATTTAATAAAATAGATAAAGAATGAACATTATCAGTATCATCATCAAATACACCAGATACTTTAGTATATAGTTCTTCACTTTTTATTAAATTAAGTTCGTTATGCGTTCTATGCGATCTTGTTATTGCAAGAAAATAGATACTTTCTAATATATTTGTTTTTCCTTGGGCATTATTTCCTATAAATATGTTTATATTTTTATTAAAATCAAATGATACTTTAGAAACATTTCTAAAATTATTTAATTCTAAATTCCTTAAAAACATTATTTTGTATTTTAATGCCCATTTAAACCACCTACATATCTTTCCAGTATACTACTACATACATACCAATTATACCATAAAACGGGCTTTATTCGGCTAATTTTTAACAAAAAAAGCATATTTTTTATATGCTTCTTGCGAATTTTTCCATTCTTCTTCCTAAAACAGATTCTAAACGGGTTGCTCTTAGTACTTGATTGTCTATAATTGCATAAGATGTGTGCAAATTTAATGTTTTTCCACAAGAAAACCTAACTATAGAATCTTTTCCATCTCCATCATAATCAGCGATGTTATTAAAAGATAACCAAATACAAGAAGAAACCCTTGGTGATTTAGTTGGAAAAAAGATAATTCTTCTACTTTCCTCTACTATTATTGGAGATTTATGACTTATTCCTGTTAAAGTTTTAGTCCCACTAAACCTCCCCTCATAGCTACTACCAAAGAATTTACAGCTGTCATCTACTATTTTTATAGGTGAAGCATTAATAATAAAGTCTCCGTTTACTTCAATTACCTTACTCTTTTCTTCTCCTATTGGTATTATCGCAAGTGTCTGTGCGTTTATTTCATATTCATTCATATCCAAAACCTTCCCTTTCAAAAATATTGCCATCTATTATCCACAGTATTTTTAAATAAATTGTCAGATTTTGAATAAAAGCAAGAAAAAAAGAAGAAATTAATCTTCTTTCTTAGTTCCTATTTTATAAGAAAAATTAGATTCTTTTTTCTCTTCTCCTAAATCAGTATAATTTTCTTGTCTTTTTTTGTTACAATTGATTCTTCTTCTATTGCAGCGCCTACTATTCCGTTATAAAATTGACTATCTAAAAAATTACCATATTTTTTTAGTTCTTTTTCTACTACTTCAAAGGACGAAGGAAAAAGTCCGATCTCTTCACTTGGATATAATTCTTCCATTTCTTTTTCAATATATTTTTCAGTTTCTATTTCTTCAGCTTCTATTTCAGATAATTTTTGTTTAATAATTGGTTCACGTTCACCCATCATTTTAAACATGTGTTCCCTGGTATATTTACTAGTAACTTTATGTAGTTTTTTTACATCTTCTTCTGTCATATTAAAAAATCTCCTTAATTAAAATTATAACTCATTCAAGAAATTTTAGCTAAAATACTAGCTTTTAGTGCCATACTTTCTTTTTAAATATAAACTTCTTTCTTTATTTTTTATTCTTAATTCTTCTTTTTTATCAAAAGCATTAACTAAATCTTTTTTACAATTTTGATCTAGTATATATCTAATTTCTTCGATAGAAAATCCTGCTTTTTTTAATGATTCTACAAAGTTATGAGTTTTTATTGTGTAATATTCGGAATTCGTTATAGTTTCTAAATCTAAAGATAGTTTTTTTACTTGACTATCTTTATATATTTTTTGACTTAACATTTCTTCTAATTCATTTTTAACTTCATCTTTTTCTTTAAATTTTTTGCTGGAATCTAAAATTTGTTTATCTTTATTTACCAATAGATTATAAATTTTTAAGTATACTTTATTATCAAAACTCTGATTATTTAAGTAATCACATAATGATAATGTATCTTCTAAGTTTATATTTTTATTATAAATGCTAGATAAATATACCGAACTATTACTATTTAAAAATTTATTTATTCCTTCTTTTATTTTATTATTTAATGAATTTTCTGTTAATCCTAATTCTCCGCTATTGCATATTTCTAAATAGATTTCATTAATAATAATTAACCTTTTTAATTTCTTATCCTCTGTTAATCCTTTAATATCATCAACTATTATACTTGCAATTCTATTTAGACCCATTTTTGTTGTCTTAATTTCAAACCTATTATCTTTAGCTAATTCAATTGTGTCTTTTTTTATTATCATCTCAAAACCTCCCTTAACTAATTCAATTATATCTTATAAACAAAGAAAAAACTAGCATTTTAGCTAGTTTAGTATGTTTTAATTGGTAATATTAATTGTAATAAAGTTTTATCTTTATCATCTTTGATAATAATTGGTTGAACATCATTGTTAAAGCATAATACTACGTTTTTACTTTCAACGGTTCTTAATGCATCCATCATGAACTTAGATGAAAATGCTATTTTTATATTATTTTCGTTATTCTTTTCAACATCCATCTTTTCTTCTACACGACCTATCTCAGGAGAATTAGATGAAACTACTACTTCGTTTCCTTCAGTCTCAAACTTAACGATGTTTTTATCTTTTTCGCTAGTAAGTAATGCTGCTCTATCAATTACGTTAAAGAATTCACTAGCATTAGCTTTTACTTCAATCTCAAATGACGCAGGTATTAATCTATTAACATCAGGGAAAGTTCCAGAAAGTACTCTTGTTTGAAATAATGTATCATCAAATTTAAATAATACTTTATTACTAAATACGTGCATTTCAATATTATCATCGTTTTCTTCTAATATTTTAGTTAATTCTATTAAGTTTTTACCAGGTATTACTATGTTCATATCTTCAGATACTTTATTTGCTAAAGTTACATATTTTTTAGCAAGTCTATATGAATCTGTTGCAATACATTCTAATTTATCTTCATTTATCTTAAAGTTAATACCAGTTAATATTGGTCTTGTTTCTTGTGTTGATATAGCAAATGAAGTTTTACTAATTAAGTTTTTGAATTCTGTTTTCTTAATTATAATAGGTTCTTTTTTCTCTTCCATGTTTAAGTTAGGAAATTCAGATGCTTCCATGCAATTTAAATTAAATTCAGAATTTCCACAAGAAATTAAAACTTTAATGTTATCTAATAATTCTATGTTTACTATTCTTCCTTCTAATTTTCTTATTATTTCTAATATATATTTACCTTGGATTACTGTTGATCCTACTAATCCGATTTCTTCTAACTTATCTTTATTAATAAATGATTCAATACTTATATCATTATCACTTGCACTTAGGAATAATCCTTCATTTGTTAAATTAAACTTTATACCTGATAATACAGGGATTAAATTTTTACTTGATAAAGCTTTACTTACTGAATTTAAACTTTGAAGTAAAACATCTTTTCTAATACTAAATTTCATATCTTATTTCTCCTTATATTTATAATGTTTTATTATTATTACTGTGGATAATGTGGATAACTTCATTTTTCTTTATAAAATAAGGAAATTTTTAATGTTTTTAATCCACATACCCTGATTATAACTCCCCTTTTATTCCACAGGCTTATTTTATTTTACTTTTTAATGCATCAATTATGGACTTAAACTGTGGATTAGTTTTCAGTTCATTATCTATTTTATCCACTGAATGCATTACTGTTGAATGGTCTCTTCCGCCAAATTGTATTCCTATCTTAGGAAATGACTCATCAGTTAGAGTTCTACATAAGTATATAGCTACTTGTCTTGGAAATGCAATATCTGCCTTTCTCTTTTTTGATTTTAAGTCTTCAACCGTTATGTTGTAATATTCTGCTACTACTTGTTGTATCTTTTGAATGTTATTTTTAACAAATGAGGACTTAGATAAATAATCCTTTAAAGCATCAATTGCTAAGTTAAGATCAATATCACTTGTATTAAACATTGCCGCATAAGCAATTACCCTTGTTAATGCACCTTCTAATTGTCTTACGTCAGAATCACAGTTATTAGCAATGTAAGCGATAACGTCATCACTTATTGTCCCAGCCATGTTTTGACCAATTATCTTTTTATGTAATATTTCAACACGCATTTCGTATTCTGGTGGATAAATATTAACACTTAATCCCCAATTAAACCTTGTACGCAGACGATCTTCTAGTTTTTTTAAGTCATCTGGTGATCGGTCTGATGAAATAATAATTTGTTTATTATCATCATATAAATTATTAAAGGTGTTGAAAAACTCCTGTTGTGTTTGTGTTGCGCCTCCTAAGAACTGAATATCATCAATTATTAGAACGTCAACTCCCCTATACTTATTCTTAAAGCTATCAATGTAGTTAAAGTTTGTACCAGATTCGTCTTTCTTATTTAAATTAAGGAAATCTGATATAAATTGTTCACTTGTTACGTATAGTACCTTTTTATTAGAGTTTTCAATAATAAAGTTACCTATTGCATGCATCAAATGAGTCTTCCCTAATCCACTATTACCATATAAGAATAAAGGATTATATGTCTTCCCTGGATTTTCTGCAACAGAAACCGCTGCCATGTAAGCAAACTTATTACTATCCCCTACTATGAATGAATCAAACGTATACTTTGAATTTAAGTTTGATTTTTCTGGTGTATTTAAAGGAACTCCTATATTTTCCACAGGAATACTTACATTTTTTTGTACTTCATCCTCAAATACAAACTCAAAATCGAAGCTAGTATTAGTTATTTCGCTAAATACATCCGATATTGTTTGATACCAAGTTTCTTGCAAACTTTTCTTTTGCAATGGTGAATCAACAAGTATTTTCGCTACATTATTATCAAGAGATACCAGCTTAGTATTCTTAAACCAAGTATCATATGATAATGAAGATATCTTTGGTTTAATTTTTTCTAGGAAATTATCCCATAGATTATCTATGTTCATAATAACCTCCTTTCCCCCTATAAAACCTCGGTTGTTTACACCTATTTTACCAAAAAAACTGTGGAAAAACAATGTATATTAGTATATAAATACTTTTCCACAATAGTTATCCACAGGTAAATTCGTTATATTTCAACAAAAAACGACAAAATCCACCTTTCCACAAATTTTTTTTCAACTTTAAAATTATAAACATTTCAGAGTTTTCCACATGGTGTTAATAATTAGTTAAATTGTTAGAAAACATAAGGAAAAACGCTGTAAATCTGTGGAAAAGTATGTGATTAACTATTTTACATTAAAATAAACTTTTTTTAGAAAATGTGGAAAAGGTATTGACAAGGTTTATTGATAAATATTGATTAATATAATAAAGAATAGGGGATAAAGGAGTATTTATAAAATAGGATATATTAACAGCTTGTACATAAAAAAGGTTGACAATTACTTAAATAACCCTTATAATACTTGTGTTAAAAAAGAAAAAGACGAAAACAAAATTAAATGGGAGGTGTAGACATGAAAAGACCTTTTCAACCAAATAACCATAAGAGAAAGAAAACTCACGGATTTTTTGCTAGAAAATTAGCTGGAACAGGCGTTATAAATAAAAGAAGAGCAAAAGGACGTAAGAAATTATCAGCATAATTCCACTTATTTAGGTAAGTGGTTTTTTGTTATCATTGAGGTGATATTAAATGAAGAAGTTAAATATAGTTAAAGAAAAAAAAGATTTTGATAAAGCATTTAAATTAAGAAATCAAGTTGCTTCTAAATATGCTTATATATATATTAAGGAAAATGATGTAGATAATTACAGATTTGGAATATGTGTTTCTAAAAAAATAGGGAAGGCTCACTTTAGAAATAAAACAAAAAGAAGAGTTAAGGATATTATCGATAAATCAAAGTTGCAATTTCCTAATAAAGATTATATAATTGTATTAAAGAAAAGCGTAATTTGCGCCCAGTATTTAGAATTAAAGGAAGACTTAATTAGTGTTTTTAAAAAAATTTTAGATGGGAGAAAATAACTAGATGAAAAAACTAAAAAAGATAAGTAAGATATTAATAGTTTTTTTACTAGTTTTTTTATTAACTGGTTGTACTAAACAATTAGTTGTTGAAAAAACTAACGATAAAGGTAAAAAAACAAAAACCGTAGTTAAATATGAAAAAGGGGACAATGCAACAGGACAATCACTAACAAAAAATATTTTATGTAGACCACAAGATAAAGATTTAGTAAGTATTTATAATAAAAACGGAGTAAAAACTGATAAATTAGAAGACTGTTCAAAGTTTGTACCTGCTATTAAATCAAGTGAAGGACTTTGGGATAATGTATTTATTAAACCACTTGCATGGGTGATTTTAAAATTAGGATATTTAGTTAAGAACTTTGGTTTAGCAGTAATCCTTGCAGGTCTTGCAATAAGATTAATTTTATATCCAGTAACGAAAAAGAGCGCGATGCAATCTGAAAATTTAAAGAAAGCTCAGCCAGAACTTCAAAAGTTAGAAAAGAAGTATGCTAATAAAGCGGATGATCAACAAGCTATGATGGCTAAGTCTCAAGAAATGATGGCAATTTATAAAAAATATAATATTTCATTATTCTCGGGATGTTTAGTAGCAGTAGTTCAGTTACCATTATTTATTGCATTCTTAGAGGCAATTAACAGAACACCAGCAATATTTGAAGGTAAGTTCTTAGGATTACAACTTGGAACAACTCCATGGTTTGCTTTATCACAAGGTAGTTGGTGGTATATAATAATTCCAGTAATAGTATTTGTTGTAACATTCTTCTCATTAAAGTTAAATGGAACACAAGCTACAGATAGCTCAAATCCAGCTGCAGGTTCAACAAAAATGATGATGAACGTAATGGTAGTAATAATTACAATAAGTTCATTCCAATTATCAACTGCAATTGGTTTATATTGGATAACTTCTAGTTTATTTACGGTTATTCAAAATTTATTAGTAATGAGGAGTGGTAATAGTGCAAAAATTAAAAAGTCATAAGTTTGAAGGAAAAAATAGTGAAGATGTATTAAACAAAGCTTTAGCAGAATTAAATGCATCAACAAACGAAGTTTATTATAATGTAACAGAAGAACAATCTGGTGGATTATTTAAATCTAAAAAGTATGCTGTTACAATCGTATTAAAAGAAGATATAGTAGAGTATGTTAAGTCATATTTAAAAGAAGTAACTGAATTAATGGGAATCAACGTTGAATTTGAAACTCAAAAAAGAGAAAATTATATAAAAGTTAACATGGTTTCTGACAATAGTGCTATTTTAATTGGTAAAAATGGTAGAACAATGAGATCATTACAAGACTTACTTAGACAATCAATTCAAAGTAAAGTAGGAGTTAGAGTTAACGTAATCTTAGATTCAAATGATTATAAAGAAAAACAACAAAGAAACATCGAAAGATTAGCTGTTAAATTAGCTAAAGATGTTGTTAAAACTAAAATAGAAGTTAAGATGGATAAAATGAATTCATATGAAAGAAGATTAGTTCATAATAGATTATCTAACTTTAAAGGTGTAACAACTATTAGTGAAGGTGAAGAACCTGAACGTTATGTTATAATTAAACCAGTAGAGGAATAGAAATATTTCTCTTTTTTTTACATTTTTTAATATAATTATTTACAGTTTAATATTTAATTTAATTAAAAGAATATTTTTTAAGTTATAATAATAGTTGAATAGGAGTGATTTTTATGAAGATTTATAAGGATAAAGATCCTTATGTGTATAATGAATCATTATTGACTAAAAAAAGAAAAAGAACAAAAGCCGAAATCAGAATAATCAGTGCTCTTTTAGCATTTGATATGGTACTTATGGGAGCTTGTGTATCTAAAATTACAAACTATGTATTAAGTCCTTCAAATCCATTCGATGGGCAAAAAATAAGTTCAAGTGATTTTATTGCAAATTATAAGTACATGAAGTCTAGAAGTTTTGTTGAAGATGATGTTTTTAAAGGTATTATAGAGAGTATAAAAGCTTCTAGTATAGATGAAAAAAAGGCTTATTTACTATATTATGCTTTGCTTTCTAACGAATATTTAACAACTGAGGAAAAAGAGAAATTAACTGGTTATATCCAATATTTTATAGATAATAAATATTTAGATTATGAGTATGTATATAGAAAATTATATTTTTTAATCGTTAACCCAAATGATGAAACTTTGCTTGAAGATGGCGTAGCAGGAAATTATAATCAAGATAATAATAGCATAACGTTTGCAAATGATTCTTCTAGAGATTATGCTATGTCTCATGAAATATTTCACGCTGAAGATAAAAGTGGAGAATTACTTTCATATAGCGATTATGCGTGGTTTATTGAAGGACTTGCATGTGTCTTAAATTATGAATATTTAAATGATAAAGATGATGCAAAAAATATTAAAGCATACTTTATAAGATTACTATGTGAGTTGGTTGATCCTGATATATTACTCCAAGTAAGATCAACGGGTAATATGAATATTTTAATAAATGCGTTAAAAGATAAAGGTGTTCATAAAGAAGATACTTTAGAATTATTTAAACTTTTTAATGATTATAATTTCTTAAAAAAAGAGGAAAGAACTATTAATGGTGCTGTAAATGACATCAATGAAAAATTAAAAATTCAAATATCAATTAAATTAATAGAAATTTATAATACGGTTTATAATACTCCTGATACTATAAAACCAATATATCGTGAATATATGTGGCAGATACAATCTGATGGTATTCCTGTAATAGGCTTAGAACGAGAAGATATTTATTATTATTATTTTAATAGTCAAAAAAAGGGACCATTTGAAAAATTTGAAAATGATTGTATTATAATTTATCATCAAGATAGAAAGGAAATTATATTCTCTTCTTTAGAATCAATAAATGGCAAAACTGTTAAAAAAAATGAAACAACAATTGATAAAATTAATCAATCTGATTTTAATGAACTATATGAAAACTTATTAAATAAATATACCGAAAAAGAAAATGCTAAAACAAAATAGTTAATATATGTTATAATACCTATCAAAAAGGAAGTGATTACCTATGAATGATACTATAGTTGCTATATCAACAGCTTTAGGAGAAGGTGCAATTTCTATTATTAGAGTATCTGGAGAAGATGCTATTAGTATAGTTAATCCATTATTTAAAGAAAAAGATTTAGATAAAGTAGATAGCCATACCATAAATTATGGTCATATTGTTTATAAGGATGAAATAATAGATGAAGTATTATTTTCTATAATGAAAGCTCCTAAAAGTTATACGATGGAAGATGTAATAGAAATAAATACTCATGGTTCAATTGCGGTTGTTAATAAATTAATGGAAGTATTATTACTTTCTGGATGCAGATTAGCAGAACCTGGTGAATTTACTAAAAGAGCATTTTTAAATGGTAGGATAGATTTAACAAAGTCTGAAGGAGTTTTAGATTTAATTAAATCAGAAACAGAACTTACTAGAAAGATGGCAATTAACGAGTTATCTGGTAAAGTATCAGAATTAATTACAAATTTAAGAGATAAAATAGTGGCTTTAATTTCAAACATAGAAGTAAATATAGATTATCCAGAATATGAAGATATTGAAGTAGTTACCATAAATAGAATTAAAGAAGAAGTAGTAGAAATGAAATCTAAACTACTTGAAATACTTAAATTATCGGAAGATGGAAAAGTATTAAAAGATGGTATTAAAACAGTTATTTTAGGAAAACCAAACGTAGGTAAATCAAGCTTATTAAATGCTTTATTAGAAGAGGAAAAAGCTATTGTAACAGACGTTAAAGGAACAACTAGGGATATTGTTGAAGGAAGTATTATAATAGGCGGAGTAAAGCTTAATTTGATTGATACCGCAGGAGTTAGAGAGTCTTGCGATGTAGTAGAAAAAATAGGTATAGAAAAAAGTTTAAGTTTAATAAATGAAGCAGAATTAGTTCTTTTGGTGCTTGATTCTTCTGAAGAACTATCAGATGAAGATAAGTTCTTACTTGATAAAACTAAAGATAAAAAAAGAATTGTTATTATGAATAAGACTGATTTAGATAGTAATAATACATATGATAAAGATGTTATTAGAATAAGTGCTAAAGAAAATATTGGTATAGATAATATAAAAGATAAAATAAAAGAATTATTTAATGTAGGTGCTTTCTTAACTAAAAATTTAACTTTCTTTACTAACGCAAGACAAATAGCACTACTTAAGTCTGCAATAGAGTCATTAAAAGAAGTTGAGCGTGGTGTTAACGAAGAAAGAGAAATAGACATGATAGAAATAGATTTAAAACTAGTTTGGGAGCGACTAGGAGACATAGTAGGAGTTAATTACACAGAAGAACTTGTTGATAATTTATTTAGTAGATTTTGTTTAGGAAAGTAGGTTAACTATGAGTTTAGAATTATGTGGTTTTGCAGAAAACGAAAAGGTTATATATGGTACATATGATGAATATTTGGCTTTTAACCATTGTTTAGCATCTGATTATGTATCAGCTATATATTCAGAAGATTTTGAAGCTTTAGGTGATTTATCTTTTGATTTGTTAGAGGATATTTTATATTGGATTCCTATCTATGACGAAAAAGATGAAGAAATAAAAGAAAATATAGAAAGTGGACTTTTAAAAACATATAAAAATAGAACTTTTATTGATGCTATTTTAGCAAATAATAATAAGGAAGCAGCGTATACATATTTAAAAAGAAACGGAATTAATTATAATGATAAATATATTGATTTATTAATCCTTTTAATTATTAATTATGAAGAAGATGAACACGATTTAATAAATAATATTATTTTTGGATCATTAAATAAAAAAGAAATAGAAAAGAATCTAGAAATTGTTTTAAGAAGAATAATAGATGCATATGAAAAGGCAGATAAACTTGAAAATGTTAATAGAAAAGAAAAAATACGTTCCTATATAAATGATATAAAATATCCAAAAAAATTAGGTAAATTATATATTGATAAAGATATAGTAAATGAAATTTGTTTAAAAATAAATAAAAAAAATTAATGTATTAAAAAGTTGGCCCTTTGGGCCAATTTTTTTATCTTTTACAATATTCGAGTTTTTTCTTAAAAATAATTCATATAATAAATGACTTTGAAAGGAGCAATATATGGGTTATTATTCAAAAATAAAAAACGTAATAGAAGAAAAGGAAGTAAACGAAGGTGTAAGAAGACTGCAATCTAATAAAGATACTTTAAATGCTTATTATGAAATAGGAAAACTATTGGTAGAAGCTCAAGGTGGAGAAAATAAAACAAAGTACGGGGATATGTTAATAAAAAAATGGTCAATAAAATTAATGGAACAATATGGCAAGGGTTATTCAACTACTCATCTTAAATATATGCGAAAGTTTTATCTTATCCAAAAAGGTCAACCAGCGGTTGACCAATTAACATGGACTCATTGGACTATATTATTACCAATAAAAAATGAAAATGAAAGAAATTATTATATAAATCAGTGCATATTAAATAATTTATCAAAAAGAGAATTAATTAAACTAATAAAAGAAAAAGCATTTGATAGATTATCTTATGCTGAGAAAAATAACATAAAACTAATAGATACAAAAGATGAATCTAGTTACAACCTAAAAGATATGTTACTAGATCCAATTATAATAAAAGCCCCTGATAAGAAAAACTTAAGTGAAAAGATGCTTAGAAAATATATATTAGAAGAGTTAAGAGACTTTTTCTTACAAATAGGAGCAGGTTTCTTATACGCAGGAAGTGAGTACAAATTAAAATACCTAGATAAAACTTTCTATGCCGACATGATGTTATTTAATACAAACTTAAATTGCTATATGCCAGTAGAGTTAAAGCTTAATAACACTAATTATAAGGATATAAGTCAAATTCAGTTATATAGAAAGATAGTAGATAAAACAATAAGGAAAAAACATCATAACAAAACACTAGGTTTAATAATATCTAAAAAGAACGATAACTTTATCTTTGAATACGTAAATGATGATGGCATTTACATGGTTAGCTACGAAATAGATGATATAAAGGAGGTTAAGAATTAACTTTTTTTTAATTATGTTGTATAATACCAAAAGAAATGAAGGTGTTTTAGATGAAATATGACGTAATCGTAGTAGGAGCAGGTCATGCTGGCTGTGAAGCAGCACTTACAGCAGCAAGAATGGGGAAAAAGACTTTGCTTATAACAATTAATAAAGAAAACATTGCGGATATGCCATGTAATCCATCTATTGGTGGAAGTGCTAAAGGAATTGTTGTAAGAGAAATAGATGCATTAGGTGGAGAAATGGGTCGTAATGCTGATAAGACATTACTTCAAATAAAGATGCTTAATTCATCTAAAGGTCCTGCTGTTAGATCTTTAAGAAGTCAGGCAGATAAAATAACATACAAAAAAGAAATGTTAAAAACATTAGAGAGTACCAATAATTTAGCAATTAAAGAAGCTATAGTGGCAGATCTTTTAATTAATGATAACAAAATAACTGGAATCACTACAGAAGAGGGAGAAACTATTAATTGTGATGCTTGTATATTAACAACGGGAACTTATTTAAAAGCAGACATATTAGTAGGTAATAACAGAACACCAGAAGGTCCACATGGAGAAAAAAGAGCTAACTTCTTAAGTGATAATTTAGAAAAATTAGGATTCAAATTATTAAGATTAAAAACGGGAACCCCTCCTAGAATAGAAAGATCATCTATTGATTTTAGTGAGCTTTCTCGTGAAGATGGAGATAGCGAAGAATTAACTTTTAGTTTTGATAATGTAGCTTATTATAATTATAAAAATCAAGAACCATGTTATTTAACTTATACGAATGAACGAACACATAAGATAATAATGGATAACTTAGATAAATCTGCTATGTATGGTGGATTTTATGAAAAACTAGGTACTGGTCCTAGATATTGTCCTTCAATAGAGGATAAAGTAGTTCGTTTTAAAGACAAGGAAAGACACCAATTATTTTTAGAGCCAGAAAGTATGTATTATGATGATATATACTTACAAGGTTTTTCAACTTCTATGCCACATGATGTGCAAGAAGACATGGTTCATTCTTTAAAAGGATTAGAACATGCAAAAATATTAAAATATGCTTATGCTATTGAATATGATGCAATTGATCCATTACAACTAAAACCATCGCTTGAAACTAAAGTGATAGAAAACTTATTTACTGCTGGTCAAATAAATGGAACATCAGGTTACGAAGAAGCTGCAGGACAAGGTGTTATAGCAGGTAT
The DNA here is from genome assembly GCA_910580135.1 of uncultured Bacilli bacterium. Taxonomy (GTDB): domain Bacteria; phylum Bacillota_I; class Bacilli_A; order RF39; family UBA660; genus Aphodocola. The sequence goes on along the minus strand of CAJTXC010000005.1, from coordinate 9,648 downwards.
TAATGCTAGTTTAAAACTAGATGATAAAGATCCATTAATATTATCAAGAAGTGATGCTTATATTGGTGTTTTAATAGATGATTTAGTAACAAAAGGAACAATTGAACCATATAGATTACTTACTTCTCGTGCAGAATTTAGATTACTTTTAAGAAGTGATAATGCTGATTTAAGATTAAGTGAAAAAGCATACAACGTAGGACTACTTAGCGAAGAAAGACATAACAAATTATTAAATAAATTAAAACAAATGGAAGAATTAGAAGAAGAAATAAAAACTATTACTTTTCCACAGTATAAATGTAATTTATCTGAATATCTAAAAAGACCAGAAGTAAAAATAGTAGATTATATAGATAAATTAAGTAATACTTATGATAAGGAAGTGTTAGAACAAGTAGAAATTAATCATAAATATGAAGGTTATATTGCTAAAGCTAAAAAAGAAGCTGAAAAAATGATTAAGTTAGGTAAAAAACAAATACCAGATGATATTGATTATAAAAAGATAGATAATTTAGCTACTGAAGCAAGACAAAAATTAGAAAAGGTAAGACCTAGAACAATAGATCAAGCAACTCGTATTAGTGGTGTTAATCCATCTGATATAGCAATATTAATGGTTTACTTAAAGAGGTTTTATAATGAATAAAGAAGAGTTTATAAATGCTTTAAAAAACTTAAATATAAACATAACTGATAAAGCATTAAATGATTTATATACTTATTATAAAATGTTAATAGAATATAATAGTCATACTAATTTAACTAGAATAACCGAAGAGAACGAAGTATACTTAAAACACTTTTATGATAGTTTAACCTTAGTTAAAGCTATAGATTTAGATAATCAAACTTTACTTGATATAGGTACAGGTGCAGGTTTTCCAGGACTAGTATTAAAAATAGTATTTCCTAATTTAAAGGTAACTTTAGTAGATTCATTAAATAAAAGAATTAAGTTTTTAAAATCAGTTATAGAAAAATTAGGTTTAAAAGATATAGAAGCTATTCATGCTAGGGCAGAAGAATATGCTTCTAAAAAAAGAGAAAGCTTTGATATAGTTACATCAAGAGCGGTTGCAAACATGAGCACATTATCAGAATTATGTATTCCGTTTGTAAAAACTCACGGATACTTCGTGCCGATGAAAGCAGATGCTAAAAATGAGTTGAAAAGTGCAAAAAAGGCTATAAAAACACTTGGCGGTGTGTTAAAAGATACCATTATTTTTGAACTACCTCGTGACGCTGGAACAAGAACTCTTATAAAAATAGAAAAACTTGTGAAAACAAGTGTTAAATATCCTAGAAAGTTTAGTGAAATTAAGAAAAAGCCATTGTAATACTGGCTTTTTTATTGTATTATTTATTTAAAGATAGAGGGGAATTACAATATGTTTAATAATGATATGAATAACAATCAAAATTTTAATAACGGAAATCCAACGTTTAACCAAAATAATATTGGAGCAAATAATATGAACAATTCATATGATGGGGTAATTAATACAAGTAATTATGGAGCCCCTTCTTATGATAATATGAATAATAATCAAAACTTTGGTAATCAAAATCCAGTATATGGTAATCCAAATTTAAATAATAATATGTTTAATATGAATATTAATTCAGAGCCACTTTTTAATAATCAACCAAATGGTATGTTCCCTGGTTTTGAACAAGTAAATAGTCAAATTGTTAGTTCAGATGTTCCACCAGAACTAGATCCAATTAAAAATTTAAATGATGCAGTAGAGTCTACCGCACCAACTTTAGATGTATTAGGCCCAATGAACATAATGCCAGATGTTTTACCACAAACAAATGATAACTTAGATGCTTATGAAAATGGTACATATGATATTAATAATCAAAGTTTAAATACTAATTCCCTAGAACAAAATTCATATCAACCAGGAACTAATGATATATCTAACCCTTTAAATAACTTTGATAATAATATAATTCAAAACATTAATGAACCTATACAAAATTTTAATCCAGTTCAAGAAACAACAATTCCTTTATCTTCTCCAATGAATCAAAATAGTGATTTTCCATCAGAATTACCAAATTTAGGTTCTAGTTATGAACCAATTAATACTTCATTAGGTAATAATATAAATATTGAACAACCAAACAATTCAGAATTACCACCTATAGATACTTCTTTAGATTATGGTATTAATAATGATTTACCAGCTTCTGATTTAAAACCTGAGTTTGATAGTGTTATTAACCCATCAAATTTAAATGAAGCAGAAACTCCAGTTGTTAATTCATTGGATAATAATGATAATATTTCTGACTCCATAGCACTAAATAATAATAGGGTTACAGAATCGGATATAAGTGATGCACCTGATTTAGTTCAGGATGTAACTTTATCTGAATCATTAGAAGAAAATAAATTAGATGATATAAATGAAGATGTTCAAGAAACTGAAGATTTAAAAACAAATCTTGAAGAAATTTCTGATATCACTTTAGAAGAAACAAATTTATCAGATTTAGGATTAGACGAAAGTTATACTGAACCAGATGTCCTTGAAATAATGGATTTAGAAAATGATGTAAAAGAAGAAGCCGTTGAAGAAAGTGATGAATCTTCTATATCACAAGGTTTAGTATCTAAAAATGTAGAAAAAATTAAAGCCTTAATAGAAGAATTAAAGGCCTCAGGCGTAGATATAGAACTTGAAGAATTTGATTTTGAGTCTATGTATCAACTAATAGTAAAGTTAAAGAAATAAGGTTATTATAGTAACCTTTTTTGTTATAATAAAAATATGGAGGTATAAAATATGAAAATAGGTTTAGCAAATGATCATAGAGCTTACAAAGTAAAGGAACAACTAAAAAGTTTATTAGATGATTACGACATTGTTGATTATGGATGTTATTCTGATGAAAGAGTAGATTATCCTAAATATGCTTTTATCTTAGGGAATGCTGTTGTAAATAAAGAAGTAGATTTAGGAATTGTTATGTGTGGTACTGGAATTGGCGTATCAATTGCATGTAACAAGGTAAAAGGTGTTCGTTGTGCAAAAATTGATAATAAGGATGAAGCAAAAAGCGCCAAAGAACATAACAATGCTAACATAATAGCATTTAGTGCACAGTCACACACTCCAGAAGAAATAAAAGAAATGGTAGATATATTCATTAATTCGACATTACTTGCAGATCCAAGCTATAAAATAAGAATAGAACAAGTAGAAAAGTACGAGGAAACAAATGAATATTAAACTTGTTTTATATTGTATTTTTATACCATTTAGTATATGGATAATAACATCAACAAATCTAGATAAAATATTTAAGAAAAATAGTATTATGCAAATACACTCTTTTTACTTAGCATTATCACTTTGTTTATCTTATTTATTAGTAAATTTTTTTGTTGATATATATACTACTATTAGTCTTCTATAAGGAGGTTTTATGAAAAAAGTTATTTTATTTACTTTGGTAATTATTTTAATACCACTTTTAATAGTTGGACTAAATAATTCTCAAGATATTATGATTAAAATGAAATATGGAAGTATAAGTAATAAAGTAATTAAAGTTAAAAGAAATAAAACAAACGAAATAGTAGAAGTACCTTTAGAAGAATATGTAATAGGTGTAGTAGCGGGTGAAATGCCTGCTTCCTTTAATATAGAAGCATTAAAAGCACAAGCTGTAGCATCTAGAACTTATGCATTAAAAAAAGCAGAAAGTTCTGAAGGAGACTATGACGTAGTTGATAGTACTAGTAACCAAGTATATATAAATTATGATGAAATGAAAGAAAAATGGCAAACTAATTATGATACATATGTATCTAAAATAAAAGAAGCTGTAAAGGATACAAAAGGGGAAGTTATTTTATATAACAATGATTTAATAGATGCAATGTTTTTTTCAACTAGTAATGGCTATACTGAAAATAGTGGTGATGTTTTTTCCAATAGTGTGCCATATCTAGTTAGTGTTACATCAAATTGGGATAAAGATGAATCTCCAGCTTTTTCAAGTAGGGAAGAAGTATCAAAATCGGAATTTTTATTTAACTTAGGACTTGATACCAACTCACCTATAACAATAGGAAGCATAGAAAAAACAAATACGGGAAGAGTTAAAACAATTACAATAAATAATAAAAATTTTGATTCAAATAAAATAAGAAATATATTTGGTTTAAAATCAACAAGTTTTACGATTAATGTAAGTGGTGATAAAGTTGTTTTTAACGTTAATGGATATGGTCACGGAGTCGGCATGAGTCAGTATGGCTCAAACGGCATGGCAAAAGCTGGCTATAAATATAAAGATATACTTAATCATTATTATAAAAATTGTGATATAAAAAAAATAAATTAATGTATATTTTCTCTCATTTGGTAAAAACTTAAAATGAGAGGTGATAATAATGAAAAAAAGAAAATTAAAACCATTTGTAAAAGGATCAATCGTAGGAACTCTATTATTAGTATGTGCACTTGGAGTTGGATTACTTCTTAATAACCAAACGGCAAGTGTATCAAAAGTAGATAGTAATTTTATTTATGTAAATGATTACATATTTGATAGCTATTACCCAGTTGTTAACCAAGATGAAAAAATCATAAGACCTTACAGTGTTGATGGTGTTAGCATAAGTAAGAACTTTTATGATGTGGAAGCAACAGAAGAAGAACAAAAAAACTCTATAATCTATCATGAAGGAATTTATATGCAAAACTCTGGAATAGATTATAAAGCAGATGAACAATTTGACGTAGTAGCATCTTTGTCTGGTACTGTTACAAACGTAACAGATGATACTTTACTTGGTAAAACAATTGAAATAAGAAACTCAACAGAACTTATTTTACTATATCAATCATTAGGTGAAGTAGCAGTTAAAAAAGGTGATACAGTAACTCAAGGTCAAATAATTGGTAAAAGTGGTTCTTGCACTTTAAATAGTGAAGTAAAAAATGGTCTACACTTTGAAATGTATAAAAATGGTTCAGTAATCAATCCAGAAAAATTTTACGATAAGTCAGTAAAAGATTTAGCAGACAATTAATATATTTAAATTTCTCGTTATATAATTAATAAAGGAGATTGATATCTTGTCTTATAATATTAAAACAAGAGTTATAAATGAAGCAAATTATATAATAGATACCAATAAAACGGTAAGAGAAATATCAAAATATTTTAAAGTTAGTAAAAGTACCGTTCATGATGATTTAAGCAAAAGACTTAAAATTATAGATTTAAATCTATATAATGAAGTAATTAAAATACTAAATTATCATAATGAAATAAAGCACTTACGTGGTGGAGCTTCTACTAAGTTAAAATATATAAAAGGATAAAATGAGAAATAAAGATATTGGAATTGATTTAGGAACTGCTAACATACTTATATATGTAAAAGGAGAAGGTATAGTACTTTCAGAACCGAGTGTAGTAGCAATAGATAAAGATACTGGAAAAGTCTTAGCAATAGGACAAAAAGCTCATGAAATGTTAGGTAGAACGCCTGGAAGTGTTCTAGCAATAAGACCTTTAAAAGATGGCGTTATCGCAGATTTTGATAAAGCTGAAATAATGCTTGATTATTTTATAAAAAAAATAAAAGGTAAGACTATTTTTTCAAAGCCTAGAATATTAATTTGTTGTCCATCTAACATTACTCAGGTTGAGAAAAACGCAATAAGAGAAGTTGCCGAAAGAACTGGCGCAAAAAAAGTATACGTAGAAGAAGAACCAAAAGTAGCAGCCGTAGGAGCCGGACTTGAAATAGGACTTCCTAGCGGCAACATGGTAATAGATATTGGTGGAGGAACTACCGATATAGCGGTATTAAGCTTAAACGGAATAGTTTATAGTGAGTCAATAAAAGTTGCAGGAAATACTTTTGATGTTGATATAATTAAATATATAAAAAAGAAATATAAACTTCTAATTGGAGAGGTTACCGCTGAAAAAATAAAAATTAAAATAGGTACTGTACTTGATTCAAATAAGGAAAAAAATATGAAAGTAAGAGGAAGAGACTTACTATCAGGTTTACCAAAAACAGTAACCGTAACTTCAAGTGAGATAAAAGAAGCTATATTAGATAGTGTTAATATGATAATTCATTGTGCAAAAATGGTTTTAGAAAAAATAGAACCAGAAATATCCGCGGATATAATTGATAAAGGAATTATATTAACAGGTGGAGGAGCTTTACTTGAAGGACTTGATAAACTAATAGAAAAAGAGATAAAAGTACCGACTAAAATAGCTGAAAGACCTCTTACATGTGTAGCAGAAGGAACTGGAATAATATTGGATAATTTAACCTAAAAGAATTCTTATGAATTCTTTTTTATATTTCAATAAAACTTATGTTATAATTAATCTCGGGTGAGGCTAGATATGATAAACTTTATATTGTGTGACGATAATGATTACGTAAGGGAAATAAATGAAACAATGATTTCTAGGGTTGCTATGCCTCATGATTTTAATTACGTCATTCATTCTTATGATAGATATAATATTAAACTAAAAAACTTAATTAATACACCATCTGATATTAAAATCTATATATTAGATTTAGAATTACCAAATAAATCAGGTTTAGAGATTGCAAAAGAAATAAGAAAAGTTGATTGGGATAGTATAATTATCATTTTAACATCTCATGATGAACTAGAACTAAGTATTTTAAAACAAAAGTTATTAATATTAGATTTTATATCTAAATTTGATAATTATGAAAAACGTATAGAAGAAGTAGTTAATATGGTTGTTGAAAAAGTAAATTCTAAAAAGATAATTAGCTTTAGATCCAACAAAGAGTTACATCATGTTAAATTAGATAATGTAATATATGTATTTAAAGATAACGAAATGGATAAAACAATAATAGTAACTGAAGATGGAGAGTATCCAGTAAGGGATCCATTATCTAGTATTGCAGATAAATTAGATTCTAGATTTTATCAAACGCATAGAGCTTGTTATGTTAATTTAGATAAAATAGAAAGCGTTGATTTTAAAAATAGCATAGTCTATTTTAATAACGATATGAGTGTAAATTATTTATCCAGAAATTGTAAAAAAGAATTGAGGGAGTTATTGTGAGTTTAGAAAAAATTTTAGTAAGTATAGTAGCTGCGCTATTTCAAACGTTTGCAGTTACAATTATTACTTTTAAGCAATTAAGAAAAAGAACTTTTAAAGAAAAAAGTATATTTTTTATACTCTTGTTTTTATATGCTGTTATTGGTTTTTTAGTTATTCCAAACGAAATAAGACTTATATCGTTTGTTTTAGTAGTTATGTTAATCTTACATTTCGTTTTAAAAATCAAAGATAATAAAAATATACTTCATATATTTAATGCTGAAGTGTTATTAACTGTATCAGAAATATTTGTATCTTTATTTTTAGTTTTACTAGGAATAAATTCAAAAGATATCGTGAATAATTCGTTTTATAATTTAATTGCAAACATTTTAATATCATTATTATCAGTGATCTTAATAAGTATACCGTTAATTAAAAACTTACTTAATAAATTTTTAAAGTTGTTTGATAAAAATAGTAATTTATATAAATATCTATATATATTTATTCTTGTTTTATATTTAATTTTAGCAAAGAATGGATTAGAATTTGTATTAAAATCTAATTATTACATTAATATTTTATTTATTGTTGTTATTGTTATAATATTATATATGGTAATTAATAATGAATTTAAATCAGAAAGATTAAAAGCAGAAAACAAACAGATGTTAAATTATGTTACTAAGTATGAAAAGATAATAACTGAACAAGGTAAAGCTAATCATGAATTTAAAAATCAATTAATGGTAATTCGTGGTTATGCACAAATGAACTCTCCGAGGTTAATAGAATATTTAGATTCGATTACTGAAGATACTAATAAAACACATAGTAGTTATTTAATTAGTCAACTTAATAAATTTCCTGATGGTGGTATTAAAGGATTGCTATATTATAAACTTTCTATGATGGATGATGAGAAAATAAAATATGATATAAATGTTGAAGCTGGAGTTAAAACTAATCTTAAATCTTTAAGCATCTTAGAATATAAGAATATTACTAAGATTTTAGGAGTATTATTGGATAATGCAATAGATGCAAGTAAACAAACTAAAAGCAAAAGGATAATTATTTCTGTTTCTAAAGAAAAATCTAAGGTTATATTTAGTATTTATAATACGTATAGCGGTAAGATAGATTTGTCTAAAATAGGTACAGGTCACACTACCAAAGGACAAGGTCATGGATATGGACTAAGATTAGTAAAAGATATAGTAGATGCCAATGATATGTTTAGTATTGGCAATTTTCTTGAAGATGAATATTATGTATCGACTTTAAGTATTAAAATTCCAAAGAAGAAAAATAAAAAGTAGATTAACAAAATATAGTTAATCTACTTTTATTTTAAATTCTTATTTTTCTAACATTGCCTTCGGCATGCTTGGTTCATCTATCCATGCGAAAATACATCCTGACGTTGCAGTTGCTGCCAAAGCTGCCCCTAAAGCCGAAATAATAGAAATTAATATTGTTTTCAATTGTACTACTCCTTTCCTACCTAAATTTATTTAACCACTTATTTAAGTGTTTAAACTATAACTAACATAATTCTTATAAGGCATTTTAAAAGCCTTATAGGTAATTGGTAAAATCAATATACATTCGATTATAAGCCCAAATATTAAACTATTAATAATTAAGTTATCATTTATAAATAAAGTTATAATAAAGAATATAATTGTTGTTATTATTGAAAGAATTTTAAATTTCCTTCTTTTTTTCTTTTTAATTAAAGGTCTTTTTACTGTGTCTGCTGGTGAATAAGCAGCAATTATTATTATTGATATAGTATATAAAGCATATATTACTTCTTTACTTAAAATAATATATTTGCAAAGATAAGCACCACCAATAAACATAAAACTTGAAAAAGCTAAACATATCCAGCTTTTATTAGCATGCATGCCAAATGCGAAAAGTCTTATGAAGTTAAAGGTTATAAGTAAAAATATTAATTCTTTAACTATACCTAGTATTAATGCAATAGTAAATATTACTATTGTTTTTGTTATTGTTAAATATAATCCTTCTATACCATACATTATTTCATCTAATTTATCTTTTGTATAATTTGGATATTGTTTTCTTATTGAGTTTCTAATAGAGTTTAAAAAACGTTTTTTCATACTACACCTCGTTTTTTTATTATGAACATATTTTACAATACCATATTTTAAAAAAAGTAATTATTATTTTAAATCACATAAAAATCACTTAAAAGTATCTTATATATTTCGAAAATATAAGAATTTTACTTTTTAGGTACAAAAAATTACCTTTTAGCTATAAAATGGTAAATAATCTATGTGTTTTGATATCATAAAATAGCTCGCCGCGAAATTTGTCGAAATTTGATGAGCGGTAAGAGTTGAAAATATATGCTTACATGGGTTATAGTAGAAGTGTAAGCAATAAGGGAAGTGAGGTGTAGAAGTATGTCCAAAATGGGTAGGATCAAATGGTTTAATAACGAAAAAGGTTATGGATTCATCGAAGGAGATAACGGTGAAGATATTTTCGTTCATTATACCG
>CAJTXC010000004.1 GCA_910580135.1 uncultured Bacilli bacterium | reverse complement strand
CACTTAATCTTTCTAGAATGCTTGGAATAAATATAAAATAAAAGGAGATAAAAAATGAATCAAACAATAGATAAATCAGCAGTATTTGAAAAAGAAATGGATTTTATTAATAATCCAAGATATAAAGAAAGTGCTAAGGTATTAATTAATTTACTACCAGATTACTTTTTTGAAGTACCAGCTTCTTCAACTGGTAAATATCATCCGTCTTTTTCTTTAGGAGATGGTGGCCTTGTTAGACACACTAAAGCAGCGGTTAGAATTGCGTATGAAATGTTTAATGATGAGAGCATAACTGGAGCTTATTCTAAAAATGAAAAAGATTTAATGATGATTGCTCTTATGATGCACGACGGATTAAAATCTGGGCTTGAAAAATCACAATATACTAAGTTTGAACATCCTTTACTAGTTTGTGATTACATAAAAGAAAATAAAGATAAAACAGAGTTTAATGACAAAGAAATAGAATTTATTTGTCATGTAATATCATCTCATATGGGACCATGGAATACTAACAATTATAGTAATGTAGTACTTCCTAAACCAGAATCGAAATTTCAAAGATTCGTTCATATGTGTGATTACTTAGCAAGTCGTAAGTTTTTAGACGTTAAATTTGATGAAAATAATAATATAGACGGATAAAGAAGTGTTTTGCAAGAAATGCTTTTTTTATTGACTTTAGTTATAAAAAATATATAATAATATTACTTAAAAGGAGTGGAAAAATGAAAGAAGTTATATCAAAAGATCCAAATGTAGAACTTATTCAATTAGAAGGTGACAAAGCTGCTTTAGCAGAATTAATTATTAATAAAAGAAAAAAACTTATTGATGATTTATCTAATATTGATGGAGAAAAAGAAAAAGCAAATAAATATATTAATGAATATTTTGGTAAGTTTAAACTATTAGATTATAGTTTAATATTTTCTGAATATAATGATAATGTATGTGATATGCCAACAACCGATAAATGGTATGAAGATTTTGCGAGTTTATTAAATGAATGTAAAATAGAAAATTTGTATTATAGCGCCTTTAAAATAGTTTTAAAAGCATATGCAATTTCAGCCAATATTGCCATGATAGCCATGACAAAAAAAGATCAAATTAATGAGCAATTAATGTTTGCAAAAAAATTAGTTGATTTTAATGATTTATCAACATTTAATGAAAATTTGTTTAAGGAAATTAAAACAAATTGTATAGAAAACAAAATAACTAAGCAAACTGATCTTACTGAACATATTATGCTTATGATTTATCAAGTATTATATAATATTTATAGTTTTGATGTTTACAAGGAAGAAACTGATAAATATATAAATATTTTGAATTCACTAATGGAATCTATTGCATCTTCTAAACCTATTAATAAAAAGCATATACCACAAATTAAAAATTTAATTTATTATAGAAATGATAATGAATCATCTTTTGTTAATACATTAAGAAAACTATGTAAAAAATATAACTCTTCATTTGCAATTGATGAAACTAATTATACTGTCGGAAGAGTAGTTAAATTATCTTCTTTCAAAGAAGATAATAAAAATAATAGCATTATTTATGTAGATGGAGATAAAGGATTAACAGCACTACATATTGGCGCTATAAATGATTTTGTAAGCAAAGTAACAAAGAAAATATTATCTAATGATGAAATAGAAAGTGAAATTGCTTCTTTAATAGCATTTGGAGATGTTAGTAGCCAAATTATGATTGAAGAGGCAATGGAAAAATTAAGAAAACAAAACTTTACACACGGAGTTAACAAAGTTTTAATTTTATTATCAAATAAGTTAAAGGAAAAAGACTCAAAAAAAGTAATGCATAAATAATTTATAGAAGCTTCAATTATATATTGACAACTTCTTTTTTATTGCATATAATATTAGTATATGAACATATATTCATATAGAAAGGATAAATAATATGAATTTATTAGATGATGATAAGATAATAGATTTATCGGAGTTATTTAAAATGTTTGGTGATTCTACCAGAGTAAAAATAATGAACGTACTAATTAATGAGGAAATGTGCGTTAATGATATATCAGATAAAATTGGTGTTAGTCAATCAGCAGTAAGCCATCAACTTAGAATTCTTAAAGATTCTAAACTAGTAAAATTTAGAAAAGAAGGGAATCTAACTTATTACTATTTAGCAGATGACCACGTTGAAAAAATATTTAAGATGGGATGCGAACATATAAATGAGATATAAATATAAATTAAACAACTTAGATTGTGCTAATTGTGCAAATAAAATAGAGCAAACTTTAAAAAAAGATAAAAACATTAATGATGCTAGTGTTAATTTTACAAAATTAACTGTTATGGTAGAAACTAATATGGAAAAAGGCGTTAAAGCATATGTTTCTAACATAGTAAAAGGTATAGAACCAGATGTAGATGTACTTGATTTAAATGAAAACGTTGATACTAAAAAACAAGTCTTATTCCATACAATAAGATTAGCAGTAGGAATAATAGTTTCACTACTTGGTATGTTTGTGTTTAAAGGAACTTTATCTAAAGTGCTAATAATAATTGGATATGTAGTTTTATTACTTAGAACTTTTACTAATGCAGTTAAACTATTATTTAAATCAAAAACAATAAATGAAAGCCTTCTTGTTACCATATCGTGTGTTGGAGCATATTTAACTGATAATATTCATGAAGGATTAATGGTAGTAATTCTTTATGAAATAGGTAAAATACTCGAAGAATTAGCAGTTAATAATTCTCGTAAGTCAATTAGTAGCTTAATGGATATAAAACCAGAATATGCTAATTTAAAGACTGATAAAGAAGATGTTAAAGTAAGTCCTGAAACAGTTAAAATAGGCGATATAATAGTTATTAAACAAGGTGAGAAAGTACCTTTAGATGGTATCATCATAAAAGGTGGCGCAAAACTTAATACAGCCGCTTTAACGGGTGAATCAAAACTTAGAAGAGTATCAGTTAATGATGAAGTGCTATCTGGAAGTGTAAATGAAAGTGGTTTAATAGAACTTAAGGTAACTAGTCTTTATAATGATAGTACGGTATCTAGAATTTTAGAGTTAGTAGAATCTGCTACTGATAGAAAAGCTAAAATAGAAACTTTTGTTGCAAAAGCTGCTAAAATATATACACCATTAGTATTAGTTTTAGCTATAATGGTAGCAATTTTCTTACCAATATTATTTGACGTTAGCGTAGAAACTGCTATATATAGAGCATTAGTATTCTTAGTAATATCTTGCCCTTGTGCAATTGCTATATCGGTTCCACTTAGTTATTTTTCTGGAATAGGTAAAGCATCTAAAGATGGAATATTAGTAAAAGGTAGTGACTATTTAGATGTACTTGGAAATGTAAACAAAATAATCTTTGATAAAACAGGTACTATTACAACTGGTAATTATAGTGATTATAAATTAACTATTATAGATGATACATATAAAGAAAAGGATGTTATCAAGCTATACGTAAAAGGTGAAAAATTATCTAACCATCCAATTGCAAAGGGAATAATTAGTGTATTTAATATAAATGTAAAAACTAATGATATAACTAATTTTAAAGAAACTTCTGGTAAAGGTGTTTCATATGAATTAGATGGTAAGAAAATAAAAATAGGATCAAGTACTTTTTGCAAAATAAAAGAAAAATCAAACTCAATATATTTAAGCGTTGATGGTAAAGCAACTGCAAAATTAAAATTAGTAGATGGTATCAAAAAGGATGCTAAGAAAACTATTAATGAACTAAAAAAACTTGGTATCTCGCCATATATGTTTACTGGTGATAATAAAGATATTGCTCTTAATATTGCTAAAAAAGTAGGTATAGATAATACTAAATATGAACTATTGCCTGAAGATAAATATAAATTATTAGAAGAAGAAATAGCATCTAATAATGGTATTACAGCCTTTGTTGGAGATGGTATAAATGATGCTCCATCACTTGCAAGAGCAAATGTAGGCATATCAATGGGTTCTCTTGGAAGTGCCTCTGCAATAGAAGCATCAGACGTTGTTATAATGACTGATGAATTAGATAAAATAGTTGATGGAATAAAGATATCTAAACATACTAGTAAAATAATTAAACAAAATTTAATATTTGCAATAGGTGTTAAAGTACTTGTGTTAATATTAAGTTCATTTGGAATTGCAAGTATGTGGCAAGCAGTATTTGCAGATACTGGTGTTACACTTCTTACAATTTTAAATACAACTAGGATACTAAAAAAAAAGATATATTAAAACCCAAGTTTTGTAACTCGGGTTTGTTATTATACTGGTGCCTCCTGTAAGAATCGAACTTACAATTCAGCCTTACCATGGCTGCGTTATACCACTTAACTAAGGAGGCAAGCTAAATACATTCTATCATAATATATTCTTATATACAATATTTTATGTTAAAATAAATTATATAAAATGAAATTGATTTTAGGAGAAATTAGTATGAATGAATATTTTGATGTGTTAAATGAAAATGGTGAATATATCAATGAAGTAGCTAGTAGAGAAGATTGCCATAAAAAAGGGCTATATCATAAGGCTGTAGTTGTATTTATTATAAGCATTGATGGTAAGAAAGTATTATTACAACAAAGAAGTTCAAATAAAAAATTATGGCCTAATTTATGGGATATAACAGCAGGCGGCCATGTTTTAACTGGTGAGTTAGGTTATCAAGCAGTAATAAGAGAAGCGAAAGAGGAAATTGGTGTAGACATAGATAAAGAATCGTTAGATTTTATGGGATGTACAATTTCTGAAATTTATAGAGGTGATATAATAGATAGACATTTTAATGAGTTTTATATAGTTCATAGGGATATAGATTTAAAAGATATTATTTTGCAAAAAGATGAAGTTCAAGATATAAAGTGGTTTGATAAACAAGAAATAATTAAAAGAGTAAATAATAATTATGATGATTTAACTAATAAAGTTGGATGCTGGAACTATCTAATAAAATATTTTAAAATAACTGACTAAAATAGGAGGTAAATATATGAAACAGTTAAACGAATTAAATTTGCTAGATAAAAAATATATAATATTTGATATGGATGGTACCCTTATAGATTCTATTGGAGTTTGGAATTTAACGGATAAAAAATTAATAGAAGAATATAGTGGTAAATGTTTTGATTTAGAAACTATTCAAACTGAAAGAGATAAATTTTTACATAATAATGAAAGTTCTGATATATATATTGAATATTGTAAATACTTAATAGAAAAAAATAATCTTAGTATCAAAAATCCTAAAGAATTATTAAATGCTAGATGGAAGAAATCAGGCGAGATATTAGAAAATGAAATTGATTTTAAAGATGATGTTGCTTCTTTAATTTTTAGGCTTAAGGAATTAGGATTTATACTTGTACTAGCCACCATGACAACTAAAGTTCAACTAGATATTTATTCTAAAAAGAATAAAAAAATGCTTAGCAAGATGAATATTGATGATATATTTGATTTGATTACTGATATGAGTGATGTTACAAACAAGAAACCCAACCCTGAAATATATTTAAAAGTTATGGAATATTATAATGCTAAACCAAGTGAATGTTTAGTATTTGAAGATTCATATACGGGAGTTTTGGCATCTAATAAAGCCGGTATTGAAGTTGTTAATATTTATGATAAATATGCAGATGTAGATAGAAAAAAGATAAATGAATTAGCTGATTATAGTATTGAAGGTTATGATGAGTTTTTAGAATTTGTAAATGATACATTTAAAGGAAGTGTAAAAGTAAAAAAATAGGAGACTGACTGATATTGGTATGAGAAAAAGAGGAATGATAATAGCAGGATTTTCTGGAATAGGAAAAACGACAATTGCTAGAAAATATAAAAATGTTATTGATTTAGATGCTTCAGAATATGCCTATGATGAAAAAGAATTCTTAAATATTGATATTGAAAAAAGAAAAGGAGAAGTTAGAAAACCAAACCCTAACTGGCCTAACAATTATATAGAAGCTATTAAAAATGCAATAAATGACTATGATATTATACTAGTTTGGGATAGAGAAGATATAATAGAAGAATATATAAAAAATAAATTTGATTTTATGGTTTGCTATCCTTCAAAAAATTATTTGGATAATTATGTTCAAAGATATAAAAATAGAGGTAATAGTGATAAATATATTGAAATGAAATTAAACCAATATGATAATAGGATAAAATTATATAGTAAACTAGAATTGGAAAGAATTATTTTGAAGGGTAACGAAACAATTGAAGATTGGTTATTAAAAAATAATTATATACTAAAAGAAATTTAAAATATGATGATGATATGAACAAAATGAATGTAAAATAATATAAAATTGACTAATCCAAAAACTTATTTTGTTGAAAATACAAAAATCAATATATTACTACTATGTTTATTTAAAAAATAAGGTTAATAATTTATTAATCTTTTTTTATTTTACATAACTTCTATGGTAAAATGAGAGTATGTAGAAGGAGTAATATTATGAAATTATTAAAAATAATACTAGAGTGTATTAAAAAGAAGATAATATATGTTATTTTATTTATAATATTTAGCGTTTTTAGCATGTATTTGATTACTTATATACCAATTATAATTAGCTATGGAATAAATCATATAATGGGGAATAATGATAGTATATATTTTCTTGATCCATTATTAAAAAACGTAAATGATGTAAAAATTTATCTTGTAATTATTTGTTTAATATTACTTTTCGTGCAAGGTATAATTTGCTTGCTTAATTATTTTAAATCAAGGGTTAAAGATAAATTTATCCAAAGATTTCAATATGAGTTAAAACATAATATTTTTAATCATATACAAGAACTTACTTATACATCTTTTTATAATAATTCGGTTGCAGACTTAGTACAAAAAGCATCTAGTGATATAAATAAATTAGTTAGTTTTATTGATAGACAGTTGATATTTTTTGTTGATTTATTTTTGCTTATAATATTTATTGGATTTAGACTATTTAAAATTCATTATTTATTTTTAATTTTAATATTCTTTATATCACTTCTAATAATAGTAAGAAGTGTATGGTACTTCAAAAAATGCTCTCCATTTTTAAATAAGTTAATTCATGTATCAAATAAAGCGTATGAAAAACTAGAAGATAATTATAGAAACATTAAATTTATTAAACTAAATAATTTAGAAGAAAAATCAGTAAAAGACTTTAATGAGATAGTGGACGAAAATAAAAAGTACTTAGATTTAAAATACTACTATGATGATAAGTATTACTCGTTTGTTATGTTTACTTCAATGATTAACAGTCCACTCAACTTTATTTTAGGTGCTATCTTACTTGCTACAGGTAAAATAACTTTACCAATTATGCTTGTGGTATTTGATTATTCATCAAAGATAATTAACCAGTTTAGTGAATTTCATCATGTGCTAGAAGAATTTAACGATTTTATTTTGTCTTACAAAAGAATATCAAACTTAGTTAATCTAACGGTAGAAGATAACAAAATTAAGAATATAACCTTAAACGATTATAATATTGAGTTTATTGATGTAACTATAACGTTAGGTGATAAGGTAATACTTAAAAATTTAAACTTTAAAATAAATGAAAATGAAAAGGTATTAATTGTTGGTAAAACTGGTAGTGGTAAGACTATTTTATTTAAAACCCTTATAGGATTCTATGATTATTCTGGAAGCATTACTATAGGTGGAGTCGAATTAAGAGAAATGAACCGAAAAAATATAAGAGAATATGTATGCATGATCCTGCAAGATTCTTATATATATAGCAAAACTATTAGGGATAATATCAAAGTATTAGATCAATATATACCTGATAATTTTATGATTGATTTATCAAAAGAATTTATGCTTCATGATGATATTGTAAATTTAAAAGATGGATATAACACCATGTTAGGAAGCTACGGAATTAAACTGTCTAAAGGACAAAATCAAAGGCTAATACTTACAAGAAGTTTTGTTAAACCTAAAAATATTATGATATTTGATGATTCATTCTCAGCGATAGATAACAAAAATAAAAAAGTTATCTTAAGAGATTTGCTAACTAAGAAAGATAACTTTACCAAGATAATTGTAACTTATGATATTTTAAACGCACCTTTATTTGATAAAATATTATACATTAACAATGGTAAGTTAAAGGCGGGAACGCATAACACTTTAGTTAGCACTGATAAAACATATAAAAAGATATATGATATCGCAAGTGATAAAGTAGGTGATAGTTATGAATAAAAAAGAAAACCTAAAGAAACTACTTCTTTTTGGTGAAAATAAAAAAGCTATTACGTTTTGGTATATATTAAGACTTTTACCAAGCATTTTAGTATTTACTGGGCCTTTATTAACGTCTTTAATTTTGGATAAATATTTTCCTAGTAATAGTTATAAATACGTTTATTATTGTTCGTTTATTTACATTGCTTTAACCATTTTAAGAACTTTCCAAATATTTTTCTATAATAATAAAAGAAATAAAATAGTTTCTAAAGAAGAGAATACCATAAAGAAAAAAATGTATGAAAACGTAATCAAATCAAAAGTATCACTAACAGATAGTTACCCAGTAGGTGAATTAATCGCGCTTAACACAAGTGAATCTAAAAGTGCAGCACTTCTATTTGCATGGTCATACATGAGAGTTTATCCAATCGCTTATAAAGAAATATTTTATACCATTATAGTAATGTTATTTTTAGATTATAAGCTTGCGATAATATCGGTAATTGTATTCTTTTTAAGTTACTTTATGCTTAAGCCTCTTTATAAGAAAAATTATAAAGTCGTAGAAAAATTACAATCGATAAGATTAGAGTTATCTTCTAAAACTAATGAGTTTATAAATAGTTATTCAACTAATAAATCACTTAGAATAGAAGAAAGTAACTTAAATGAAATAGATGAGCTATTAAAGAAAACATCAGATGAAGTATTAAAATATAACAAAGTAATATATATCCATAAATATTTGCTTAGTTTTATAAGCTTCATAAGTATTATTTTAATAGTTTATGTAGGCGGTATAAATATTTTATCAGGGGTATCATCACTTGCGTTAATAATACTATTTAGAAACTATATCGCTAGTTTAGATTCACAGATGAGTATTATTGTAGAGTTTAAAAACGAAGCTAATAACAATTATAATTCATACATTAAAATATATAATTTATGTTTAAAAGAAAAAGAAAATAAAGAATCTAATTTACTTCTTAAAAAGGTAAATAATATAAAGTTTAAACACGTTAAGATGAGTTATGATGGTATAAATAACATATTAAAAGATATTAATTTAAGTGTAACAAAACCTATGAAAATAGCTTTAGTTGGAAAAAGTGGATGTGGTAAAAGTACGTTAGTTAATCTAATACCTAGGTTTTATGATATAACGAGTGGCTCTATTTTAATAAATGATACTGATTATAAAGAATATAGCTTAAAATCTTTAAGAAATAACATTGGATATGTCTTTCAAGAACCAGTAATATTTCATATGAGTATTATGGATAATGTAAAATATGGGCAAAACAGAAAAATTACCAATAAAGAAGTAATAGAGGTTTGTAAAAAGATAGGTTTACACGATAAAATTACTTCGTTAGAAAATGGATATAATACCAAAATAGATGTTTATACCGATAAGATATCATATGGTGAAAAACAGCTTTTAAACTTTGCTAGAGCAATATTAAAAAACGCGGATATTTTAATATTAGATGAGGTAACATCAAACCTTGATTTAGAATTTGAACAAAAGGTTATGAAAGCAACTAAAGAGGTACTTAAAAATAAGTTTTCTTTTATAATTGCACACAGACTTAAAACCATTAAAGAAGCTGACTTGATAGTTTATATAGAAAATGGCAAAATAAAAGAAATGGGGACACATGATGAACTTATTGGTTTGAATGGGAAATATAAAAAACTGTATGAAGATAAAAAATAAAAATATATTTTATCGTGTTAAAATATATAGTAGGTGATAATATGAAAAAGATTGAAATGGAAACATTATCTTTATGCAAGTTTGATAAAGATAATAAATATCATATGATATTTTTAAAGAAAATACTGGCTGATGAAACGATAAAAGAAAGATTTCAAGGGTTTTTACCTAATCTTATGAAAAAGACTGATGACACAATTATTGGGATGGGATTTTTTATCGCTGATGGAGATTGCTTAGTAGGGTATGTTGATATCGGAGATTACAATGAAAATGAAAAAGCTGTATATATAAGACAAGCAATTGATAAGGATAAAAGAGGAAAAAATTATGGTCAAAGAGCGCTTTTGGAAGTATGTGATCTTATATTTAAAGAATATCCTCTAGTAGAAAATATAAAAGCTAGAATAGCGTCTGATAATGAAGCTAGTATAAGAATGGCAATTGCTTGTGGATTTGCTAACACTAGAGATGACTATTATGGAATAGAAAATCCTTATATAAAAAATAATAAAACTAAGTAAATATAAGTTTACAAAAACAATTGTTCGTGATAAAATTAACTTGTATTAAAAATAAATGAGGTGTTTTATGTATTCATATATTAAAGGTGTTATAACAATTATAGAACCTAGCTATGTAGTGCTAGAAAATAACGGAATTGGTTACATGATTTTTGTGGCTAATCCATATTCATATAAAGTTAATGAAGAAGTATTAATTTATTTGTATCAGCAAATAAGAGAAGAAGAAAATACCTTATATGGATTTAAAAATAGAGAAGATAAAGACTTATTCTTAAAATTAATTAGTGTTAAAGGTCTTGGATGTAAAATGGCTCTTCCAATGCTTAGTGGGGATAATAAAGATAGTATTTATGATGCTATTGAAAGTGGTAATATTAATTATCTTAAGAAATTTCCTAAGATTGGTGATAAAGTCGCAAGACAAATTATCCTCGATTTAAAAGGAAAACTAGCGGTTGATGCAACCGAAACTAAACAAGATTATACAGAGCTTACTGAAACGCTTAAGTCTTTAGGTTATAAGCCAGCTGATATTAAAAGGATATTACCAAATATAGATGTTAATAAAACTCTTGAATTACAAGTAAAAGATTCTTTAAAATTATTATTAAAATAGAAAGGATTTAGTTTATGGATAACAGAATAATTACTTCCGAAAAATTAAAAGAAGATAGTTTTGAATCAACTATTAGACCTCAAAGTATTGATGAGTACATAGGGCAAAAAGATATAGTAGAGAATTTGAAAGTATTTATGGAAGCTGCTAAAATGCGTGGAGAAGCTCTTGATCATGTTTTATTATATGGCCCTCCTGGTCTTGGTAAAACAACGCTTTCTTACGTAATAGCAAATGAGATGGAATCTAATATTAAAACGGCTTCTGGTCCAACAATTGAAAAATCTGGAGATTTAGCTGCTGTTTTATCATCACTAGAAGATGGTGATGTATTATTCATTGATGAAATACATAGAATGCCAAGGTTTGTAGAAGAAATACTTTACTCTGCGATGGAAGACTTTACTTTAGATATTATTGTGGGTGGAGAAGGTTCTAATCGTAATTTAAGAATAGATTTGCCTCATTTTACATTAGTTGGCGCAACAACAAGAGCTGGTGATTTATCAGCACCACTTAGAGATCGTTTTGGAATAGTATCTAAACTTAATTATTATACTGAAGAGGAAATAACCAAAATAATTAAAAGAAGCGCTAGAGTACTCGGTTTAGCAATTGAAGATGAAGCTGCAAAGGAACTCGCAAACCGTTGCCGTAGAACTCCTAGAATAGCTAATAGATTACTTAAACGTGTAAGCGATTTTGCACTAGTTAAAGGTGATGGTACAATTACTTTAGATATAACTAAATTTGCGCTTGATTCGCTTAAAGTAGATAAATTAGGTCTTGATGAAGTAGACTATGAACTTTTAAAAACGATTATTTATAAATTTAATGGTGGACCAGTAGGTATAGAAGCTATAGCAGCATCAATCGGAGAAGAAGTTTCGACCATTGAAGATGTTTGTGAACCATACCTTTTACAAATTGGTTACTTAAAAAGAACACCAAGAGGACGTATAGTAACTGATTTAGCTTATAGGCATTTAAATATAGATAGGAATAAAAAAGATGAATAAGATATTAAATTTTAATGAATATAAAAATGAAGTAGAGGAAAATAAAAAATATGCCTTAAACAAGGTATCGCAAATAGAAAAAATATTTTATGAATTATATCAAAAAGAAAGAAAAGATATCGAAGAAAATGAAAATTTAAATAACTTTAATTTTTTACTAAAAAACTTCAAGAAAATAAATATAGATATAAAAAACGGACTTGTAACTCCAAAGGAGTTACAACTTATTATTAATAAGTTGTATTCTATGTTAGAAAAAGAAGAATTCGCTATTTCTAGAATATATATAATTTTATGTTTTTATAATGCTTACAGAATTTATAATAAAAAGTTTTTAGAACTGTCTGCAAATGATTCAGAACTTATAACGTCATTACTTGCTTTTTTTGAACAAGAAAATGATGTAAAAACTTTGGATAATATTTCAGATTTTATATTTGACGAAGATTTAATAAAAAACTTAAGGGAACTTGTTCAAAATGAAAAAATGCTTTTAAATAAATGTGTAAGTATTGTAGAAATGTATATTGAAGAAAACGAAATAAAAGCACCGGTCGAATATTATGCTAAGGAAGAATTAGAATACACAAAAGAAGCAAGAGAATTAAACGAAAAACATGGGCCAGGTTTTTTAGGTTATGGGATTATAACCACAGATTTTTTACAAAATAGATTAAGTGAGAATCTTGAAAACATGGCAGTTGTTATGACTCCTGATAAATATTTTTCGTTAAAGTCAAAGATAGATATGCTTAAGTATAAAGTGGAAAATATAAGTAATGAAAGTAAAAAAAGTTTTTTTGAAGCCGTAAGAAATATAAGTGATAACGATGATTTTGGGCCTCATGAAAAATTGGAACTTATCTTAAACTATCTTGATACTTTATATGATATTACTTCTAAAAATGAAGAAGAAAATAAGGGTATGTTAAAGTAATTGCTATTTTATAAAAAATGAATTATAATAAGTACTTGTTTAGTGCTTATTATTTTTGTTAAAGGAGGGCTTTATGAAAACAGATGATTTTGATTATGATTTACCAAAGGAACTTATTGCACAAACTCCTTTAAAAAATAGAAGCGCATCAAAAATGATGACCCTTGATAAAGAAACTGGTAAATACGAAGATAAGTGTTTTACTGATTTAATAGATTATTTAAATGAAGGTGATACATTAGTTTTAAATGATACTAAAGTAATACCTGCCAGAATAATAGGACATAAGCCTGATACAGGAGCAGTAATTGAAGTATTGATGCTTAAAGATTTAGGAGATGATGTTTGGGAATGCTTGACAAAGCCTGCTAAAAGAATAAAAGAAGGTGCAATTGTTAAGTTTTCTGATGAGTTATCATGTGAGTGCATATATGTTGGAGAAGACGGGATAAGACATTATAAGTTTATATATAATGGAATATTACTTGAGATTTTAGATAAGTTAGGCGATATGCCACTTCCACCATACATAACAGAAAAATTAGATGATAAAGATAGATATCAAACAGTTTATGCCAAAAATCCAGGTAGTGCTGCAGCACCAACAGCAGGGCTTCATTTTACTAAAGAAGTATTAGATAAAATAAAAGAAAAAGGTGTAAACGTTGCTTATGTAACACTTCATGTGGGATTAGGTACATTTAGACCAGTTAGTGTTGATGATGTTACAAAACATGATATGCATTCAGAGTATTACGAAATGAGTGAAGAAGTAGCGGATTTACTTAATAAAGCCCGAGATAAAGGTAATAGAATAATAGCAGTTGGCACTACTTCAACCCGGGTACTAGAAAGTGTTGCAGATGAAACTGGCCATTTTAAAAAAGCGTCAGGTAATACTAAGATATTTATATATCCTGGTTACAAGTTTAAAGGAATAGATGCGTTGCTTACTAACTTTCATTTACCAAAATCAACACTTATTATGTTAATAAGTGCACTTGCAGGAAAAGAAAACGTACTTAACGCATATAATCATGCTGTAGAAGAAAAGTATAGATTTTTCTCATTTGGTGATTGCATGTTTATTAAATAGGAGGAATATTATGCTATATAAAAAGACATTAACAAGGTTGCATGAAGATGCTGGAATAAATTATAATAATATAGATGACGTTAAAAAAGCTTTAATAATCTGTAATGACATAAAGCAAAATTATGAAAATCAACTAAATAGCACGATGTGTTATCATAATGGGATATTATGTCATCTGCTAGATATTGGAATAATTAATGAGGCTGAATATAATTTGTTTTATGATAAACCATCATACATAGAAACGTTAATTGATATTGACCATTTGTTGTTTAGAAAGAGTGAGGACGTAAATTATAGTGAGAAAATTGATATAATTAATAGTTTTCGAAAAACAGTTCATAACTTAGAAGATTACATAACAGATAATGGTAATTTAGAGGATATTGCAAAAAATGCGAGAGATAATATGTATGATGAGTTGAAAAATGCAATAAAAAGAAATAAAAAAGAAGGGAAAGCATTAACATATCAACGAAGAAAATTATTAAGGAGGAAATAATGAATAAGAATATTACCAATAAAATAATTTTATCATCAGAAAAATTAGCAGATAAATGTTATGAATCTTTAGAAAAACTAAGTCAAAATACTTTTCCTATAATTGTTGATAAAAAATATTATGAAGATAACCAAAAACTTTATGTTGATGGTGATTATTATTCTATAGTAGTATCTAAAAAAGCTTTATATAAATCTATTATAACAAGAGAAACGCAAACTAGAGTGAATCAGTTAGGTTATGAAATATCTAGTGGTATTTCTAAATGTTTTAGAAAATTTAAAAAGACTTTAGGTGACTAAAAGTCTTTTTTTTGATATAATTTTTAAAGGTGATTTTTATGTCGAAAATAAAATATGAATTAATAAAAAATAATAATGATGACGAAAACATAAGATTAGGTAAATTAATTACTAACCATGGTACTTTTGAGACGCCTATGTTTATGCCAGTTGGAACACTTGCAAATGTTAAAACATTAATGCCAGAAGAACTAAAAGCTTGTGGATCTGCAGTGGTATTATCAAATACTTATCATTTATGGCTTAGACCAGGTGAGGACATAGTAAATAAAGCGGGTGGTCTTAATAAGTTTATGAATTATGATGGTCCAACACTTACGGATTCAGGGGGATTCCAAGTATTTTCTTTAGCAAGACCTAAGGATATTACGGAGGAAGGAGTTGCTTTTAAAAGTCATATCGATGGTAAAAAACTTTTCTTAACTCCGGAAAAATCGATTGAGATACAAAATAAACTTGATTCAGATATTGCAATGAGTTTTGATGAGTGTGCTCCATATCCTGCTACAAGAGAGTATATTGAAAACTCAATGAGAAGAACTCTTCGCTGGGCAAAAAGAGGTAAGGATGTTTTTAATAATCCTAATCAATCTTTATTTGGTATTGTACAAGGTGGAGAATTTGAAGATTTAAGGAAAGAAAGTGCTATTGAAACCGTTAAAATGGATTTTGATGGTTATTCTATTGGGGGAACGAGCGTTGGAGAACCTAAGGACGTTATGTATAACATGATTAGTTATGCAACAAAATACTTGCCTAAAGATAAGCCAAGGTACTTAATGGGAGTTGGAGAACCAATTGATTTGCTTGAAGGGGTATCAAGGGGAATTGATATGTTTGATTGTGTTTTACCAACAAGACTTGCAAGACACGGTAATTGTTTCACAAGACACGGTAGAATAAATATTAAAAACTCTAAATATAAGGAAGATTTTTCACCAATCGATGAGACTTGTGATTGTTATACTTGCAAAAACTTTACAAAGGCTTATGTAAGACATCTAATAGCAGCAGGTGAAGTAAATGGTGGTAGACTTCTTTCGATTCATAACATTAGATTTTTAATTAAAGAAATGGAAGAAATAAGAGAGTCTATAAAGGATGACAAATTTTTAGAATATAAGGAAAACTTTATTAGAAATTATGAAAACAGACATTAACCTATGTCTGTTTCTTCTTGCATATTTTTACCAACTATTCCGCCTAATATACTAAATACTAGTAAAACTAGGTAATATATTATACTTTTAAATCCCATGTTAATTTTAAATATAACAAGCGATATAAATACCATCAAACATAAGAATATTGTATAGTATATCAAACCAGTTATAATGCCTTTTTGATTAATACTTTTTCCTAATTTAGTAGCACCAGTAAACATTGCAACTATACTAACTAAATATAAAATAATGGTATTAAGTTTTTCACTAGTAATATTAAAATAATATAATGTACTAGATAACAAACTACCAATTAATAATATTCCTAAACTATAAACAATAGGAAGTACATATTTTTTCACGCTTTCACCTCTAATTAAATATATTAATTGTATATAAAAATATGAATAATAACATAATAATAATGGTGATATTATGGATTTTGTAATTATAATTTTAAAAACGTTTTTTATATATTTATTAGTTGCGTTTATATTTAGAATAATGGGAAAAAGGGAAGTGGGGCAGCTAGGTACTTTTGACTTAGTAGTATTTATCTTAATTGCAGAATTAGTTGCAATATCAATAGAAAATAAAGAAAATTTTTTCTTTAATCTAGTGCCAGTTATTATATTGGTAATACTTCAAATATTAATATCAAGAATATCATTAAAAAACATTAAATTTAGAAGGTTTGTAGATGGTAAGCCAGTAATTATAATAAAAAAAGGAGTAGTAAATTTTAAAAACATGGTGGATCAAAGATACACTTTAGATGATTTACTTCTTCAACTAAGAGAAAAAGATATTAGAAGTATAGACGAAGTAGATTATGCTATTTTAGAAATAAATGGTAAGTTATCAGTTTTTAAAAAAGATGATCAAAAAGATAAAAAAGTATATCCAATGCCAATTATTTTAGATGGTGAAGTCCAGTATGATAACTTATATAGTATAAACAAAACAAAGAAATGGTTATTAAACATTCTTTTAGAAAAAAATATATCAGCAGAAGACGTTTTTTATGCTTTTAGCAAAGGTAATGATTTATACATAATTAAACAAAATGAAGTAAAGAAATAGTTTGACCTTAGGTATAATATGTGATAGTATATTGTTCGAAAAGAGGAATTATTATGTTTTCTAAAGAAATAATGTTATATAAATTTTCGAGATATTATATAAAAACTTGGCGCTTACTTATTAAAGAATTGAAAAAATTAGAAAAAACTATTTATAAGAATTTAGATTATAATGAAGTTATAAATGCAAGTCTTGTACGATACAATATTATTAGTTTAAAGACTTTGTTAGTTGATTTGCTGACTAGAAAAAAAGAAAGTATTGATGGTTTTAGTGTTTTAGTAGATTCTTATGGAGAGTTAATATTATTGTATTTAGAAGCGCAAAATTTAAGAAAGCAAATTAAAAGAAAATATTATTATGAAAAAGTAGAAGAAAAAGAATATAAAAATATTGATGATGCAATTAGTCATATGCCAAATGGAAATATAGATAGAATTTTTATGTATGCTTTTACTGATCAGGATATCAATATTTGTGAGGTTTATTGCAAGAGAAATATAAGTGAAATGGTTCGTGCTTTGGAAAATACAAATAAAGGAAAAGCAAAGTAATTAAACTTTGTTTTTTTCTTTATTGTTAATATTTTTCCTTTATGATATACTATATAAAGAAAAAAGGAGGGGTAATATGGAAAAAAATAACGAAATAGAAGAGGCTTTAAATAATATATTCGGTTCTGATTTTGTTGAAGTTGATATCAAAGATGATGCTAAAGATTATGTAGATAATGATAATATGTATAGTGCCCCAAAAGAAGATAAAGTTGAGGATATATTTAACACATATCAAAATAACAATGATATTGAAGCTAAAGAAGATAATGATTTGGGGAATAAGGTAATTAATGGTAAAAGAATAACTAACAGAATAAAAGAAAATAAAGAAAACATTATCTACTATTTAATAGGACTTGCTATAATTACTGTTATTATTTATGTTTTAGTTAACTTTGTTTTTGGTATTACTAAAACTGTTACTTGTACTTATAAAGCTGAAGATGAAGGATATAATTTTTCTGATGAATATAAAATTACATATAAGAAAAATAAGATTAGTTACGTAGAAAGTGTATATACATATAACGCTTTGAATGATGAATTTAAAGGACAATTACAATATATAAGAGAAGATAAATTACCGGTTATAGTTAACTCTAATGGTATGCCAGGATTTACTTACATTTATGAATCTAATGATGATTTTATTAAAGTAAATGGTTATTTAGATTTTACGTTATTTGAATTTGATAAGATAGATAAAATGGATCAAGAGTTAATGCCAATTAGTTATTTTAAAATTGACTCTAAAACCACTTATAAAACTTTAAAGGAAGATTTAGAAAGTGAAGGATATGTATGTACTTTAAGTAAGTAGTATAAAATAAATGAAAAATATGTTATAATAAGACGAAATAAAGGAGTTGATTAATTTGAGAGAATTATCAGAACAAGAATTAGTTAGAAGAGGAAAATTAGAAGAAATAAAAAAGGTATGTAATCCATACCCAGAAAAATATGTTAAAACGCATTCTTTAAAAGATGCTAAAAAGTTAGTTGATGGAACTACTAACGTAAGAATAGCTGGTAGAGTTATTTTCATGAGAAAGATGGGTAAACTTAGTTTTATACGTATAAGAGATATAGAAGCAGGCATGCAATTAGAATTTAAAATTGATATAATTGGAGAAGAAAAATACCAATTCTTTAAAAAGCAAATAGACGCTGGTGATTTTATAGGTGCTGAAGGTGAAATATTTACTACTCAAACAGGAGAAAAGACTTTAAGAGTTAATTCGTTTGAATTTTTAGGTAAGGCTTTAAGACCTCTTCCTGATAAGTTTCATGGTTTAAATGATACAGAACTTAAATATCGTCAAAGGTATGTTGACCTTATTTCAAATGAAGAGTCTAGAAAAGTATTTTTAGGAAGAAGTAAATTATATGCATTTATTCATAAGTTTTTGGGAGAACACGGATTTTTAGAAGTTGAAACTCCTATATTACAAACCGCAGTATGTGGAGCAGCTGCAAAGCCTTTTTACACACATCACAACGCTTTAGATATGGAATGTAATTTAAGAATTGCCCCAGAAACTTATTTAAAACAATGTATTGCTGCAGGATATGATAAAGTTTATGAAGTAGCAAAATGTTTCAGAAACGAAGGTATGGACTCAGAACATTTGCAAGAATTTACTCAAGTTGAATGGTATGCTTCTTACTGGAATTATGAAGATAATATGGAGTTTTATCAAACTTTTATTAAGTCATTATTAATGGAATTATTAGGTACAACTACATTAGAATATCAAGGTGTAACGCTTGATTTTGGAAAAGAAAATTGGGACAGAATAAATTATGTTGAAGAAATGAGAAAGATATTTGGTTTTGATTTTCTAGCGATTGAAGAACCTTCAGAGTTAAAGGATAAAATTGTAAATAATGGATTGTTCACATATGAGGAATTAGAAGATTATAAGTCTATAAGTCAAATCGTTGATTTTGTTTATAAAAAGAAGATAAGAGAAGGTATTGTACAACCTACAATAATGTATAATTATCCATCTATGCTTATTCCTCTTGCAAGAAGAAATGACAATGATGATAGAATAATAGATGTATTCCAAGTGGTTGCTTGTGGAACTGAACTTTGTAAAGCATATTCTGAGTTAGTAAATCCAATAACCCAAAGAAAATCTTTTGAAGACCAATTAAAGGCTAAGGCTCAAGGCGATGATGAAACAATGGATTTAGATGAAAACTTTATGCTTGCAATGGAACAAGGAATGCCTCCAATCTCTGGTTTAGGTTTTGGTATTGACAGATTAATGATGCTAATATATGATCAACCGTCAATAAGGGACGTAGTTTTATTTCCGCTTATGAAACCAGAAATAGATAATCCAAACGAGAAAAAGGAAGATTAATGTCTTCTTTTTCTTTATATAAAAATATATTTGTGTTATAATTGGAACATATAAATTAGAAGTAAGGAGTAGTGATTATGTTTATAGGATTTTATGGAGCGTCAGTTCTTTTAACTTATATAGGGCTTGCTTTTGCGGTGGTTGGAATGGTTCTTTCCTTTTTAGGATTTATTCCAGCGGCAATTATGTGTCTTATTTTAGCAGGTGTTTGTGATATGTTTGATGGTACTGTTGCAAGAGCTTGCAAAAGAAGTGACACAGAAAAGAAATTTGGTGTTCAAATAGATTCTTTAGTTGATACAGTGTCATTTGGTGTATTTCCAGTAATACTTGGAATATGCATGGGATTTACTAGTAGATTAAACATTATTGTTTACGTAATGTTCGTTTTAGCAGCGGTTATTAGACTTGCATACTTTAACGTTTTAGCGGAAGAAAAAACGGTATTTAATAAAAAGAAAAAGGAAAAAATATCATATTATTATGGACTTCCTGTAACTAGTATTGCAATTATTTTACCGTTTACGTATAATTTAAGCATTTTTATGCATCCAAGTGTATTTGTTAAGGCATATCCTCTTGTTATGCTAGCAACCGCAATATTATTCGTTTTAAATATAAAGATTAAGAAACCTACTGGAATATGGTATGTTATATGTTCTATTTTAGCAGCAATAGAAATAGCAATTATTTCAGCAGCAATGAGATAATGAGAAGAAAAATTAAAGATAATCCAAATAAAGGATTATCCTTTTTATATAATAATGCTGCTGGAAGAATAATTTTAAAACCAATTATTAAAGGTAAGTTTGTATCAAGCTTAATTGGTAAGTTTATGGATACTAAAATATCCAAAATAATGATAAAACCTTTTATTAAGAACCATAATATTAACATGGATGAATTTGTTGATAAAGATTATTCATGCTTTAATGACTTTTTCATAAGAAACATAAAAAAAGCGTTAAGGCCTGTAAGTAAAAATAAAAATGATTTTATAGCACCGTGTGATTCTAAACTAACTTGTTATAAAATTAGTAAGAATTTAACATTTAATATAAAAAATAGTACTTATAGTGTAAGTTCAATTATTAATGATAATGAAAAAGCTTCCTTTTTTGAAAATGGATACGCACTAGTATTTAGACTTTCACCAGAAGATTATCATCACTATGTATTTTGTGATGATGGAATAATTATTAATAATTATAAATTAAAAGGAAAGTTTCATAGTGTTAATCCTATTGCGTATGATAAATTTAAAATATTTAAAGAAAATCAAAGGGAATGCACTTTAATTAAAACTAAAAACTTCGGAACAATTATGTATGTAGAAGTAGGAGCTTTATTAGTTGGTAAGATAAAGAATATAAATACTTCTAAAAAACATAAAAAAGGTGAAGAAAAAGGTTATTTTATGTATGGAGGTTCAACCGTTGTTGTCTTAGTTTCAAAAGATAAGATTAAGATTGATAAAGAAATATTAAATAATTCTAAAAATGGTTATGAGACATATGTAAAATGTGGTGAAAAAATTGGAGAAAAATTAGTTTAATATTTTTTAAATAAAATTATTATGTTATTATATAAATATATGGAGGGTAACAAATGAGTGAAAATAAAAATATTGAAGAAAATGAAATTGATATAATAGAAGAAATTGCTGAAGACGAAAAGGATAATATAGACGAAGATCCTGGTTATGTTACCCGTGAAATAAACTTAGATGACTTATATGATGGAGCGGTAAATAATACCGTGGTAATAGATCCGATAACTAATAATGAAATATTAATGAGAAGTAAAAAACCTAATTTTACGATACTAGGTATTATAATTGCAATAGTAATTTTACTTGTTTTATACTACGTAAATAATAAATCTGATTTTGGAAGAACTACTAAAAACGTTGAACCTAAAACGACAACTACTATACCAGTATCAAGAAAAGAAGATAATAGTGGCACTTTAACCTGTACTTATCAATCTAAAAGTGATGCAGAAAGTCAAAACGTAACTTACGTACTTAATTATAAAAATTCAAACCTTGTAAATTCAAACTTTAATTATATTGTAATGTCTAACACGGATAATCAATCAGCGATAGTGGAAGACTTGAAAACTCAATATGAAGCGTTTTTCATAAATAATGCTTCTGCAAACGGAAATAGTGTTAATTATGTAAAGACTGAAAAAGGATTTACTTTTAATGTTGAAACTAATTATCAAAGAGAAGGTTATAATGAGCTGACAACACTTGAAAATCAAACTATTTTATTTGTTAAACCATCACTTAACGATACGTTTGAAAGTATTAGAAAAGAATATACCGATAAAGGATTTAACTGTTCTTTAACAGGTAATAATAATGAGGAATAAACATATGAAAAAAGAAGTTAAAAAAGTAGATGAAAACGAATTATTAAGAGTTAATAATAATTTAAAATTGTTAAGTAGAATACTTATATTTATAGATGTAATAGCTATCGTACTTTTAATAGTACAGATTAAGTTTGATATGGTTTCATATAACTCTTATATAGTTTTAGTATTATGTAACATAATTACTTTTGTAGCAAGAATAAAATCTAGCAAGAAATAGCTAGATTTTTTTAAATTCTTTTATATATTATATAATTTTGTCGTTTTTTGTTTATATAACTATTTACATTAATGATAAAAATGTATATAATACTCAGAAAAAAAGGAACAATGCCTTTATAAGTAGTATTAAAATTATAATATTAAAGTATAAAGGGTTAGATAAATAGTGGTACATCTAAACACTTTTACTGTTGAAGTAAATTGTTGTGGCATTGATGGGTTGCTACTATGATTATTGGGTTTTGGTTTTTAGATGTTATTCCCAGATGTGGTATTAGTTTTATAATCCCATCTGGGATTTTTTTTATATTTTTTTATTTTTCAAGAGCGCCACCTTTTCTATTGAAATAAGTAGGTAGAAAGGATGGTAAATGAAAAGACCAAAAAGAAAAAGGAAAAATGATAATCCTTATATTTTAGAATTTAATGAAGAAGAACAAAAATACAATATTTTATTTAATGATTATAAAGGTGTTTTAAGAAAAATACATGTGTCTAAAGATGTTTTTCTTGCAATGGATAGATTTGAACTTGATGATGTATCCGAACTAAATGAGTTTAGTAGACATATTGAACACCTAAATATAATAGAAAATGATTTTGTTTTGTATAAAAGAACATTAGTAAAGGAAAAACTTATTGGAGATATAGTTGAACGGTTAATTGATTTTGAAAAATTATGGGAATCTATAAATAGGTTATCAGAAGTTCAAAGAAGAAGAATTATTAAATACTATTTTGAAGATAAAAATGAATACGAGATTGCAAGAGAAGAAGGAGTTTCTCAACAATCGGTACACATTGGATTGAAAAAAGGATTATCTAAATTAAAAGAAATTTTAAAAAGTTTATATTTTTAATCTGTTATTTTAGTGTTAAGTGAGCAAATAGGTGAAGGAATATGTATTTTCCTTTACCTATTTCTTTTTTTGTTAATAGGTTTGATCTTTGACAATTTTATTTTTTTAAAAGTCTAGTGAAAATCCAGTAAAAAAAATTTTATGATTAAGCTGTTAAAGAAAGGAGAGATATTATGAATTTAACAGAACAAACCGTAAGCGGAATTAATGAAGTAAGCTTACAAGACTCACTTAATGCTTCATTAATGAAGCTTAAAGTAACAATGGGTGCTAATGCAGCTGCACCAGAAGAAAGTGATCTTTTAATCTTTGTTGATAAAGAATCACAAGAAAACCCAACGGAGGAAAAAAAGCAATATCTTTTTGATTTAGAAGAACCATTAAGATGTATTGAAGATGTAGGAGATGAACTATTACAAGAAATAAAAGTTGTTAATAACGACGTTGTAATGGAAACTGTTGTAAATAGAAAAGTAGGAGTAAATGAAGATGGTACTGCTTATATTTTAGAAGCTCCAGAAGTAACAAAAATAGAAGCATTTCCTGTTACTTTATTTGAAGGTGTTAACTATATTTATACTAACTATTCTAATGTTAGTATTGAGTTGATATATCCTAAAGATACTATTGAAAATAGAATGTTTTTAAATAATGCAATGTATTATAACCATAAGTTAAAAAACGATGGTGAATTTTCTTTAGACGATATTTATTTTAAAGATGCGTTCACTAAAACTGAAGACAAACTTAACTTAGAAGTAAATAACGCAAGTGTAGATTGTATCACTTCAAATAATAATAACTTTAGTCTAGATAGTGAGGGTAACTTAGTCGTTAAAACCTTAACTGTTGGAGGAAAAAAAGAGGAAGAAACTCCATCTTTAAATAAGGAAGAAGTTTGCAATATGATTTATCCTGTCGGAAGTGTTTATGTATCAGTTAATAGTACTAGCCCATCAACTTTATTTGGTGGAACTTGGGAACAAATAAAAGGAAGATTTTTATTAGGTCAAGGTAATAATGTTACTAACACTACTAATTACTGGGGTACATATGATGCTAATACTTGTAACTTTCCTAATGGAGAAATGGGTGGAGAACCACTTCATACGTTAACGGTTAATGAAATGCCAAGCCATACACACGCTCAAAATCCACATGGTCACAGTGCAAGAGCTAAAGGATTTAATGGGACTTCTAACACGAACGGATTCTATATGTTACGTAGAAATAGAAACGATGATGGTTATGATGATGTTAGTGCTAATGCTGCAATTCCGGCTACTGCTACAAACCAAAACACTGGTGGAAGTGCATCACATAACAATATGCCACCATACCTTGTTGTTTATATGTGGAAAAGGGTATCTTAATGGTACCTTTAACCACAAAGGATTGTTTGATTATGCAAGCGCTTAGTAACTACTCTAATACGGTTTATGAACTTAACGTTTTAAAAAGAAGGTTAAATTTAATTTTGAATTACGAAACTGAAATTGCTTTGGAAAAGAATAGGTTAATTAATTTGATAGATAACGAAGAAAAGATGATAAAGCAAATGGAGAGTGATTTGCAGAATTTAAATGGAATTGAAAATAAACTGTATTACGAAATTGTTATTAATGGAAATAATGTAACAAAAGCAATAGATAAAGTAGCTAGTAATGAATTTATTGATACGTCAACTTTATGGAAAAATTATTATCCTAAAGTTAAAAAGCAAATAGATAATTTATACCTACTTTTATCTAAAGAAAAATAAATATAGAAAGGAGATTAGCTATGAAAGAAATAGAATTAATCGGAAAAAGAAAACCAAGAGAAAAACATTTCCTTAAGAAAAACGGTATAATAGAAGCACAAGTATTTGATGAAGATATTCATTTCTTAAAAGATGGAACTTATCAAGAAATAGATAATACTTTAATAGATATTGGAAATTATTATACAAACAAAAATAATGCTTATAACGTTAAGTTTGCTAAAACAAGTAAAGATGAATTAACATGCATAAGTATTGGTGATAATTATATTAAAACTAAGTTAGTTAATTGTAATTTATCACAGCTAGCAGAAAATATTATGGAATCAAAACTTTATAAAAATGTATGTTATCCAAATATTCTTAATAATATTGATTTAGAATATAACATTATGCCTGCAAAGGTAAAAGAAGCTATTATATTAAAAAATAAATATATAGATTTAGAAAAGTTAGTATTTTCTATTGAGACAAATATGCAACTTGAACTATTAGATAAAAAGATAGTCGCTAAGTCTGATGATAAAGTTTGTTTCGAATTTGATGCACCTTATATGATAGATGCTAATTTCAAAACTAACAATAATATTAACTATGAATTATCTAGAATAGAGGACGGGCAATATATATTAAAATTAAATATTGATAAAGAATGGTTAAGTAGTGAAGAAACGAAATTTCCTGTAATGATAGACCCTACT
This sequence comes from uncultured Bacilli bacterium, assembly GCA_910580135.1. Lineage (GTDB taxonomy): Bacteria > Bacillota_I > Bacilli_A > RF39 > UBA660 > Aphodocola. Next base: position 3,776 of record CAJTXC010000004.1, on the reverse strand, counting down.
ATAACTAATTCTGGTCAAGATAATAGTGTTTATGATACTCAAATTAGTCCTGGAGACGAAAATGAAGATTGTCACGGTACATCTGAACGACTTAGAGTTGGTATGATTTCAACTAATGATGGATACATACCAATAAGAGCATTATTTAAATTTAGCTTGCCGACAATTGGAACAGGAAGTCAAATAATAAATGCTACTATGAGTTTGGTTGGATATCCAGCAAATGGGTTTCCAGTTGACTATGATATACTTACTGTTCATCAGATAACTAGTGATTGGACAGAATCTAAGGCTAGATGGAATAATATGCATGATAAATATAATTCTAAAGTAGAAGGAATAATGGAAGCAAGATGCAGTTATCTTGAAAGTGATGATGTTATATCTCCTGTTATAAATGAAACTGATATAACAAGATTGGTTAGAAAATGGTACACAGGAACTCCTAACTTTGGTGTTATGTTAAAACAAAATGAGGAAAAATATAATCCAGACTTTATCGCTCAATTTTTTTCAAAAGATAATAAAATAATAGGTTCTAATCCCAAACCAGTATTAACCATATCTTATAGAAACCAAAATGGGTTATTAAACTATATGGATTATCAGGAACAAACTTTTTCAGAAGGAAAAGTTTATGTTAATAATTATAACGGTAATATGACATCCATATTTAATATTGGTAATACCATTGGTGGTAAAATGCCAATAAGTTTAGATTTGGTTTATAATACTAATGATGTGGTACTAAATAATAATTATGGTTATGGTTTAGGTTACAAATTAAATTTACATCAAACCATAAAGGAACAAAAGATTGATGGAAGAACATATTTAGAATATTGTGATGATGATGGAACATTACATTACTTTTTAAATCAAAAAGTAACATTTGATGATAGTGGATATAATACAACTAATACTGAAAACGTTTATTATGACGAAGATGGTCTTGATATGACTATAACTAAAAATAGTAATGACTATGTTCTTAGGGATAAAAATGGTAATACCATGAAATTTGTTAAGAAAGAAAGTATTGCTTACTTATCAGAAATAGAAGACGTTAGTGGCAATAAAAATACCGTAACTTATAATGAAGATAACAAAATAATAAAAATAGTAGACGCTAATGGTGCGGAAATAAACATAACTTATGATAGTGATATTATAACAATTGTTAGTCCTGATGAAACAGTAATTTTAACTTATTTAAATAATAAGTTGATTAGTCTAAAAAGTTTATTAGGTGTAACTAAATTTGAATATAATGAAAGAAATATAATTTCTAAAATTACTGATATTAATGGGTTACAGAAAGTTTATGATTATTATGAGCAAAGTCCATATAAAGTAAAAAAAGTTTCTGAATATGGAACAGAAGGCACTTTGGGAGAATATTATGAAGCAATTTACGGATTTGATTCAACTACCATAACCGATTCTAAAGGTAATGCTAAAAATATTATATTTAACTCTCTAGGTAGTGTGGTTTCTACTAGTGGTTTAAAAAGTAAAGATGATATAAATAATGCGTATGGAATAAGTCAAATAAACGGTACGAACGATGGAACAAATCCAGGTTATAATAACAAATTAATGAGAACAGAAACGCCTCTTAAATACGTTAAAAATCTTTTGTTAAATACTAGTTTTGAACAAATTATACATTATTGGAAATTTGACATGACTAATCCTATGAAATTTCGATTAGATTTTAATAATGAATATTCGAAAACTGGTGAGAAAAGTTTTAAAATATATAATCGTTTATATGACGATAAAACAATTCTATATACTGGTTCTATAAACGCAATAAAGGGGAATTATTATACGTTTAGTGCTTATGTAAAAAACACGAACAAAGTAAGATTACAATTAAAATACGAAGATAAAGATAATCAAATAGTTAATGCATATAGTGAGATAATTGAACCTTCTGATGATTTTGAAAGATATGATGTAACTATATATTACCCAATGGATGCAACAAGTAATTTATCAGTGGGAATTAATGTACTTGAATTTGGTGATACTTACATAGATGATATACAGTTGGAAGAAGGAGAGATTGCTAATAACTATAATATGCTTGAAGCTTTTGAGTTTTCAAATAACTATTCTGGATGGACTTTTAATGCTCATAACAATCAAACTGGAGAAGATGTTTCAACTAATGATAAGTTTGAAATAGTAACGTTAGATAATGGTGTTAAAGCGTTAAAAACTAAACTTAATCCAGTACATACCATGAGTATGGAAAAAACATTTGACATAAATGGTAAAGGTGGAGATACGTTTAATATTTCATTTTGGTATAAAAACTTAGGGATAGATTCTAATTTATCAGAACATTATGGAAGTAGGGTTTATGTTATATTTAAGTATACTGATAGTGATGAAATGGGAGGTTGCGTGTTACCTAGCCCGTTATTGAACATAAATGATGAAGCATGGCAATACGTATCAAATTCTTTTACAGCAGAAAGAGATTATACATCAATTACCTTACAAATAAATCATGAATATACAGCAAATGAGTTTTACATTGCCAACATGAGTTTGTTTAAGGATATAAGGAGTGTCGACTATGAGTATGATGAATATGGAAATGTTATTACTGCTGATAATTTAGATAATAAAAAAACTAACTTTAACTATGATAAAAATAATCAGTTAACAAACATGATGGATCCTAAAGGGAAAAATTTTATGTTTGAATATGATAATAATATAACAGATAGAGTTATAAACGGAATATCTGATATGGGTATATCTAACCAAACTAAGTATGATAGTAATAATAACCCAGTCTTAACTAGAATACTAAAAAATAACACCGAAGGTGTTATAACGGATGGAATATACAAGATAAGGTTAAAAGGTACTGATAAATATATAAGAAACATTTCTAATGAAATAAAAATAAAAGACGAATGCTGCAGTCATGATTTATGGAATTTAGAAAAAGTAGATAATTACTTTAAGATAAGTCACTCTATAATTAGTGATAGATATTTTACAAACCAAAGTAATCAATTGTTACTAGCTAACTATAACGCTGATAACTCACTATTTGAACTTAAGAAAAACAAAAACGGAAGCCATTTAATAAAATTAAAAACAGAAGATAAATACTTAAAATATAATGATAGTAATATAGAAATAGCAACACTTATTGAAGATGATTATCACTTTGAATTTTATTTTGAAACAACGGATAGTAATTTATTTATCGAAAATAAAGCAGAATACACTTTAGATGGTAGTTTTATTAAAAGTACAACTGATTCACTTGGAAACGTTACTTTATATGATGTAGATGAAGTAACCGGTTTAACAAAATCTGAAACTGATTCAAAAGGCAACGTATCTAATTATACGTATGATGATAAAAAAAGACTTGTAAAAACCTCTAGTGGAGATAAAAAAACAGGGTATACTTATAACGATAAAAACTTACTTAACTCCGTTTTACATGGCTCAAAAGAATATAAGTTTAATTATGATGAATTCTTAAATATCGAAACTATAAAAATAGGAGATAATATTACTCTTGTTACTAATCATTATGATACAAGTGGTGATTTAATATCATTTGATTATGGTAATGGAGCTTCTATAAACTATGAATATGATGAGTTTTATAGATTAAAGAAGATGACTAAAGAAAATGATACTTATAGCTATAAATATGGTAGTAACGGTGATTTGATAAAAGTATTATCAAATAATGATATAATAATTATTAGGAGGATGATAATATGAACTGTATA
>CAJTXC010000003.1 GCA_910580135.1 uncultured Bacilli bacterium | reverse complement strand
GTAGTTAGGAGCTATATCAACCTCACACTTATTTAATGCGTTTTTCAAATCTTTAACAGTACGATATTTCTTTAAAGTAAATGAAGCTCCTGATACATCACTAAATGAATTTATATATATGCTATCAAGACCTATTAACTTACCATTAATAGTATTTGTATATGGTTCGTTTTCAAGATATCCAAATACGTATTTTTTACTTAGAAAATCTGCTTTAGATTTTTCTGAAATATTATTTTTACTCATTAATAAACTTATTAATGATTCATCATACTTATCACTTAGTTTATTAGCTTTATATTCTAAGAATTTTTTATTAACAATACTTGCTAAATTTTTATTAACATCTTTTGACGTTCTTAAAACATATGCTTCTTTCATCTCGGTAATGTTATAAATTATATGATACTTATTTTCTAAAGCAAAAGATTCATATCTTGTTTTAGGCACTGCTATATAATTTACATCACCATTTTTTAAAGCAGTTTGTAGTTCACTTTCTTTCTCATATGGGGCATAAGATACTCCATTATCTGATGAAATATAATAACTTACATCTGCTAAATCACTAGATAAAACACCAATTTTTTTATTCTTTATTTCGTCTGGCATCGCAACTTTTTCGGCATCTTTACCAACCAAAACATAATAATCTCTATAAAAAATCATTTCATTATCTTTTAATTTAGATACTTTATCATGTTTAACAACTTCGAAATACAAATCATTTTCTTCTAAATCACCTGATGCATCATATGGTATTAAGTTCAAGGACAAATCCGTTGATTCTTCAAATTCATTTATAAAATCAAAGAATACACCCTCACCTTCCTGACTAAATATTGGAATATTATTTGCAACAGAAATGTTTATAACTTCTTTTTTATTATTTTCTATCCACTTTTTCTCAGTTAAATTAAGTTTAGTATGAGCACTTGGCCCTTTACTAAAGTTTATTAAAACTACTAATATAATTAGAAGCACACATATAAACGATGCTACTAACCACTTATTATTTTTTTTCTTTCTCATAACTTACCACCTCTTAAAGCACATCAAAACTAATTTCGCTTTTACCTTTATGTTTATAACCAGTTACTGGGTATTTAGTTTTTCCTTCTACTGTTTGCTTTGAATAAAAGGAAATATCATAATAACTAGTTACTTTACTACTTATAAACCCTAACATTTCATTGAATTTATTTTTCATATCGTCGGTAGATACACCTTCGTTAAAAGTAACAAAAAACTTTATAAGTCTTCCCTTAACTTCTATTTTAACATTACTTACTCCTTCAATTTCTGAAGCCTTATCTAACACTTCTTTTTTGTCCTCTTTGACAAATTCATTTTCCTTTATGTCTCTTAATCTTACTCCATAAACAGCTTTTTCTGAACTCGAATAAAATAAAGCTTTGTAAAGAACAAGACATACTAATAATCCTGCTATAACAGCAAGTACTATTGCAACTTGTTTTTTATTATTTTTTATATACCTTTTTATCTTTGGTAGCATAACAAACGCCTCCTATACGATAAATATTATACTATAAATCGCATTTTATTTCCACTTTAATTAAATAAATTTATATCTTATTCATTTTAGCCTTTATTTATAACATAATATGACAAATTACAAGGATTATAAACAATAAAAAAGAACTCTGTCACTGCGAGTAATACTAAGTAGTCCTACTCCAACGCCCAAAACGTTCAGTGATACAAGTTCTTTAATTAGTATACCATAATTATTATAATTTTTGTATATTCTTCATTTATTACTTAAATTACTATCTTTTAATATATTTTTTTATCTCTTTAGGAGATTTTGAGGAATCTATGTCTATTACATTAATACCTAGCTTATCAAATTCATTTAACAAGCAATATGTACTATCATAATATTTTTTGATTCTTTTAATTACCAAATTAGGTTCATCATCTGGTCTTCTTATTAATATACCACCACATTTATCACAAATCCCTTCTTTTTGTGGTCTCCTAAAATCATCAATTGTATAACTAGATTGACAATTTAAACAGGTTAGTCTATTAGCCGCTCTACTAATAACTATATCATTTGGAGCAATAATGTTATATACTGTTTCGATATATATATTATTTGAAATTAAAAAATTCAGTTGATTAATTGTCCTAGGATATCCATCTAAGACAATATTATCCAATAATGCATTTTTAATTTCATTAAGTATGAGACTATTGACAATATCGTCATTAATTAAATCCCCTTTTGATAAATCTAAATTGTTTTTCCTTAAAATGAGACTAGTAGATATTTTATAATATTCTTCTAATTCATCTATACGAGTACCTTTACCACTTGCGGGTGCTCCTATAAATATAATAACCTTTTTCATTTATATCTCCTAATAATAAAATTTATCTTAACTTCATATAACTAATATTTCCCTTGTCATTAGATATTAATATCCTTACTTTAACTATATCTTTTTCTAAATGTCTATAATCATCATCCACTAATATATCAATATTTTTATTTCTGCATATTAATTGTTTACCACTATTTGATGAAGATATTATTTCTTTAAAACATTTTAATATCTTTTTATTTTCTAACCATTCCTTAACTTCTGGTATCATACTGTTTGGTCTAGAAGTTATAATATAAAGTTCATTTTTTTTACAGATCTTTTTTATTAATCTTAAAACATCCTTTTTAACCTTAACTTTTTTTAACATTCCATCACTAAAAACATAATTCGACATCGAGTTATATAGATTATCTATTTCTTCAACTTTCATTTTTTTTGATAAATAATGATATATAGAATATTTATCAAAGTTATTTAAATACACACCATTTCTTATAAACCATTTTTTCTTCAAACGATCAGTGGCTGCAATCACACCATCAAAATCAAAAGCTATTTTATTCATAATTAGACAGAAATTCCTTAACTTCCAACGGAACCATCAAACATACTTCTTCAGGTTTATTATTATAATCACCTATGGCAAATTCTGAAACAAAGTTAAAATCAATCGTTTCATTAAAATCTAATTCTAATATTTTTTTTAAGGGAATCTTAAAAATAAATGGTAAATCATTTGGTGTTAATTTCACTTCTTCATTTATATTTATTAAATAAAAATTAGCATTTAACGTTAAGCCTGAATTATGTTCAAAGCTATTAATATCACTCATACCAGTTTCTATATTAAATAATGGTTTTTCTTTAATTCTAAAATTTTTATCTGAAATACCACATATTTCCTCTAGCATTTCTCTTTTCAAGGCATTCAGTGGATCTCCATTATCCTCTTTTTCTATCTTACCACCAATCGTTTTTATTACGGCACCAAGTTTTTCATTTTTATACCATCTTTTTTCTTTTTGCATTCCTAGAATAATACAATTATCTATTATTATTATTCCTTCTACCCCATAAATTTTTTTATCCATTAAAATCTATACTCCTTCCATTTATTTGAAAAGTATTACATACTTTGCAAATTACTTTATTATTATTCATATCACTATTACAATGAACGCATTTATTTTCATGTACTGGATTATATATATAGTATTTTATATATATTTTAAATAATGCATACTCAAGTTTACTCTTAAATTCAAAGTATTTTTCTTTTGCGTCATCAAATTCTTTATCAGTTACATCATCTGCAATTTTACTTATTACTTTAAATATGCCAGACCCCGAAAATGCCATTGTTTGTGGTCTTATAATACTTTCTTTAGGCAATATTTTTTTATATGCCATTCTCAATGGGTATTTTGAAGTAATTAATTTATTTTTTTTAATCCTTTCTTGTATTGGAATATTTAAAATTTCTTTTTTAACATTATCATCTTTAAACGGAGAATAAAAATCTAACCCTACTGATTTAACCACTAAATCGGACATAGTACTTATTTCATTATATCTTTTTACTATTACCTCATCCAAAGAAATATATTTATTATTCCAATTGTTAAAAAATGGAAAACTTCCAAACAAATCATCTGCACCTTCACCACCAGATATTTTTTTATACCCTTTTTTTCTTGCAAAATTAGCAGCAATTAACAAAGTCACGGTTGAACTTATCCATTCAGGATTAAAAGTTTTTAATAGAAGTATAGCCTTTTCAATGTGCTTTAAAATTTCTGCTTCTGTTACGTAACAAATTAAATGATTTTTAATTCCTATTTTTTTTGAAACTATCTTGCTATATTTTTCATCAGAATTTTCTTTTCCTTTAACCGAAATAGTTATAGCAGCTATTGAGCTATTTTTTAGATAATTTTCATATAAAACCACTGAGCTATCAATTCCGCCCGAAAACAATACTGCGTCACAATCATTTTTATTAATTGCTTTACTAATTTCACTTCTTAAACCTTCATACATAAATGTTACTCCCTATCTAATATGTTTTTATAATTTTTCACATCATAAATTAATCTTAAAAATTGTCCATAATTCAAACCTTCAATTCCCTCATAGTATGTTCTTTTATCAAATTTTGAGATTTCTTCTAAACTCATCATTTCATTCATTTTATAAAAAGGTGTATACGCTGTCGGTCTTATTACTAATTTTTTTTCACTTAAATAATCAAGTGTTTTTAAAATATTATCTTTATTTTGCCCCTTCATTCCAAACATTACCAATGCTTTTAATTCTATATTATATTTATTCAAAAGACCAATAGCTAAATTTAAATTTTGAAAATCATATCTTTTGTTTATTTTTTCTAAATCTTCCACGATAATTGATTCTATTCCAACAGCAATTTTATAACATCCTGCCTCTGCCATTTTTTTTATTAAACCTTCATCTACTAATAAATCTGGTCTAGTGGTACAGGACCATTTAATTTTCTTTTTATTATTTATTAAAGAATCACACAATTTTATTACTTCGGATTTATTCAAAGTAAAATTTGGAGCAAAAAATTTATAATATGTATAATCTTTTGAATTAATATAATTTATAATATCAGCAATAGGTCTTCTTCTTTCCTTCAATCCATAATAACTTACTGCATTACAATATGGACAATTATATGGGCAACCTCTAGAAATTGTTATAGTAATTTGCCTTTTGTTTTGTGTTTCAAAATATTTTTCAGCCGGAATCAAACTAGTATTAGGTAATCCCCATTCAGAAGGTGGTAAATATATTCCCTTTTTGTTTTTTATAAATATATTATCTTTTATTGATAATACACCTCTCATTTCTTTAGATTCAATTTCATTATCTGAAAATTTAAAAAAATCTAAAATAGCTACTTCTTGATCACAATGTTTATCTACAATAGCATCAAAGTTCGTTTTCAGAAAAAAATTAGGTAAATATAGTGGGAGATCACCATATGCTATTGTTTTACAATTAGGTATTATTTCTTTTATATAATAATTAATTTTTATACTATTCGATAAATTTTCATTTGTTATATAAAAAGCAACTGCAGAATATTTTTGTTCTATAACTTTTTCTATTACTTTATCAAATCCAATTTTCTCTAATTCAAAATCTAATATATCTACTTTTCCATCTATTTCTCTAGTAACATAATCAGATATTTCAGCCAAATGTACAAATCTATAAGGTATATTTACTTTACTAGGCTTTGTTGATAATCCACTATCAACCCACATAAAACAATACTTTTTCATAACTTCTTAACCTTTCCTTTTTTACAAACATATTTATTAACAGCGTTTAAAGCCTTAACATATTCTAAATTATCATCAGTAATATGAATAATATTATCATATTTATATCTGTCTATTATTCTCGAATATTTTAATCTAATTTTATTTTTTATGCATTTAATATCTTTACTAGTGAAAACATATAAAATATCTACTATTCTTGAATTATATAATTTTTCTATATAATCTATTTTCAAATCTACTCTCCATTTTTCAGGTAATTCATCATAATTATAGATATCTTTAATAAATGATGCAATCTCATCATCTAATTCAATACGAATGTGATTTTGTATTATAACGCCATCACTTTCTAAATCAATAACTATATCTTCAAAATTATCATTTACAGAGTTCCACAATATAATGATATGTTCCATTTTCCCTCCTTAATTTATATCCTACTTTGTATAACAAAAAGACAGCAACCTTAAAGACCTATGGTCTTAGAAGTTACTGCCTTTAGTTAAAACACAATTATACTGAATAAGCACAAGAAAAGCAAGCAATAAAATTTGCTAACAATAATTTTTTTATTATTCAAAAACGATTTTACTTTTCTCATACCAATCACCACTTTTTAAATAATTTAAGTATAGATTACTCTTTATATCGACATTTGTCAACACTTTTTATGGAAAAAAATGACAATATTCTATTTTTATTAATGGTTAATAAATCGTTTACTACCTTTAGTATCTCTATTAATAAATATATTAACTTTATTCAAGTAATTCATTATTTTTACTCCAACTTATATTTACCTTTATTTTTAATCATAATATACCTATTTATATAAACAAAAGGCGCAGTTCACATTAGCACCTTTCTTTTTTAATTTTTATTCTTAGTCAATATAAAACCAACAAGTCCTACTATTACTATTATCATTCCTACTATTAGGATTCCACCATTACTTTCTTTACCAGTAGCAGCTTCTTTAGCTATTGAAGCAGTATATAAATAATCATAATATTTAATAGATAATTTATCAAATAAACTTAAAGTTTTAGTAACACTCTGTTCCAATTAAATTCCTCCTTAAAATCATTTACTACTTATCGTACTTTTTTCTATTTTTCGCATTGTTTCCATCTTTTTTGTATTTATATAAGCAATATATAAAACAAAAGTCTCAGTCGATGCTGATAATAGTAACGATGGATAATATGATTGAATAGCAGCTGATAAAGTTGATAAAACCACTAATGCAAATAACGAAGCATAATTCGCAATTTTAACTTTCTTTGCATGTGTAAACATAATAAATAAACAACTTATTTCACACGCCATAACATAATAATAAACAGTTTGAACAGCTAATCCACTAGAATATATTATTACCCCATCTTTATTTGTGTTATATATAATAGGTAAAAATACAACCGCAAGTTGTGCAAGTAACATTACAACAAAAATAATTTTATTATCTCTTATGTTTAATTTATTTCGTCTTTTAGAGATATTAAGTATGAATACAATAAACATTGAAAACCACGAAACATATAAAACTAACATAAGTCTTAGTGCTATATCATTCAATAATTCAAACTTCTTATAATTACTTCCTAAAAAAATACCTGCTGATTCACAAATTAAACTTCCTAAATTAATTAATAATAAAATTTTAAATATTTTGTTTTCTGCATTATTTTTTTCAGTTTTAGAGAAAACGGTAAACATTAAAAATAAGCAATAAAACAAGCTACAAACAGAAAAGAATATTGTTGGATTCATATAACCATCTCCTCAAAAAAATTATATCATACTTTTATAAAAGATTACACAAACACTAAATTTCTTTACAAGTGTTTTACAAAAATATAATGATTTTCAAACTGTTTATATAAGTCTTGATCACTATATTCAACACAAATATAATGAACATTAAATTTTATTTTACCAACATTAAATTTCAAATAATTAGCAACTTCGTGTATATGATTACTAATATGTGTTATAAGTTCATCTCTATTTAAATTGGCCATATTTTGGTTATATTCAATGTTTAGTTCATAATCATAAGTACCATCATTAAGTGAAATTATATCAGCATTAATTACACCCTCAAATAACATAGCAGTATCTTCTATCTTTAAAGCCGTAATATCATTTTTATTATTCTTATTTCTTGCTATGCCTTTTCTAATTTTATAATCTGTTGGCCTATGAAATTCCTGTACGTTTTGATTTACCAGCTCAATAATCTCATTTAAGGTTTGTTCCTTATTATCGTAATCTTTTAATACAATATGTGCACTTGGAGTTTCTCCCTCTTCTTTACTATATTTCGGAACAACAATACACTGCTTTACTTTAGGATGCATCATTATTGCTTTAACTATTTCATCTGGAGAAAACGTAAATGATTTTCTAGTTATAACATTTTTTATTCTTCCGTGGTAATAGAAAAATCCATCTTCATCCCTACTTATAAAATCTCCCATATGTACGTAAGTTTTACCATCTGGATGTTTTATATACACTTTATCTGTTTCATCTTTACTGTTTCCAGCATATCCTAGCGTCACCCCAGGACCAGTTAGACATAATTCTCCAATTTTATTAGGTTCATTAATTATATTATAAACTCCAGGATCGTTACCAGCTTCTATAATAATAGCTTCTGTTTCCCCAGATAATTTACCAATAGAACCTATTTTATGTCTTCCAGGTGCGTTTGTCATAGTTACTGCACTCATCTCGGTAGATCCATATCCTTGATATGCCACTGTATTACCTCCATTTTTCACTATGTAATCATTCATGGCTTTTTCAACATCATCGAAACCATCACCACCAAATACAATCATTTCTGCATTACTCATGTCAGTTGGTCGTTTTATTAATTCTCTTGCATGAGAAGGTGTTGTAAAACTATACTCAGGTTTATATTTTTTAAATAGATCGTATAAATTTTTTGGTTCCATTTCCGCGATCATAACGACATTTACATTATTACAAAAATATAAATGATTAGTTGTTATACCATAAGAAACAAATTGTGGTATCGTTTGCACAGCTGTATTACCTGCTCTCCAATTTATTCCATCTAGTTCATAATTTCTTGGTATGCAGTTAACATTTTCATTTGTCATCATTACCGCCTTTGGTACGTTTGAAGTACCACTCGTATGAATATATGCGCAAACACTATTTGGTACGTAATCCGCTTCCAAAACTAATGCATCTTTACCATTTTTTATAAAATCTTTCCACTTAATTTCATTTTTTATTGGTATGTTCTTTTGTGGCATCTTTCTAGAAGCTACATATTTAAATAAATCCGGAAACGATTCCATAACGGAAGCTGAAATCACCTTGATATCCATACTATCAGCAACGGATTTAACATTCTTTCTTATTTCTTCTACATCCATAAAAAATAAATATTTAGAATCAAGTTCTTCTATATAATGTTTCATTTCACTAACTGTAACATTTGGATAAATAAAGTTAGGAATAGCTCCTATTTTACTTAAAGCATAATCCATATAAAACATTTCTGGTGTATTACTCTGACAAATAGTTATAATATCTCCCTTTTTAATACCCATAGCAATTAACGCTTTAGCTGTTTTATCAACCATATGTTTGAACTTTATATTTGAAATTTTAACATCTGGATAATTTCTATCAAAGAACTCATCTTCTTTTTTTTCTTCACCTTTAGGTACTGGAATGGTATAAGTTAAAATAGTATTAATTGGAAATAATTTCAAATTATCCATAAAATATCTGTATTTTGTTTTTTTAATGTTTAGTTTATTATTTTCCATTTTCTTTTCCTCCTACTCTCTTTTTTCTTAAGAAAAAAGAGTTTTGTCTGCAAACAAAACTCTTATGAATTGCCTGCACAAATGTTTCTGTACAAGCAAACATTAACAAAATTTATGAAAATATATTACCATAACTTCATAATTTGTCAAGTTTTGCTAGCAAATGTTTTTTATATAACCTTAAAGTTATTAATTTATGATGTTTGCTATATCTTCTTCATTATATATAGTAATTCCTAACTTTAATGCTTTGTCATATTTACTACCTGGTTTATCTCCTACAATAACACCAGATGTTTTTTTAGTAACACTTGACGTAACCTTTGCCCCATTATCCTCTAAAATCTTAGTTAATTCTTCTCTTTTATACTTTTCTAAAGTTCCAGTTAATACGAAGGTTTGTCCTTCCAGTTTATCATTTACTGAAGTAGAAATATATTTAAAATTTAGTCCTAAGTCTTTTAATTCATTAATTAAATTAATGTTTTTAATATCAGAAAAATATGCTTTAACACTTTTTGCAATTATCTCACCAATATCATTAACGTTAGTTAATTCTTCTTCACTTGCATTTATTAAATTATCAATTGTTTTATATTTTCTTGCTAGTATTTTAGCAGTTTTTTTACCAACGTGTCTTATACCTAGTGCAAACAAAACTTTTTCTAAAGAATTAGTTTTAGAATTTTCTATACTTTCAAGTAAGTTATTAACACTTTTATCTCCAAATCCTTCAAGTTCGATTAAATCTTCTTTATGATTTTCTAACTTATATATATCAGAAATATCTTTAATAAACTCCATGTTATAAAAATCTTCTATAATTCTTTCTCCTAATCCATCTATGTTCATGGTGTCTCTAGATGCAAAATGAATCAATCCCTCTATTTCTCTAGCAGGACACGAATCATTTCTACAAAAATAATTAGCGTCTTGTTTTACCAATAAAGAACCACACATTGGACAATTTTCTGTCATCTTAAAAGGCACTTCATCACCTTTTCTTCTTTCTTTTTTAACTTCCACTACTTCAGGGATTACATCTCCTGCTTTTCTAATAGAAATAACATCTCCTACGCGTACGTCCTTATCTATGCAATAATCTTCATTATGCAGTGTTGCTTTTGATACTACTGAGCCCGCAACATGAACTGGATCGAATATAGCATTAGGTGTTATCTTACCAGTTCTTCCAACGGTAAATTTTATTTCTTTTAAAGTAGTTAAAACCTCTAATGCTGGAAACTTATAAGCAATACCCCATCTTGGCACCCTTTGAGTAAATCCAAGCTTTGCTTCATCATCTAAGCTATTTACTTTAAGTACCACACCATCTATCTCGAAAGGCAAATTATCTCTTTTTTGTGATAAGTCATCTATGTAATTAATTATATCATTTACGTTTTTAGCAATTCCGTTTAATTTATGATTAGTCGCAAAACCTAATTCTTTTAAGAAATCAATTGTTTCAGACTGGGTTTTAATACCATATTTATCTGGATTTGGTAAAAAATATGCCATGAAATCCAATCCTCTTTTTGCTGCAACACTACTATCTAATTGCCTTACGGAACCTGCGGCAGCATTACGTGGATTTGCAAATAAGTTTTCGCCGTTTTGCTTTCTTTCTATATTACATTTTTCGAAAGATTTCTTACTCATGTATATTTCGCCACGTACTTCAATATCAATTGGCTTACTTAATTTTAAAGGCACTGACTTTATTGTTTTAACATTATGCGTAATGTTTTCTCCAATAAGTCCATCTCCTCTAGTTGCTGCTCTTACTAAAACACCTTTTTCATATACTAGCGAACCAGATAACCCATCCATCTTAGGTTCTAGTGTGTAACTAGCATTAGGGCATGTTTTTCTAATTCTTTCGTCAAATAACACAATTTCATCTTCGTTAAATATATCATCAAAGGAAAGCATTGGCGACTCATGCGTTACCTTTTCAAATTTATCTACTACTTGGCCTCCAACTCTTAATGTTGGAGAGTCTTCTCTTTTTAACTCTGGATACTTATTTTCAAGTTTTAATAGCTCGTTATAATAATCATCATACTCTTGGTCAGTAATAGTAGGATTATCATTAACGTAATATTCATAACTTGCTTGGTTTATTTTTAAAATCAAATCATTTATTCTTTCTCTTATTTTATCCATGTTATCACCATAATAATTATATCATTTTTCTTCCATTAAAAAAAGACATTAAATGTCTTAAAATACGCAATTAAATAAATCACTATGTGTTCCTGTTTCCACTAATAATAACAGTAACTTTTTATCATGATATTTATAAACTAGTAGCCAATTTGGTTCAATATGGCATTCTCTACAATCTATATATCTTTTATCATTATTTAATGCGTGGTCCTTATATTTTTTATCCAAAACCTCCCCATTTGCAAGCGAATTAATAACCGATTGCAATTTACTCATATCCTTATTTCTTCTTTTCATCTTTTTATACTCTTTTTTAAATAAGGACGTAATTTCTATATTATATTTCAATTATCTAAATCCTTAAATAATTCTTCTGTACTTGTATAGGTTTTGGCTTTTCTTTTTCCACTTATAATTTCTTTAGTTTCTTTTAGTGCTTTCTTTAATTTACGGCTTGGAACATTTCTTCTTATCTCAAATGGAATTTTTTGTTCTTTTACACTTTGAGTTAGAAAAACGTTTATTGCACTAGTCATATTAAGGCCTAAACTTTTAAATAGTTCTTCTGCCTCTTTTTTTAAATTACTATCCAACCTAATATTCAAATTAGATTGTTTGGAAATACTACTCATGAAATATCACTTCCTTCCATATTAAGGATAACATTTATTAAATAAATTTGTCAACACATTGTAATGACAATATCAATATATATTTTTAAAACAATCTAAATAACTAATTTGTATTTTAATACCTTTTAACTATGTTTACCCCACTATAATAATATTTTATGATTTTGTCATAAGAATAACCTGAGTTTGCCATACCATTAGCACCATACTGACTCATACCAACTCCATGACCATAACCTCTTGTTGTAAATAAAACTCCCGTATCTGTCATCATAAAATCAAAATCAGCTGATCTAAGTCCTAATAAATTCCTAACCTCTACCCCAGTAAGTACTTTATCACCAAACTTTATGTTTGAAATTCTACCACTTTCGTCTTTTGATATAATTTCAATAATAGAAGATGAGTCAAAATTAATTCCTAAAACTGTCCTAATCTTATCATAACTAATAGTATTTTCTTTTAAGTATGAGGATGCCGATGTATCCCATGGAGAAGTAACCGTTTTCAAATAAGGAATATCATTACCCCAAACTTTTACTGAATCCTCGGTATAACCGTTACTTGTTGAATGATAAACAGCATCAATCAAAGAACCATTGTAAGTAATACACAAACCACTAGTTGATGATACAGCATTTTTTATCTTATTGTAATAAGTATTATAACTATTACCCCACATATTTTTTAGTTCAGCATTATCTTTGTAAACTTGTGTTGAAACATCATCAGTTATGGTTCTTTTACTTTCTAATAATTTTAAAGTATATGTTCTTGCAACAATCGCTTGTGATTTTAATGCTTCTAAATTAAATGATGCTGGCATTTCAGCAGCTACTACCCCAATTAAATATTCTTCTAAATTTATTTGCACAACATCTCCACGTGTTCTATTTAAAGTTATTACTTTTCCTGTAGAAAAATTATTGTTGTTAGTAATAGAACTATTTGCAGTATCATCTTTAGTATTATTACTTGTTTCTTTACTTTCTTGTTTTTTTATAGAATTATTATTTTGAACTGTTTTAGTTACTTCAGCATCTTCTTTTATTTCTGCTGCGTCTTTTAATAAATCGTCTATTTTTTCTTCCACAGAAATATCAGGAACAGTTTTATCAACTATGTTATAAACATATTTATTATCTTTATATACATCATAGTTATTAACCATAGGATTTTTATTTAAATAAACTGTTCCAAGCATTAATCCGCTAAGTAGCAAAATAACTTTAAATCCATTAAATTCTATTTTATGGTCCTTAATATATTTTTTTACTTTTGATGTAATACTCCTATTTTTATCACTATTAAATAAACTTCCTATTTCACACCTATCATCCACATATAAATATAAAATATCATTTTTAATCTTATAATTATAAAACATATATATCACCATAATTAGTTTTCTCGTACATTTACCTTTTTATACTTGCTTATTTCTTTTACAAACATAGATGGATTATTTTTTGGTGAAAATAAATATACCTTTTTCTTACATCTAGTAAGCGCTACATAAAATAAACGTCTTTCCTCCTCATATGGATAATATTCTTTATAACCATTTACATATCTTAATATTTCATGATCTTTAATTTTGTTTGGAAAACCATTTTTATTATCATTTAAATTTATTACAAAGACATAATCTGATTGTAACCCCTTAGATTTATGAATAGTTAATTTTCTATAATTTATGTTTAGATTATCAACCTTTTCTAAATCATGGTTATTTCTAGATAATATAAACAAATTATCAATATTATCTTCTTTTACTACACTATTTATACTAGTATTTAGATCATCATAGTAAACTATTTCTACCGAGTTTTTCAACTTATTATTTGATTTTAATTTCTTTTTTATTTGATTTTTATTTTTCATGATAAATTTGCCTGCTATTTTAATTAATTCATTAGGTGAACGATATGTATTTTTTAGTTTAAATACTTTACCAAATGGAAAATAACATTTAAAATCAGTAATTATTTTTAAATTAGATCCAGTAAATCTATAAATTGATTGAAAGTCATCTCCTACAGCAAAAAAAGATGCGTTAGATAACTTTAATAATTTATTTATAAAATTAAATTTTGTAATAGATGTATCTTGATACTCATCTATTATTATGTATTTATACCTAACATTAGAGTAATATAATCTTTCAATAGCATCATTAATCATATCATTAAAATCCATTAAGTTTTCCTTTTTTAAATATGATTCGTAACATATATAACATTTCATTATTTCTTTTAATAATCTTTTTTCTTTAGAACGTGTTTTATTTATAAATTTATAAAACATATCAAATTTATAATTATTAGATTTAAATAAATTTATAAACGTTTCTATTAAGTTTATCATTTCACTTTTAGTTATGTTATATAAAGCTAATAAAGTGTAATCAGAAAAAGCATCCATAACTATATCTTTTAACATATTTTCTGACAATACTTCTTTTTGTTTACCTAATATTTTTAAGGCCAATTTATGAAAGGTCATAATACCTACTTCTTTTTCATTTAAATCTTCCTTTAGATTATTTACTGCGTCATTGGTAAAAGAAATACATAAAATATCCTTAGGATTAACTTTTAAATTGTGTATTAAATATTTAACCCTTCCAATAATAGTTAAGCTTTTACCTGATCCTGCTCCCGCTAGAACAAGAACATTTTTTCTTTTTGTGGTTACAGCCTTAATTTGTTCTTTATCTAATTTAAAACCATTTACTATTAATTCTTTTTTTCTTTTAAACATTTACATAATCCTTAGTTTCTTGTATAATTTAATTAGTGAGAGCACCTAACTTAAGGTTAGTAGCTTTCCTTATGTGTATAAGGAAAAAGCGTACACCCCCCTGGGTAAGTACGCTTTTTCTTTTATATTTTAAAAATTAGCAGAGCTATTAATAAAATTAAAAGGATAATTATTACTTTAGGAAATTTTCTTTCTTCTTTCATATTATCACCCAACCCTTTCTTACCCAGAAATTGTTGGAAAGCTACTACCCATCATTAGGCCCTCTCAATTTTATACTTCTCCATAACTTTTAAAATTCCCCTAAAAAATAAAAGAATTAGATATTTTTTTCTAATTCTTCTATTCTTTTTATAATTCTATTCTTTCCAAATAACTTCATAATATCATAAAGGTTAGGAGTCATTGCTTTTGTTGTAAGTGCTACTCTAATTACCATTGAAACATCACCTACGTGACCTTTATAATTATCAGGATTTTCTTTATATTCTTTAACCTCTCTTGCGTATCCAAACTCTTCTGATAAATCTTTAATCTTTTCAAACCAAGTAGTTTGATCATCTTCTTCATCGTAATATTTTTCTATGTATGTTTTCATTACTTTAATTATTTCATCTTTATCAGTTATATTAGTAAACTCATAAGTTTTTTCGTGCTTCCCAAATAATTCATCATACATATACCAAACAAGTTCTTTAACTTCACTAAATGCTGCATAATCTTTTCTTGGCTTTTTTTGCTCTCTTTCGATGTTTAAAAGACCAATAGTAAAGTCTTTATACTTCGTTATAAGTTTGTAAAACTCTTCATCATATTCTTTAGTATAATTTACAAGCATTTCATAAAACTCGCAAGCTTTAATTCTTGATAGGCAGTTTTTAGAAATATTATTAAGTTTTTCCATATCAAATAAACCACCAGATTTACTTATCTTATTAAAACTAAATTCAAAATCATCTATCGTTTTATCTTTATTAGCATCCATCCATTGCTCAAAGTTAGTATTTGCAAGGGTCATTAAATATAATTTAACAGCCTCTGTTGGAATACCCTTTTCATGATAAAAATGCATCGCACATTCAGGATCTTTTCTTTTTGAGAGCTTTCTTTTTGTTCCATTATCATCTTTCATAATTGGAGATAAATGTGCATACTTAAGTGGTTTAGCATCTAACATGCTAAATAACTGTACGTGTACTGGTAAAGAAGATACCCACTCATCACTTCTAATAATATGAGTAGTATGCATTAAATAATCATCTACTAAGTGTGCAAAATGATAAGTTGGAAGTCCATCTTGTTTCATTATTACAATATCCATATCATTTTCAGGGAACGTAATATTACCTCTTACTAAATCTTTAACCGTAACCTTCTTTTCAAAATCTCCAGGAGATTTTAGTCTTATAACAAATTTTTCTCCATTTTTTATTCTATTATAAGCTTCTTCTATAGGAGTTCTTCTATATTTTGCATATCTTCCGTAATACCCAATTCTATCTTTTCTTTTTTCTTGAGCATTTCTAATTTCTACTAATTCCTCTTTAGAACAAAAACAAGGATATGCCATACCATTTTCTAAAAAATATTTTATGAAAGTATGATATATTTCCTTTCTTTTACTTTGAAGGTAAGGCCCATAAGATCCTTTTTCTTCAGTCTCACTTACCATTCCTTCATCAAAAGTTATGTCATAATCACTTAAATCTTTTAAAATATTAGTTATTGCACCGTCTACAATTCTCTCTTGGTCAGTATCTTCTATTCTCAAAAAGAATACGCCATTTGTATCTTTTGCAGCCTTTTTTGCAACAAAAGATGAAAATATATGTCCGATGTGTACAAATCCAGTTGGACTAGGAGCAAAACGAGTTACTACCGCTCCTTCTGACAAGTCTCTTTTTGGATACATCTCCTCATAATCTTTTATGGTTTTAGTAATGTTAGGAAATATTAAATCTGCTAAATCTTTATTAGTCATAAAAACACGCCCTTTCGTAATTTAAATTATATCAAAAATTCACGTTAAAGTTAAGTATTATCTTACAATTATATATATAGTATAACCAATATACATCCCCATCATAATTAAACCTTTAAGCAAACCAATACGTTTATTTTTAATACTAAATAAGTATACTATAATACCACTTATCATCATAAATAATATGTCTATAATGGAATCAAAACCTATTACTATACTTTTAATTGAACCTGACATACCAAGAATAAAACAAATATTAAATATGCAAGATCCAATTACATTTCCAATTGCTATATCAGTTTCTTTCTTTTTAGCTGCAACAACGCTAGTTACAAGTTCTGGAAGTGATGTTCCTAATGCAACTATGGTCAGTGCTATTAACCCTTCACTTACACCAAAACTTTCAGCTATTTTAGTTGCGCTATTAACAACTAAGTTACCACCTAATATAATACCTACAATACCCACTATAATACATATTATATCTTTTATAGAAAACTTTCTTTCTTCTACCTTTTTCATATCATTTCTATTAATATTAATGATTAAGGAATAAAGATAAACCGCTAAAAAACATAATAATACAAGACCATCACTACGAGATAATACACCTAAATTTTCTCCTAAAAAAAACGGACCTGCTACCATTACAAATAAAACTAAAAATGATAATAAGCAAAATAGAAAATCCTTTAATATTATTTGCTTTTTAGCTTTCAACGGATTAAATAAACTACTTACTCCAAGTACTAACAATAAGTTGCAAATGTTAGAACCAACAACGTTTCCAAGTGCCATATCATTTTGTCCCTTTAATGATGAAGTAACCGATACCGCAGCTTCTGGTGCACTCGTTCCAAAAGCTACTATTGTAAGACCAATAATAAGTGTTGGTACTTTAAGTGCTTTTGCTAAATTAGATGATCCATCAACAAAGATATCAGCACACTTAACAAGTAAAATAAAACCAATGATAATTAAAATATAATTCATAACGTTCCTCCAATAAAAAATAGACACTATTAAAAGCGTCTAAAAGTTTTGTATATAACAAAAATTATGTATATATGCGGGTTATAACAACCGTTCTGACGCATATTACCATGTTAAATAAACACGTAACTACTTCCTTTTTGACTATATAAGTCTACCATATTATTCTATATCTTGCAATACATATATTAATTTTGCTCTTAAATTTCAACTACATTTACGTTAGTTAAATCACTTCTAATACTTAAAATAAAATTTTTAGCATTTTCATCTTTTACGTATATGGATGAATCTACTGGAACACCATTAAAAAAGTTAGTTTTAGTTGTAACGTTTGTAAAATCAAAATTTCTAATATCCAAATTATTTAATACCCTACACTCAAAAAACATATTAGTCATATCAGTTACAGCTGACGTATTAAAATTTTTTAAATCCAACTGCGTCAATAAAGAACATCTATAAAACATTTGGGACATATTGTCAACTTTTGAAGTATCAAATGATGAAACATCAAGTTTTTTTAATTTTTCACACTCCCCAAACATATTTGACATATTTGTTACATTTGATGTATCAAACGATGATAAATCTAACGCAGAAACTTCGCCTGCTTGATAAAACATCATAATCATACTTTTAACTTTAGAAGTATTAAAATTAGTTAAATCAAGATTTTGAATTTTTGTAGATCTAAACATTTCATTCATACTTGTGACATTAGATGTATCAAAATTACTTATATTTAATTCAGTTAAATTGGTGCAAAGTCTAAACATAGACGTCATATTTGTTACTTTAGATGTATTCCACGTACTTAAATCAAGTTTTGTTAATGCATGACATGCTTCAAACATCCATGAAAAAGTAGTTACATTTGATGTATCAAAATTTGTTAAATCTAAATTAGAAAGGTTATAACAATCATAAAACATATTACTCATATTTTTAACATTACTTGTATTAAAATTTAATATATCTAAATTCTTTAAAGAATTACAACCCCTAAACATATTATTCATATTAGTAACTTTAGAAGTATCAAAGCTACTCAAATCTAATGCCGTTAAAGAATTACAATTTGAAAACATTGATTGCATATTTGTTGCACTTTTAGTATTAAAATTTGATAAATTTAATGTTTGTAAGCTATAACAATTTATGAACATTTGCACAAATGTTGTTACGTTTTCTGAATTAAAGTTTGATAAATTTAAGTCCGTCAAGGATGTGTCTTGTTGAAACATGTAATTCATGCTTTTTACATTTTTAACATCAAAGTTAGATAAATCAAGTTCTGTTAGTTTTGAGCACGACCTAAACATTGATTCCATACTTCTTACACTACTTGTATTAAAACTACTCACATCAAGTGATTCAAGTTTAGAGCAACCATAAAACATATTTATCATACTACTTACTTTAGAAGTATCAAAACTTGTTAAATCTAAACTTAATAATGAACTACACCCATTAAACATACTCATCATTAAAGTAGCATTTTTTGTGTTATAAACATCACCAAAATCTATGCTTGATAATTTTTTAAAGTTATTAAATAAATCACTTGAATTACTAGGTGAATAAATTTCTCCTATTCCACCAATGTTTAACTCATATAAATCATTATTATCTTTATCCGTATACCATGCTATTACTGTTCCGTCTTTATTTAATGATGCATCCCAATATCCTATCGCTCCTTCTCCAACTTCTATCGTTGGTAAAAAGGTAATAGTTTCTACGCTTTCTTTTGATATGGGTCCATCATTAAAAAACTTTGTATTAGATGTTCCATTATTTCCTGTTGCTAGTGTACTTACTGGTTTTACAAAATTAAATCTTAGCATCGTATCTAATGACGTATTACTTGATAGTGTTAATCCTTCTTTATACTTTATCTTTAACTTAAAATTCTTTACTTCTCCTGGATTTATTAGTTGTCTTACTCCTATTCCTTCTAATATATATTCCATGTTAGTATTATTATTTAATTCTTGTGTTATACTATCTATCCACATTGATACTGTTCCACTATTTATTATTTCTACATCATATGAAATAGTTGACTCTATATTTGGTAATGTAACTCCTAACGTTATACTATTCTTAGTATATTTTGATTCATAGTTTTCTATTCCCATTTGTGTTGTTTCAGCAAGTTCGACGTTAGTTATTCTTATATCCTCTTTTACTCTAAATACTGCTTCTCCGCTTATTTTTAACTCTTGATTTAAGGCACTATATCCTACGGTTAAACTAAGGGTTATTACGCAAAAAAGCAAGAACAATATTTTATTTGTTCTTGTGCCTTTTTTTACATTTAGTTCTTTATTTTTTAATTTCATTCATATCACCTTGAATTATCTTTTTATTAATAATCTATTTTTGCACAAATATCCAAGAAAAATCAATATTTAAAACAACCTCGCCTTTAGGCAATTCCTCTGATGAATCCTTATATTCAACATATAAATCAAAATCCGTAATTCTTCTTCCAGCATTAATACTAAAATTAGGATTGTTCATATGAGTATCAACATAGTAGTCTATGGTTTCCAGAGCTTTTAAATACTCCTCATCACTAGTTACACCATCACCATCAAAGTCTGCTTTATCAAACCTTTTTTTAGCTAACACTAAACCAAAATTTATTATTTCCTCTTCGTCTTCTGGAATATTTTTGATGATGTCAATACCATTTATTAATTCTTTATCTTTAATTGCATCTATCGTACCTTTATTTACGATATCAAATTTATATTTTACGACGTCTCCTGGTTTTTTTAATGATACTTGTAAATTTTTAATTGATTTTCCATCATTACCAATTACTGGCTCAGATAATACTTCAGCACTACCCCTTACATATACTTCGGTTAAATTTTCAAAATGAACGTCCCATTCTGCTGCATCAACTGATGCTGTTCCATTTATTGTAAGTGTTTGTGATAATGCTGCAAATGCAACGGTAAGTCCTAGTACTGCTACTATTAATGCTACTAAACTTAATGTTTTTATTTTCCTTTCTTTTTCCACTATTATTACCTCCATTCTTTTATTTTCTATGTTGATAATATCATAATCCCCCCCCCCGTCAAGGATTTGGGATAGTTGTGGAAAAAAAGGGGTGGATACTTTACATCTTTGTAGTGGTAAACTTAAAGTAGACACCAAGAGAGGGTATGTAGACAACCATATATTTTATTTATACAATTATTTTGTAATGTAGACAACGAAAGGATATGATTTTATGACTATGCATTATAATAATGATCTTAAAAAGAAACTTTGTGAGGATATTTGTTTTAATCATGCTTCCACTATTAAGACTGAAAATTAACTTCCATAATACCCACTCTTTAGTCAAGATATGAATTTACTTGTTGAAAAAGGAGAGTTATACTTTTTATTTTTGTTACACAACAAAAATAAAAACATCATTAATATGATGTTTCAGTTAAATAATTGGTGACCCGTACGAGATTTGAACTCGTGAATGTCGCCTTGAGAGGGCGATGTGTTAAACCCCTTCACCAACGGGCCATAATAATATTTAGTGGTTGCCCTGACTGGATTCGAACCAGTGCATGTCGGGGTCAGAGTCCGATGCCTTACCACTTGGCTACAGGGCAATTTACAAAGAATATTATAATACTTTTTTCATTAATTAACAACATAAATTTTATTTTAAAAAAAGAAAGATTAACTTTCTTTTAATAACTTATATAGTAAGTACTTGTCCTGGATATATTTTATTTGGATTACTTCCAATAACCGATTTATTTTTTTCATATATTTTTTGCCAAGTAGTTCCATACTTACTTGCAATACCACTTAACGTATCATTCTTTTTTACTATGTACGTGGTAGGATTAATAGAAGTATTTCCTGGAATTTTTATTATTTGCCCTGGATATATTTTATTTGGGTTACTAATGTTGTTGTAGCTTGCAAGCTTTTGATAAGTTGTTCCATATTTACTTGCAATACCACTTAATGTATCATTCTTTTTTACAACGTAGTTTATTTCTTCGGTCGGTTCTTCTGGCTTTTCAGGTACTTCAGGATTGCTTCCATTATAGTTATTTAGGTTGTTTTCTTTTATAATTAACGGATAATCTTTATATGCTATATCTAAATCAACGTTACCACTTATACCAGGCATACTACCCTTTGATGAGTATTGCCACATACCAAATTCTTTATTGTAAGTTGGTTTACTACTCCATTGTGCAAGCCATTTGTCATATTCGTTTAGTTTACTTGAATTTAGTTTGTTATTTAAGTAATCTAAGTTAGCATATATCATTACGTAATAACCTGCATCTTGTACCAACTGGCAAAAAGTACTTGCTATATCAACTAAAGTTTCTCCCCTTACGTCCGCTGTTCTATCAGATGATTCCATATCTATTACAACAGGATATAAAGGTTTATAATTTTTTATTAAATTAATAAAACCTTCAGCTTCTTTTTTAGCACCTGCTACATCAGTAGCATAAGAGAAGTGATATAACCCGTAAGGTACACCTATGCTTTCTAAACCTGCAATGTTTTGTTTATAGTTTCTATCTTCATAAAATGCTCCATAGCTAGTTCTTACCATGGCGAAATCTATGTTACCTTTTAAGGCATTAAAATCAATAGTTCCTTGATGATGACTTATATCGATTCCTCTTCTTTCCATATTCATTCCCCCTCACTACTATTAGATGAGAAGAAATTAAACATGCATAATTATTAAGCCAAAGAAAAAACACGCTTTAAGCGTATCTTAATTATTAACATGTTGATGAATAACTGGACTATCCATGGTAAGTGGTGCAAAGGTATATCCATTTGCAAGTCCAAATTCTATTATTCGTTCTACTGAATCAACGGTATATGGCTTTATGTCGTGCATTAATACTACGTTAGGTTCGCCTTCTTTTATGCTACTAGTTACGTTTTCTACTATCTTATTTGGATCTTTAGTATTTCCAGCATCACCAGACATTATCGTCCAGTCAAAATATCTGAATCCTATTTCTTCTACCTTTTTAGTTAAATCAGTCATTATCATCGTTCTATATTTTCTACTTATCGTGTTACTACTTCCGCCAGGAAACCTAATTATGGTTGATTCTATTCCTGTATGTTCCCTTACTTTATTTTGAATTTTAAGTAAGTCTTCCATATAAGCATCTATTCCAGCATATATAAGACCATAATTATGAGTATAACTATGAAGTCCTACAGTATGACCTTCATCTGCTTCCCTTTTTAATAAATCGTTATAATTATTGTTATAACCAGTTACAAAGAACGTTACCTTAACATCATATTTTTTTAATATGTCAAGAAGTCTTGCCGTATGTGCTCCTGGTCCATCATCAAATGTCAAATATATTACTTTACTTCCAAGTTCCCCTGCTTTATATTTATTTTTAGGAAACACTTTAACAATCCTATTTACTTTTGTTTCGTTACCGTATTCATCTTTTACCGAGTATACAAGTTCGTAAGTGCCTTTTTTAGATGTATCGACATTTCCTGTTACCTTAACATTTTCAGTTATGTTACCATCGCAATCATCGATTGCAACATAACCTGGCTCTTTATACTTAGAACCTACTGATAAATATATAATATTTTCTTCGTTTAAAATAATTGTTGGTCCTTTATTATCCATAATGTTAACATTAAACTCTTTTCTTATGGTGTTACCAGAAGAATCTGATACTTTATATATTATTTTATTATCTTTAATTTTATACTTAACTTTATCTGATATATCCCCATCATAGTTATCAGTTGCAGATATTTTTACGTTTTCCGTTTTACCATTAGGGCAAACGTTTGCAAAAGAACCTTCAACTATTAACTCAGGCTTTTTGGTATCTACAACTTTTACTTTTTTACTTTTAATTAAATGAGAATCTTTATAATCTGCCATATAAGTCAAAGTATAAGTACCTAATCTTTTGGTATTAACCGTGCCCTTTAGTTTATAATTTATTTTCTTACAATTAAACTTAGTACCATAGCATACATCTATTTTCTTATCTTTATATTTATTGAAAACTTCTATTTTCTCATAATCTTCAAAATCTTTTATATATATATTACGTTCGTAGTAATTAACATAAAATAGACTAAATAAAAAAGAAAAAGAAATTAATAGTACTAATATAAATCCCTTATTTTTCATACTCACACCTTCTATGTTTATTATAACACTTGTTTTAAAAAGTATAAAGAAAATAACGACATTATTTGTCGTTATTTAAAAGCATACTAACTGCTTTCATTACTGCTATTTTTCCATAAGGATATGTTAAACTACCTTGTTGATATGCAATAAAAGGTTCTCTAACTGGCCCGTCACAAGAAAGTTCAATTGAAGATCCTTGAGTAAATGTTCCTGCTGCCATAACTACTTTATCATCATAACCTGGCATGTCCCATGGAAGTGGCTTTGAAAATGAATCAACTGGTGATGCACCTTGTATACCACCACAATATTCTACTAGGTCATGTTCGTTTCCAAATATAATATTTTGGACGATATCCGCTCTTTCTTCGTCATATTTAGGTTCAACTTCATAACCTAAATCCTCTAAAACCTTACTTGTTAATACTGCTGTTTTTAAGCTTGATGCAACAACGCTAGGTGCCATAAATATACCTTGTAATATTTGTTTATTAATTCCAAGGGTAGGACCTACTTCTCTTCCCTCTCCTGGAAGAGTTAGCCTTTCACCTGCAAGGTCTACCAATTCTTTTTTTCCTGCGATATAAGCTCCATTAGGCGCTATTCCACCTCCTAAATTTTTTATTAAGGACCCAACTATTACATCTGCCCCTACTTCAAGTGGTGATTTATCGCCTACAAACTCGCAATAACAATTATCAACCATTATAATTATATCTTTATCAATGTTTTTAATAAATTTAATTACTTTTTCAAGATTTTCCACAGTAATACTTTTTCTGGTAGAGTAACCTTTACTTCTTTGTATTTCTATTAGCTTTACCTTATTAGTAGTTATGTAATCTTTTATGCTTTCATAATCAAAGTCATTATTTATCAAATCTATTTCACTATATTTAATACCAAATGCCTTTAAAGAACTATTATTTTCTTTTATTCCAATTACTTCATGAAGTGTATCGTAAGGTGTTCCAGTAATACTAAGCATAATATCACCAGGTCTTAAGTATGCAAATAATGCAACACAAAGTGCATGTGATCCTGATATAAACTGACTTCTAACTAACGCATCTTCTGCGCCTAAAACTTCTGCAAAAACATGTTCTATCGCATCACGCCCTGCGTCATCATAACCATATCCTGTTGTACTATTAAAATGAATTTCTGATATTTTATTATTATTAAATGTCTTTAATACTTTTAAGCTGTTTATATTACACACATCATCTATCCTTTTAAACTCTTCTTTTAAACTTTCTTCAGCTTTTATTACTAACGCTTTAGCTTTATCATTTATTCCAAATTCGCTATACATAACATACCACTCCTTTTATAATTATAATAATGTATTTAAATTAAAATTAGTTTTATTTAATTGATAAATTTTGTTTATTTTATTATTTAAACCACTATCATTATTTAGTAACTTCATAACTATAAGTTGTTTATCATTTTCTAATGATAGTTCACCTAAATGATTATATTCGAATATAACGTTAAGAGATTTATTAAATGATATTTTAAAATTAAAATTATCATTTTCAATATAATAGGCATTATATTCGCCTATGCATTCAATAGCATCTTTAAGTACATCTTTATTTCTAGTAGACCACATATCATATGTTATACAGTTTCCATTTACTTTTTTTTCATCTTCCATCAATTCATAATCAATATTGTTTTCTTTTAATTTATTGATAATGTAACATTTAATATCTTCGCTATTTGTTTTAACATCATTATCCATTCTTTGAAGGCCTACTAATCTTTCTTCAAATAAATTCACTTCATTATTTATATCTTTAAAAGATATATTCTTGTTAAGAAATAACAAGAACCCATCCCACAATAACTCTCCTTTTTTATCTTCTGTATTTACTGTATTAGATTTAAACCCATTATTAAAAAATACATAACATTTTTTATCATTCATTTCTTCGAATGCATAGTCTATTTGTTCTCTATCTCTGACTGAAAAAAAATCAGGTAAATAATTTATATTATATGTTTTCATACACACTCCTTAACAATTATTTTTAACCAACTACAAATTGTCACTTTTATTTCATTTTCAATTGTCCCATATTTTGGGACAACTCACTACCTTCAAACAATTCTGTTACTGTTTCTAGTTTGTTTTTTTCCATTTTCAAAGCCAGCCTTAATTTTATCATTTTCGAAGCAAAAGAGCTAAATACTACAAACTAATTTACCTAAGTTACTACTGATGATTACAACCACCATCTACTCTTAAAATCTCATTATTTATATAACTTGCATCATCACTTGCCAAAAAGTATACTGCTTTAGCTATTTCCTCTGGTTCTGCAAATCTTTTTAAATAAATTTTTTCGCATTCTTCTGCAACATAATCATCATCTAACTCTTTATTCATCTCCGTATTTACCCAACCAGGAGCCACAGCATTTACTCTTATGTATGGTGAAAAGTATTCCGATAAATTATGAGTTAAAGAAATTAACGCTGCTTTAGATGCATCATAATCCAAACTATATTCATAATAAGTTTCTAATCCATTAGTAGACGTAATGTTTATTATAGAACCTTTTTTTTGTTTTATCATATATTTACCTACTTCTCTTGATAAAACAAATGGACCTATTAAATTAACATCTAATGTTTTCTTAAAATTTTCTACCGTTTTATCTTCAAAAGTAGTATCAATGGCAATACCAGCATTATTTACTAACACATCAATATTACCAAAATGATTGGCAACATCTTTTACCATTATTTTAACATCTTCTTCATTAGAAACATCACACTTACAAAGCATAACATCCACATCGTAGTTTTCCACAATAAAACTTTTCAAAGTATCTGCTGCCATATCATCTGATACATAATTAATTGCTACGTTATATCCTTTCTTTGCAAATTCTATAGAAATTGCTTTTCCTATTCCTCTTGAACCACCTGTTACTAATACTGTGTTCATAAATCATCCCTCTTTCTAAATTTATTATAGCATAATCTTAAATACATTTTATACTAGTTGTAAACTGCTATCAGTACAAATTAATAACAATTTTTCTATCGCTTTTATCGTATCACAAAAACTAATATCGTTAATATCTTTTTTTCTTTTATAACTTTTCCACTTTTGCTCAAGTATATTACTTTCTTTTATATCGTCGAACAAAGCAAGTGTATTATCAGTAAAATTTCTCTTAGAAAAAGTATTTTTTACTGCTTCTTTTAAATGTTCTAAATTAATTTCATCTAATTTAAGTTTCATTATTAAATATATATCATAATAATCTTTCATTCTACTATTGCGTTCACCACGTGTTAAAACTGTTTCTAACTTTTCTGCCAATACTGTTTCTAAGTTATATGCAAGCACGTTTATATTTCTATTTTCCACAAGTAATTTATATTTATAATTTATTTCACTTGGGGTTATAGGATCACCCGTTGCAACATCAAAATGGAAAGTTTCTCTAGTGCTATCAATATTAACAGTTATAGTTACTCTAAAGCCACCATATTCGTCTTCTTCTCTTATCTTACTTATCTCATCTATTTTAAAAATTGCACCATCACGAATATCTATTTTTATAATATCAGTTATTATTTTAATTAAATTATCTCTTGATAATAACCTGTTTTTTAATGCTGCATCTATATCCATTGTTGATCTATTTTCAATGCCAAAAACTAATGAAAGATAATAACCACCTTTTAAAATAAAATCATATTTATACTTACTGACAGATAATCTTTCTATAAATCTATCATACATATACTCACGAAGTAAAATATTGAAATTAACATTCTTTTCTTTTGATAAAATCTTTAGTTTATCCTTT
Source organism: uncultured Bacilli bacterium (assembly GCA_910580135.1). Lineage (GTDB taxonomy): Bacteria > Bacillota_I > Bacilli_A > RF39 > UBA660 > Aphodocola. Next base: position 6,965 of record CAJTXC010000003.1, on the reverse strand, counting down.
ATCCTTTGGCTATTCATCATAATACCTCACAATCTTCATTACTTTATCATGACAATTTAGCTTTTTAGAGTATTGACTAAGTTTATGCATATTAACAATTTTACTTGAAAATACACTTTTCAAAGTTTTTATAAGTTGTTCTTCATCCATTCTATTATCACATCTAATAATATCGCAAATCGTTCTTTCTATATCATAAACGTTAACCTTGTTCTTATATTTAGTTTTAATTTCTATTTTTCCAAGATCTAACACATCCTTATTAACATAAAATACATTGTTATCCTTTATCCCTTTAACGTTATAACTATTGCTACATGTTATATCAAATTTATATGGAAACTCCTCGGTTAAATTATAAAGATAAAGTGCAGAAAAATGTGAGAATATAGTTTTTGGATACCTTAGTTGAAAGACAAAGAAATCATCTGATGCGATACCTTTTAAAACATAAATTCCTCTATCTACTTTTTCTATTGCACCTTTGTTTTCGAGAAGCTTAATATATTGTCTACTAATATTATTTTTAGTTACATCTTTTGACGTAATATAACCATTATTTTCTTTACCTATTAATATAATCTTTTCATAGGCCATAAGAGAATCAAAATACTCATCACTATAAGCTCTTTTAAAACTCTCTATATTATTATTAACATCATTCATAAACAAAGTCCTTTCTTTGACAATTACACTGATATTATAATAATATTCAGTTTAGTTGTCAACGTTATTTATAAATTTTTGTGAAAAACTTTTTGACAACTACACTGAAATTTTCAATTTAATCAGTGCATATTTAAAAAAACATACTTTTTTAAGTATGCCTTTAGTATTTTATTTAATTTTCTTTTTTATTTCACTAACTAGTTTTTCTATTTCTTCTTCGTTTTTTAATATATCATCAGATTCTAAGCAGTGGTTAAACTGATATGTTAATATAACTTTCATCTTAGCACTATCCGCAAAAGAACCTAACGCGCTTATCGCTCCGTCTGTCGAGTAGTCTTCTTTTCCCTTCGCACCAATTGATATCGATATCATCTTTTTATTTTTTAGACTTTCTTTTGTATATAAAGGATTTAACCTATCCATGAATATTTTTAAATCACCAGATAAAGTATTCCACCTAGTTGGCGTTATAAAGATAAGTATATCGCTTTCTAAAACTTTTTTTATGTTATCTTGCATGTCATCATTAAAATCACAAACACCTGTTTCATCACAATCCATACATCCAGTACACAAGTATATTTTTTGGTTTCCAGGCGTAATTACTTTAGATATAATCCTATCCTTTTTTAATTCTTCTTTTAGTTTGTTAGCTAAATTCCATGAGTTACCTTCTCTTCTTGAACCTATTATTATTAATACTTTTGACACGTATATCACCTCATTTTTATTATGAGAGATATTTACTTTTATATTCATTTAAAAACGGTAACTCATCTAAATCATAATTAGTGTTTTTAACTATATATTTTAAAATTTCATTAGCGTTGGTTTTCTCCTTTAATCTTACTAATCTTATTTTAGATGGTTCTATTACCTTACCTGTTAATGTATGCATATTCCAGTAATCCATTTTTTTATTTATTAAACCCTTATCATACGAATAAATGTAATCTAACCAATCTTTTCTAAAGGTCCTTTGTTTTACTTCATCAATGTCTTCTTCTTTATAATCTATATTTTTTTCTAAAGCCAAGCTTAAAAATACGCTTTTATCTAAAACCTTATTTAGCTTTTTACAAGCCCTTTTAGTTCTGGATTCACTTTTTATCCAATTGGACCATAAAATATCTATAATAATCTTAGGAAACCATCTTTGTTGCATAAGAAATGCACCTACACCATAAATAAAGTTATTTTTGGGTCTTAGTACAAGCCACTTAATCCAAACATCCACTAAAACCAAAATACCTTTTGCTCCTTTAGTAAAAAACACCTTTTCACTCGTTTCAATGAAACTTGCGTTTTTGCCAATTCTGGGAATTAAACCTTTTTTAAAGATACTATCTAAATTGTCCTTATTTGTATAATGAAAAAACATATTATCTATATTTTTATTAACAATATCCTCATACTTCATTTTTATCACCTATTATCATCATTATACTATAAAAGAAAAAAACATACTATTTTATTTAAGTATGCTTTTAATCCACATTAACACCTTTTTCTAATAGTTTTTTACCTGCTATATAATAAATAACAATATAAACAACATATATAAATATACCCGCAAATAAAACTAATTTTATAGCATCTATGTTTATTATATCCTTGGTGTTTACTATGTTCATTACCGACTTATTAAACAAACCAAAGATAACGATTAATAAAAGGGTTACCATTTGGGTTAATATGTATAAAATAACTCCCATAACAACTGATTTTGACATCCTATTTTGATTACTTTTATGACCTATAATTATTCCTACGTATCCTACTAATATTATAAAAATCATTTCTAAAAGTAAGACAAAAAATAGTACTAATAATAATTTTATTACCGTGGTATCATAAGTTCCAGCGGCAAGCTCTAACATGTTTTTTAAGATACTTATATTTTCTTTTGAGTAATAACAGATAAATAAGCAAGCTATTACTACCACAATTGACGTTACCATACATATAACCGCTGATAACACCTTTGATAAATATAATTTATTTTTACTTACTGGTAATGTATGGGTAAGATATGATTCATCTTTGTACATGTTTTTAGTAAACCTAACCCATGATCGCATAATGCAGTTTATAATAGCGTTTACCATCATGGCAATTGCAAAACCTGCTGATATACTTTTTAACACGCTAAATAAAGCTGAGTTATCTACTAATGAACATAATCTTGTTATGCAAGAAAAGATAAGTGCTAGTGCATAAAAGATAACTAATAGTTTATACGTCCATTTTAAATCATACTTTAATAATTTTTTTAACATTTAAACATCCTCCTAAATATTTCATCAATTGAAGCATTTTCTTTTTCTCTTAAATCATCCGTTGTTTCATGTAGTTTAACTTCTCCGTTATCAATAAAGATTACTTCGTCTAGTATTCTTTCTATATCAGATATAAGATGGGTTGATATAATTACGCTTGCTCCCTCACAAAAGTTAGATAAAATCGTATCTAATATGTAATCTCTTGTAGCAGGATCAACGCCTCCTAACGGCTCATCTAATATATAAAGTTTAGCATCTCTTGACATAACTAGTATTAATTGAAGTTTTTCTCTCATTCCCTTAGACATCTTTGATATTTTCATGTTTATGTCTAAGTCTAAATCCTTTAACAGTTTAAATGCTTTTTCCTTATTAAAGTTTTTATAAAAATCTTCAAAATATTTAATGGTATCTATAACTTTCATCTCAGAACTAAAATAGGTTCTTTCTGGTAAGTATGATATTACTTCTTTTGAGTTTATACCAGGTGCACTTCCTTCTACTAAAACTTTTCCACTAGTAGGTGTTAACAAGTCATTAATAAGTTTTATAAGAGTTGTTTTTCCACTACCATTTTTTCCTAAAAGACCGATTATCTTACCACTTTTTACTTCTAAATTAACATCTTTTAACGCTACTTTTTCATCGTAGTTCTTACATAATTTTTTACATTCTAAAATCGTCATATTATTTATCCTTTCATGTTTTTTAAGTATTTAATTACTTCTTCTTTTTTTATACCTAAAAGTTCCATATCACTTATTAAGCAACTTACCTTACATTTAATGATATTATCTTTTATATCATAGAGTTTTCTCTCATCATTAGTTACAAATTTGCCACTAGTGCTTTCGGTATAAATAAGACCTTCTTTTTCTAGTTCTACCAAAGCTCTTTGAACCGTGTTTGGATTAGCCTTTGCCTCTACCGCAAAATCTCTAACCGATGGTAATTTTTCATTCATTTTATATTCGCCTGATACTATCTTCAGTCTTATTTGCTCTACTAGTTGCACGTATATTGGTCTTTCGTTATCAAATATAAAACCCAAGCTATCACCTTCTTAATTGTATTAATCAATTAATACAATATTAACACTTATTTTAATTTTTGTAAATACTTTTTCAACAAAAAAAGACCTGATATTAAATCAAGTCTTTCCATCTTAATTACTTACAAGTGTATCCTTGTTTTTCTAATTCTTTTGCAGCAGCGGATTTAGTTCCATAAACATCAACCATGTTTAGGTTTTTCTTTTGTTCTTTGCTCATGTTTGCTAAATCAAAATCCACTCTAGCATTAATGGTGTTACCTTCTGTAGTAATATCTAGCTTACCACCATTATCCTTGTATTGTTTAAGGTTTGTCTCAACGCTAGCCTTTATTTGTTCCATAGCAGAAACATATGATTCATCAAGTTCGGCGTTAACGTTAATGTACATTTTAGTTACTTCGTTGTTTACAAATGTTGCATTTATTTCTTGATTCATTTTAATACCACTTTGATTTTGACTCATCGTACAACTTAAAGTTTCAGTACCACAACCAGTTAAAACAAACATCATAACAAATGCTACTAAAGTCATCATAACTTTTTTCATTTTATCTTATCCTCCTTTAATTAAAGTATACTAAATAATATTTTTCTTTTCAATATTTTTGACATAATTATGTCAAAAAAGTACCTATAATGGTACTTTTTAAAATTTCCAATTTCTTATTTCTTCTATGTCTTCCCCAGTTTCGGTTATGTAACTAGCATGATATTTTAGCTTTTCTTCCATTTCTTTTATAATAGCATCCTTGTTTGGAATATCTAAATTGTTAACCGCATCAATTACCAAGTTAAACCTGTCAATTTTATTTTTAACACGCATGTCAAACGCCGTTGTAATGGTCCCTTCTTCTTGGTAGCCGTGAACGTGTATGTTATGGTTATGTCTAAAGTAAGTAAGCTCATGAATTAAGGTTGGATAACCATGGTATGCAAATATAATTGGTTTATCCTTAGTAAATAATTCATCATAATCATCATCACTTAAACTATGTGGGTGATTAGTAGTAGAATCTAGTTTCATTAAATCAACTACGTTTATAAACCTTACCTTTATATCCGGAACATATTCTTTTAATATCTTGGTTGCAGCGATAGCTTCCACGGTTGGAGTATCTCCTGCACATGCCATTATAATATCAGGATTAGAATCATTACTAACAAAGTCCCACGTGCCAATACCTTTCGTACAATGCTCTATTGCCTTATCCATGGAAAGCCACTGGTATGATGGATGTTTAGATGCAACGATTACGTTAACATAGTTCTTACTTTTTAAACAGTGATCCATGCAAGATAATAAACAGTTAGCATCAGGAGGCAAATACATTCTTACAACGTCCACCTTTTTATTAGCAATATGGTCTAAAAATCCTGGATCTTGATGAGTAAAACCGTTATGATCTTGTTGCCATACGTTTGATGCTAACAAGAAGTTTAGCGATGATATAGGCATTCTCCAGTTTATTTCATTACAAACTTTAAGCCATTTAGCATGTTGTGCCGCCATGGAATCAACTATCCTAATGAACGCTTCATAACTTGCAAAGAATCCATGTCTTCCAGTAAGTAAGTACCCTTCAAGCATTCCTTCACACATGTGCTCAGAAAGCATAGAATCCATTACCCTACCATCTTTTGATAAATACTCATCATTTTCTTTTACGTCTAATTGCCAACTTCTACTAGTTTCATCAAACACATCATATAATCTATTTGACATAGTTTCATCTGGTCCAAATATTCTAAAGTTTTTATTTTCTTTATTTAGCTTAAATATATCCCTAATAAAACTGCTTAAAACTAACATATCTTGCTTTTTAACCGAACCAGGATAAGGTATATCGACCTCGTAATTAGAAAAGTCTGGCATTATTAAATCTTTTCTTAAATATCCACCATTAGTGTATAAGCTTGCACCCATTCTTTTGTTTCCTTTAGGGCAAAAGTCTTGTAGTTCTTTAATTAACGTTCCATTTTCGTCAAATAACTCTTCTGGTTTATAACTTTTAAGCCAAGCTTCAAGTAAACTTAAATGCTCTTCTTTTTCCATAGAAATAGGAACTTGGTGTGCTCTAAAAGAACCTTTTATTATTTTACCATCAACTTCTTTAGGTCCAGTCCAACCTTTTGGCGTTCTTAAAATTATCACTGGCCATCTTACTTTTTCATTATCTGAAGAGTTTTTTATATCTTTAATATCTTTTATTACGGCATCCATCGTTGCCATCATTTTCTTATGCATAGAAAGTTCTTCTTCACCAGATACCATATAAGGTTTATAACCTAGTCCATAAAAGAAGCTACCTAATTCTTCATCAGTCATTCTAGAAAAAATAGTTGGGTTACTTATTTTATATCCGTTTAAATGAAGGATTGGTAATACTACTCCATCGGTCTTTTTATTTAAAAACTTAATTCCGTGCCAACTAGTTGCAAGAGGCCCTGTTTCTGCTTCACCATCGCCTACAACACATGCCGCAATTAAATTAGGATTATCTAGTACCGCTCCAAAAGCATGAGATAAACTATAACCTAATTCTCCGCCTTCATGAATAGATCCTGGCGTTTCAGGTGCAACGTGAGAAGGTATTCCGCCCGGGAAAGAAAACTGTTTAAATAGTTTTTTCATACCCATTTCATCCCTTGTTATATTAGGATACTTTTCGGTATAACTACCTTCCAAATAAGTGTTAGCAACCATGAAGTTCCCACCATGACCTGGTCCTGATAAATAAATCATATCTAAATCATACTTATTAATTATTCTGTTTAAATGTGTATATATAAAGTTTTGACCTGGAACGGTTCCCCAGTGTCCTACTATCTTCTTTTTAATATCATCTTTTTTTAAAGGTCTTTTTAAAAGTGGATTATCGAGCAAATAAAGTTGCCCTGCTGATAAATAGTTTACAGATCGGAAGAGCGTCGTGTAGGGAAAGAGTGTCATAGCCGGT
>CAJTXC010000002.1 GCA_910580135.1 uncultured Bacilli bacterium | reverse complement strand
TCAGTCTGGTGGACGTGGTCAATATGGTCATGTTTGGATTAAATTTGAACCAAATCCAGAAAAAGGATATGAATTCTGTGATAAGGTTGTTGGTGGTACTGTACCACGTGAGTATATTCCAGTTGTTGATAAAGGATTACAAGAATCTTTACCTAATGGTATTTTAGCTGGATATCCAATGATTGATATTAAAGCAACCCTATTTGATGGATCTTATCATGAGGTTGACTCATCTGAAATGGCATTTAAGATTGCTGCTTCAATGGCACTTAAAGCTGCTAAGGATAAGTGTAAACCTGTATTACTAGAACCAATCATGGAAGTAGATGTTACTGTTCCAGAAGAATATGTAGGAAATGTAATTGGAGATTTAACAAGTCGTCGTGGACGTCTTGATTCTCAAGAAAAACGTGGAAATGGTATGAAAATACGTGCTTATGTTCCACTAGCTGAAATGTTTGGTTATGCAACAGCTCTTCGTTCAAATTCTCAAGGACGTGGGAATTTCATTATGCAAACTCATCATTATGAAGCCGTTCCAAGAAGCATTCAAGAAGAGATTATAAAGAGTAGATCTTAATTTTAAACATTCTACTTGCAAACCCTCGCCAATTAGGGTAAAATATATATTGGTAAAATTAAATTACAAAATATAAAATAAAATTAGGAGGACCATTTAAAATGGCAAAGGAAAAATTTGTTCGTACTAAACCACATGTTAACATTGGTACAATTGGACACGTTGACCATGGTAAAACTACTTTAACAGCTGCAATCACTAAAAGATTAGCTGAAAAGGGACAAGCTAAATTCGAAGACTATGCAGATATCGATAAAGCTCCTGAAGAAAGAGAACGTGGTATAACAATTAACACTGCACACGTTGAGTATGAAACTGACAACCGTCACTATGCTCACGTAGACTGCCCAGGACACGCTGACTATGTTAAAAACATGATTACTGGTGCTGCACAAATGGATGGAGCAATCTTAGTTATCGCTTCAACAGATGGTCCTATGGCTCAAACAAAAGAACACATCTTACTTGCTCGTCAAGTTGGTGTACCTAGAATCGTTGTATTCATGAACAAATGTGACATGGTTGACGATGCTGAAATGTTAGACTTAGTAGAAATGGACGTTCGTGAATTATTAAGCAAATACGACTACGATGGAGACAACACTCCAGTTATCCGTGGTTCTGCATTAAAAGCTCTTGAAGGAGATGCTGAATATGCTGCTAAGATTGACGAATTAATGAATGCTGTTGATGAATGGATTCCAACTCCAGAAAGAGACAACTCAAAACCATTCTTAATGTCTATCGAAGACGTATTCACTATCACTGGACGTGGTACAGTTGTTACTGGACGTGTTGAACGTGGTGAATTAAAACTTAACGACGAAGTTGAAATCGTTGGTTTAAGAGATACTCAAAAAACAGTTGTTACTGGTATCGAAATGTTCCGTAAACAACTTGATTATGCTGAAGCAGGAGACAACGCTGGTGTATTATTACGTGGTATTTCACGTGAACAAGTACAACGTGGTCAAGTTCTTGTTAAACCAGGTACAGTTACTCCACATACTAAATTTGAAGCTCAAGTTTACGTATTAAGCAAAGAAGAAGGCGGGCGTCATACTCCATTCTTCTCAAACTACAGACCTCAATTCTATTTCAGAACTACTGACGTAACAGGTGTTGTTACATTACCAGAAGGAACTGAAATGGTTATGCCAGGTGACAACGTAAGTATGTCAGTTGAGTTAATTGCTCCAATCGCAATTGAAAACGGTACTAAGTTCTCTATCCGTGAAGGTGGACGTACTGTTGGTGCTGGTACAGTTACTAAAATTGACGCTTAATTGTAGTTAATTAAAAGACATTCAATAGAATGTCTTTTTTAGTAAACGAAATTTTATAAAAAGACAATTTTCTAAAAACTTGTCTTTTAAATTTTATTGTTATTAATTTTTTCATATGTTTCTTCTAGATCTTTATATAATTTACTTGCTTTTATTAATAATGAACATTCTAATAATGTAATCGCTGTATCTCTATGATGTTTTCCAGAGTAGTGAGGATCATCTCCCATAGCTTCTAATTCTTCATCTATAGCATCTTGATAAGTTACTATCTTTTTTTGATTAAAATTCATCTTTCTTATTCTTCTTGCATATTCATTTGCATAATTATAATTGGTTACATTATTAATGTTATTAATAACTAAGCTTTTTATATAATTTTCTAATTCAGGATATTTTGAAATAAGTTCTTCTTTTATTTTGCAATCACTATTTAAAACGTTAAAAGGTTGTGCTTGTTTAAAGTTGAATGGGATAACTATAAAATCATCATTTGAAATATGGAATGTAATATCTTCAATATTAGTAATATTATCTAACATATAATAATTGCTTCTTAAATAATATGTAGTATCAAAAGGAGCTATAATGAGAAAAGCATCCTCTTTATTTTGTAAAATATAATCAGTTAAGAAATAATCTTTATCAGCATTATATTGAGTTAATATTTCAGCAATATTTTGCGCAAAATCATGCGGATTTATGTTTGCATTTTCTTGTAATAAGTTGTACAAGTTCTTGTAATATTCCTTTAATTTATTTTTTCTTTTTGATAATTTCAGACGTTTAAAAAAATTTGATTCTTCAATATTGGAAATTTCTTGTTTTGTTTTCTGAACTTCATCAAATGGATTAATTTCACTATATTCCATAATATTCATCCCTTTCTTAGGTTATTTATTATACTATAAATTAAAATAAAATGAAATATAAAATAAAAAATGAAACAAAAGTTTCATTTATATTGGTGTATTAAGCCAGTTAAGTATAGGATTTAATTTGCTTCCTGTATAATAAGCTTTTTTATTTATAACAAGATCAAATTCACCCACGTATTCAACTATTTTATTAGACATTTCAGTTTTCATAGTTGATTCATAATCTTTTCTTAATTCACTAGTCATTCCGCCTAAATTTACTGTTTTATAGCCTTGTTTTGCGAATTCTTGCATTAGTTGCCACTTTAATAGATATTCTGGATGTTGTTCTTTAAATGATTCGTTGACGCCACTTGCAAGTATATTAACAGTATTTCCATATTTAATTACTGCAACTCCTGCGGTTACTAATCCTCCAGAATATTGTTGAAATAATTTGCTAGCTTCTAACATGTTCTTTTTATATGTTGCAAGCATTTCATCTGACTTTAACTTTTCATTTATTATCATATCTTTATTAGGGTTATTGAAATCTTGCATTTGCATATTAAGTTCATTATTTCTTTGTTCTTCTTTTTCGAACATTTCTTTACTTTTATTAACGTATGAAATAGGTTCTAGTTTATTAAAGTATACTTCAAAAGAACTAGGGCCATAAAATTGATAATAGTCTAAATAATAATCAAGTGGTGGATTTTGCTTATTTATAATGTTAAATAAAAGGTTTATGTCATTTGAACTACCTTTGTATACTTTATTTCCTTTTTTAGCTCCATCACTAATTTTTTCTCTAGTTTCTTTTGAAAGAGAATTAAATAAAGTTGTAATATTAGAATCTAACTCTGTAAGTGCATTCCATCTTGGCTTTGATGCTTCTAAACCATTGTTATAACCCATGTGGATAAACCCGAGTTTTTGTAACTTTTCTACAAAACTAGAATTACTTTCTATATTTGTTTTTTCACTACCATCACTATTATGTTCTTTATAAATAATAGGTGGATCTATTTTTATGTAAGTAAAGTTTCTTTTAGAAAGAAAATCTTTTAAGCATTCAGTAAAGTTTGCTACTAATTCGTCATTATTCCAATCTATTAAGAAACCTCTTGGAGCATAGCCCATTTTTCTTTTTTCATTTTTTTCGTTTTTAACAAGCATTAATGCGGCAGCTTTTATTTCTCCCATATCATCTGCAAAGCCAAGATAATAGGCATTGTGCCCGTGTTTACTCATTAATCTACCATAATTACTTGTTTGGTAATAGTTATGATTAGGATGGGATATAGCAAAATTATCAAATCTAGCTTCATCAAGTAATATAATCTGCATATTAATCCCTCCTTTTATTCTAAGATATTATTATACCGTAAAACATACTTTAAAGTCAATTTACATATTGTAATAAGGGCTTTATTTTAATATGGTTTAAGTGTTATAATATTTAGGTAAGAAAGGTAGGATATAATATGAAAATAGTTGATGTAAAAGCAAGAGAAATATTGGATTCTAGAGGAAATCCAACTGTTGAAGTAGATGTGGTTTTAGAAAATGGAATTAAGGCCCGTGCTGCTGTTCCATCAGGAGCTTCAACAGGTGAAAGAGAAGCACTTGAAATGCGTGATGGAGATAAGTCTAGATTTGGTGGTAAAGGAGTTTTAAATGCCGTTAAAAATGTAAACGAAAAGATTAAACCAGTTGTAGTTGGTATGGATGTATTTGAACAAGAAAAGATAGATATTGCTATGCTTGAACTTGATGGTACTAAAACCAAGAGTAACTTAGGTGCTAATGCTATCCTTGGTGTTTCTATGGCTGTATTAAAAGCTGCTGCTAAAGCTAAAGGTATGCCACTTTATAAATATGTTGGTGATGGTAAAACTCTTCCAGCACCTATGATGAACATAATAAATGGTGGAGCTCATGCAGATAATAAGCTTGACTTTCAAGAATTTATGATTATTCCTCAAAGAGATACAATAAAAGAAAGAGTACAAGTTGGAGCAGAAGTATTTCATGCTTTAAAAAGTGTTTTAAATGAAAGAGGATTATCTACTGGTGTTGGTGATGAAGGTGGTTTTGCTCCAGATTTAGACTCAAATACCGAAGGTTTTGAACTTATAATGGAAGCTATTAAAAAAGCAGGTTATGAACCTGGTGTTGACGTTAAACTTGGAATAGATGTTGCAGCATCAGAATTCTACGAAGATGGTAAATATAACTTAGTAGGAGAAGGAAGATGTTTAACTTCTGATGAACTTATTGATTTTTATAAAGAATTAGTAAGTAAATATCCAATTATATCTATCGAAGATCCAGTAGACGAAAATGACTGGGAAGCATTTGCCAAGATTACTAAAGAATTGGGAGATAAAGTACAATTAGTAGGCGATGATTTATTTGTTACTAATAAAGAATGTTTACAAAAAGGTATTGATATGAAAGCAGGTAACGCAATACTTCTTAAAGTAAATCAAATAGGATCTATTACCGAAACATTAGAAACTATTAAACTTGCAAAAGAAAATGGTTATAAAACAATTATTTCTCACAGAAGTGGTGAAACAGAAGATACAACAATTGCAGATTTAGCAGTTGGGCTAGATTTAGGACAAATTAAGACTGGTTCAATGTCTAGAACTGATAGAGTTTGTAAATATAACCAATTAATCAGAATAGAAGAAGAGCTAGAAGACTAGTTCTTTTTTAATAAATCATTGTTTTTCTACGTATAATATGGTAAAATAACTATTAGTTAAGGAGGAATTATTATGCTTACAGTATTAATGATTGTATCTATTTTACTTATTATTATCGTACTTTTACAAAGTGGAAAAGCAGAGAGTGGAAACATAATAACTGGCGGTAATGCCGATTTATTTATGAATAGAAAAGAACGTGGTGGAGAACTATTTATAACTAGGTTAACGTACGTTTTAGGAATACTTTTCTTTGTTTTATGTATAATAATAGACATGTAATAATAAAAGGGCTTGGTTAAAAGTCCTTTTTTGTTCTATAATATATATAGAAAGATAGGTGAAATGCATATGAAAGATAAAATATTAAATATTTTAAAAGAAGAAGAAAGAGCATATACTGCTTTTGAACTTAAAGATATATTAGGACTTAATACAACTGAAGAAATAGAGTCTATGTTAAAAGTACTAAATGAGTTAGAAAGTAATTTAACTATATATCATACTAATAAAGATAAGTATATGGCTTTTGAGTATAGTCATTTAAAAAAGGGAAAAATATCTGTATCTGAAAAAGGTTTTGGATTTATCTTAATGGAAGATGAAGAAGATATTCACGTTGATGGTAAACACTTGAATGGAGCCGTAGATGGAGATTTAGTTATTGCTGAAATAACAAATAAGAATACAGGTGCAAAAAAAGAAGGAAGAGTCTTACGTATTGCTTCTAGATTCTATGGTCCAATAGTTGGAGAGTATATTTATAATGACGGTAAACCAACAATTAAAGTAAATGATAGAAAGTTTAAGCAAACTATAGTATTAACTAAAGAAAGCACTAAAGACGCCGTAGATGGTCATATAGTTGTTGCAAACGTTATAAAAGAATTAGATAGAGAAACTGTTCTAACAGAAATAACAAACATTATTGGTCATAAAAATGATGTCGGTGTTGATATAGAAGCTATTGTTTATAAACATATGTTTTCACCTAAGTTTCCTGATGAAGTGTTAGAAGAATTAAAAGATATACCAGACGTTGTAAGAGAAGAAGATAAAGTTGGTAGAAGAGATTTAACTGACGAAGTAATATTTACTATAGATGGTGATGATACAAAAGATATTGATGATGCTATTTCTATTAAAAAACTTGATAATGGTAATTATGAATTAGGTGTTCATATTGCAGATGTATCATACTATGTTAAACCAGGAACTAAACTTTATGATGAAGCTTATGAAAGAGGTACTAGTGTATATTTAGTAGATAGAGTAATTCCTATGCTTCCACATAAGTTATCTAACGGAATATGTTCTTTAAATCCTAACGTGGAACGTTTAGCACAAAGCTGCGTTATGGAAATAGATAGTAAAGGTAATGTTGTATCTCATGAGATATTTGAAAGTGTTATAAAGTCTAACATTCAAATGACTTATAAAAAGGTTAATAAATGGTTAGAAGAAGGTATTACGGAAGTTGGTTATGCACCTTTTACTGAAAAATTAACACTTATGAAAGAGTTATCAGATATAATAAGACAAAATAGAGAATCTCGTGGAGCGATTGATTTTGGAACTGATGAAGCTAAAATAATTGCAGATGAAACAGGTAAACCAATAGACGTTATTTTAAGAGAACGTGGTACTGGTGAAATGATGATAGAAGACTTTATGATAGCAGCTAATGAAACAGTTGCAGCTCACGTATTTTATATGGAACTTCCTTTTGTATACCGTGTTCATGGTACTCCAAAAGAAGAAAAAGTTAATGATTTTATTAATTTTGTAAGTATGCTAGGTTATAAAATAACGGGTAAAGTAAACATACAGTATTCATCTTCCATTCAAAACATTTTAAATCAATTAAAAGATAAGAAAGAATATAAAATATTATCTTCATTAATGCTTAGAGCAATGCAAAAAGCAGTATATCAACCAGAAAACATCGGACACTTTGGGCTTGCAAGTAAAATATATACTCATTTTACTTCTCCAATTAGAAGATTTCCAGATACAACCGTTCATAGACTTCTTAGAACGTATTTATACGAAAATGACCAATCTAAAAAAACGGTGGATTATTTTAAAGAATATTTACCTGTTTTAACAGAACATGCATCGTTAAAAGAAAGAGATGCTATTGAGTGTGAAAGAGAAGTGGAAGACATGAAGATGGCCGAGTACATGATGGACCATGTTGGAGAAGAATTTACTGGAACAATAAGTGGTGTGACATCATTTGGTATGTTCGTAGCACTTCCTAATATGATAGAAGGTTTAGTACACATTAGTGATATTGGTGGAGACTATTATAACTATGATGAAAGAACTATGTCTCTAGTAGGTCAAAAACATAAGAAAAGATATAGAATTGGTGATGAAATAACAGTTATATGTAAAAGCGCATCTAAAGAAGAATCATTCATTGATTTTGAAGTAAAGAAGGAAAGTAGTGAAGAGGATGCAAGAAGTAAAGAAGAAAAGAAAGTTAAAGAAATGGATTAAAGTAACTTTAGCCATATTAATATTAATTATTATTTTATTTATTGGTATAAAGGTATATGTACACTTTAAAAATGATAAAAAAACTCTAGAATCAAAAAAAGAGAAAATAATTACTACCACTACAAAAAAGGAAGAGGAATCAAACTCTCTTTCTATGGTTATGGTAGGAGATTGTTTAATTCATAGGTTTGTTTATACCGATGCCTCAAATGGTGATGGTACTTACTCATTTAGTAAAATGTTTACTGAAGTAGAGCCTTTAATAAAAGGTCATGATCTAGCTTTTTATAACCAAGAAAGTAATATTGGTGGTAAAAGTTTGGGACTATCTGCCTATCCTAGGTTTAATTCTCCAGAAGAAATTGGAGATGACATGGTAAATCTTGGATTTAATTTAGTTAGTTTAGCAAATAACCATACCATGGATAAAGGAGAACAAGGTGTAATAAATTCAGTGAATTACTGGAAAACTAAGCCAGGCGTTTATTATACTGGAGAAGCCTTATCTTTTGAAGATAGAGAAAGTAATATTAAAGTATTAGAAAAAAACGGTATTAAGTATGCGTTTTTTGCATACACAACGGTTACCAATGGATTACTTCCGCCTTCTGGTAAAGAATATTTAACCAATATTTATTCAAAAGAAAAGGTTCAAAAAGACATCGATAAAGTAAAGGACAAGGCAGACTTAATAATTGTTTCTATGCACTGGGGAGAAGAATATACAACAAATCCAAGTAGTAATCAAAAACAAGTTGCAAAAGAATTATCTGAAATGGGAGTAAACCTTGTAATAGGAAATCACGCTCATAGCTTGCAACCAGTAGAAATGATTGATGATACTTTAGTGTTTTATGCATTAGGAAACTTTATATCTGCACAAGATACAAAAGATAAACAAACAGGTGCTATTGTTTCATTAAACATTAATAAAGATAAAGAAGGTAAAATAACATTTAATGATATTAAAGCGGATTTAACTTATACATATTTTAAGGGAAGTAGTAATTTTAAAATATATCCATATACAAAACTTGATAATAGTCTTTTAAATAATTATGAAACATATTATAATAAGTATAAATCTGTGTTAACCAGATACTCTGATATAGTAGAGGTGAAATAATGATAGAAATAAAAAACAAAAAAGCAAGCTTTGATTACTTTATAGAAGATACATATGAAACTGGTATAGTTTTAACTGGTACAGAAATAAAATCGATTAGAAAAGGAAGTGCCAATTTAAAAGATAGTTATGCTAGGGTTAAAAATGGAGAAATATTTTTAACTAATATGTTTATATCTACTTACGAAGAAGGAAATAGATTTAACCATGATGAAAGAAGAGAAAGAAAGCTTCTTTTACATAAAAAAGAAATATATAAAATAAGAGATAAAGTAGATAAAGAAGGCTATTCTTTAGTTCCTGTTAAGCTATATTTAAAAAATGGCAAAGCTAAAATATTACTTGGTGTAGCTAAAGGTAAGAAACTTTATGATAAAAGACAATCAATAAAAGAAAAAGATATTAAAAGAGATTTAGATAAGATAAAAGCACGATACTAATTCGTGCTTTTGTGTTATAATTGTGTCAGAAGGAGAGAATAAAGTGAAAAAGTTTTTAAAATTAGTAGTGGTATTATTAGTAGTTACTATACTTTGTGGCTGTGGTATTAAATCTGAAGAAGAAAAGATTATAAAATGTATTTCTAGTCAAAACAATTTAGCTAATGGCTATGAAATCAAATCCGAATACAATATTTATACTAAAGGTGATGCTGTTAAAAGTGTTAAGACAAAAGAGGTTGTATCAAGTGAACAAGAATCAATATTAGATTATTTCGAGACAACACTTAATTCTACTTATGAAAAATATAATAAAGAGTATGGTGGATACAAGTATGAAATTGTTAAGGATAGTAATGCTGTTAGTGCAGATGTTGAAATAGATTATTCAAAGATGGATCTTAAAAAGTTTAGTGATGATAATACAGCAATAAAAGCAGCTATGAATAGTAATAATGAATTAACGGTTAATGGATTAAAAACAATGTATAAATCATTAGGGGCTACATGCGAAGATTAAAAAAGATTCCTTTAGTGGAATCTTTTATTTTGTAACAATTATTGTAGAAGGTATACCACGGGTTTTATGTTGTAATGCAGAATCGACAGGATCATTTATATAACAATAATTATCTACGCATGAACTTTTATATTTTATAGCTTCTTTTTTAGGTAAAACCATAACTGATGAAGTTCCTCCATCTAAATTAGCGGCATTAACAGCACCATAGTTACTCATTATTTCGGTTAAATCTGACATGTTTGCACCTTTTGTTCTTGTAGAATTACTATTTACAACGAGTAATAATATTATACCATCACTTCTTTGTCCAATTGCTGTTCTAGCGGCATATCCCCATCCACCATTACCTTTGATAAATGACTTTTTACCATTTACTATTAGGAATGGTCCCCATGTTACACCATCACGTACATTCATACTTCTAGCTTTCGCGGCACTAGCATTTTTGATTAAAACTAATTTATTATCATAAGTCATACCAATTAAGCCACCAGCTTGATTATCAATACCATAATTATTATCCGTTATTACTTTTCCATTTACAATGGTAACACCTATTGGACGACCACCTGTTTGATTTCCAGGTGCATTACTAAAGCCTCCACCATTAGTTGCAAGTATAGCTTTATTATCTTCTGCGATTTTGGTAGCATATTGTCCGTATGTTCCAACACTTCTAGAAACAGCAGCTTTTACTTTACTTGGATCATATATAGCAGCTAAATAAGCCTTTTGTCCGTTTACCTCTAGCTCTATTATTTTATAATCGGCGTCTTTATCCCTTTGCAAAATTTGTTTTTCGTATTCGTTAGCATAAGTTTCTTCTTCCATATTAATTAAATCAGTATTAGTTTCTTCATCAACTTCTATTAAATAATTGTTTTTTATAACCTTATTAATTTCTTCATCACTATAAAACCATTTACATATGTATTGATGATTCATAGTGCTCATTGATGTTGATATAAACCAGGTTCTAAATTTATCGTATGGACCATATAGTAAGAATAATCCTGATGCACATCCAAGTATGTATAATGTTAATGTTGAAATTAAAACTATTTTTTTTACTTTTTTCTTTTTAGTTAACTTTATTTTTTCTTTTCTTTTGATAACGAAAAAACTAGTTATTAATAGATATATAAATAAAGATAATAATATATAAACTAAATAATTAATGGGTATTATTACCAATCTTGTAGAATGAGTAGAAATAATTGTTAACACAAATAGAAAAGGTATCATTATTAATGGTAAAATTCTAAAAAATAAGACTTTTCTATCCTTCTTTTCCTTTGATTTTAATACTTCTAAGTTTAACACTTCTGTTTTATCGTTCTTCTTCATAATATCACCTAAACTAATTATACAAAATATGTCAAAATTTAACAATTAAAATTTATTAAAATGTGCTATAATATGTATGTTATTTATTTATGGGGCTGTTATTGGTTTCGACGAAAAAGATGAATCTATAGTTGCAAGTGGAAGGCACTCCTTACGTGCAAACAAAAAATAAATAACAAAACAAATAATTATGCTTTCGCAGCTTGTGCTGCCTAGTCTCTAATAGAGAAAGCGCTTCTTTTTAAGTTTTACTCACGTGCTTTTAAAGAGGCTCAATTTTAGTGAGTTATACTATTCTTTTTGTTTAGGAAAGAGTAATGAATTTTACTAAACTCGTTATATGGTGGGTATGTTAGTTACCTTTATCATTTAATTAAACCTTAATTACTAACTAAACTTGTAGAGGCTATAGTGGACTATTTTTCGGACACGAGTTCGACTCTCGTCAGCTCCACCATAGTAGTATTAAACAAACTTTTAGTTTGTTTTAATAAATCATCGGAGAACTTAATGTTCTTCTTTTTTGTTGTTAAAAATACAATAGTAACCATATCATCATATAAGTAAATTTCACTTATAAACATATTAATTAGTAGTTTCTTGAACTTTATATCCTTGATATTTCCATTTTTCATCTCCTCTATAACAAAGTTTATTTTATCTAGTAGCATAGTATCTATTGGAGTTTCAATTTTAGAAATTTCAAATGTTATACGTTCAATACTAGCTTTTATTGAACCCATTTTTTCGTATATATCCTGTCTTATGTCTTCATCACTACAATTAGCTAGTGCGTTTAATAGATTTTCTTTTTTTCTTTGTTCTGTTTTAAGTTGTTTTTTAAACTCTTTTAAACCTCTATCATCACGTTCTCTTTTAGCGATATTTTCAATTTCTTTAATTATCATATCTATATTTTTTTGATTATTTAAGAAGTTCTTAGTTTCATCAAACACTAAATCTTCTATAAAATCCTTATGAACCGGTAATTTGTTACACTTATGTTGTTTTTTTCCCTTACATCCATAATAGTTGTATTTCTTCTTAGCTGAGTAACCTGTCATCATTTCTTTACAATATCCACAAAACAGTTTTTGTGTTAATAAATATTCTGTAAACGCTTTTTGTCTAGCTGGTGCTTTTTTGTTCTTTTCCATTACCTCTTGTACTTCATTAAATAACTCATCACTTATTATTCTAGGTATACGTTTAGGCATAATTTGACCTTTGTATATATAAATACCTATATATTTCTCATTAACAAGCATACGATGTAAGCTATTTTTATTAAATTTATTTCCTTTTTTAGTTACATATCCTCTTTCATTCAAATCACTTGTAATGTCTACAACTGTATCTCCTTTAGCGTAACGTTCAAATATTTCTTTTACTATTGGAGCGTATACCTCATCAATTTCAAATTCTTTTGTTTCTTTATTTATTTTAAATCCTAAAGGAACATTATTACCTGTTGTTAGAGATTTAGAGGCGTTGTTTGCAAGTCCATTACTAATGCGTTCTGCATAGTCATTAGAGTAGAATTCAGCTACTAATTGATAGATACCTTTCATGAATTTACCACTAGCATTATGAGGTAGTTCTTCACAAGTAGATAATACCTCGACACCGTTTTTCTCTAATTCTGCTTGACTATTAATACTTACTTGCATTGAACGTGCAAACCTATCCAATTTAAAAACTATGATATATTGAAAATCTCCACTTTTACTGTCTTCTAGCATTTGTTTAAATGCTTTTCTATTATCGTTTCTTCCGGTTTGTGCTTCATCAACATACTCACCAATAACATTTAAATTTAATCTTTTAGCATATTCAAGACATTTCTTTCTTTGTACCTCTATAGTTTGAGGGTCTTGACTAGAAGAGCTATATCGTAAATATAATTTAGCATTTCCTTTCATTTATATCACTCTTTTCTTTTTTAGTTTAGATGTACTGATTACTACTTTTTCATTTCTTGTTGTTTTCTGTATAGGTTATAAAATGTATTATGTTTAAGTCCTAGTTCTCTTTGAGCTTGAACTCCAGTAATTTCTTTGTTTTCCCAACGCTTAATGACACTATTCCAATTTTCTGGATAGTCTATTCTTGGTCTTCCAAATTTAACTCCTTTTGCTTTTGCTATAGAAATTCCCTCAGCCTGTCTACTTTTTATGTATTTACGTTCATTTTCTGCGACAAAACTTAAAATCTGTAAAACTAAATTATTTACAAATTTGCGCATTAAATCATCATTTTGTCTGGTATCAAGAAGAGGCATATCTAAAATAACAAGATTAACCCCTAAATCTACAATAGAAGAATATTCTTCTATGATTTGGGAATAGTTCCTACCAAATCGATCCAGCGACTTTACATATAGTGTATCTCCATTTCTTAAAGCATTTTTTAAAATTTGGTATTGTTCACGGTTGAAGTCTTTCCCACTTTGTTTATCTATGAATATAAATCTTTCATCAACTCCATTTTCAATTAATGCTTGTACTTGGCGGTCTGTGTGCTGCTGCCTCGATGACACCCTTACATACCCATAAATTCTACTATTATCCATTTCTATTTCCTCCTTATAAATAAATTATATAGGTGTTAATAGAAATAAGCCCTCCGTAATCAGTTAAAAACCCCTAAACATTTCGGAACTGGTTCTAAAGTTCGTGTTTATGCGTTTTGAACCCAAAATACTATACTTAATTAAGTTGGTATTATCGTATGCTTTTTTCACTAGGGATTTTTTTTGTAGATGAAGTGATAAAAATATTAAAGTAGGGATGATATAAGTGAATATTATTTTTGTTTTGTTTATTGTAAATAAAGTAGGAAAAGTAGGTATTAGTGAGAAAGTGAAAAAACTCTATTATTTATATTTATTTATTTTGTAAATGATTTTATTTTTTGATTAAAAAATATAAATAATAAATATTATAAATATAAATTTAATTTCACTTTTTCACTTAACTGTTAATTTTATCAATATCTACTTAGTATTTGATTAGAATATTTTTCACTTTAATTTTCACTTCTAGTGAAATAAATATCCCTTAAGATTAAATTGGATTAGAATGTTAATTCATCCATATCTTCTAATCCAACATCTTCTGGTTTTATTGTTTCAACAGGTGGAATATCTAGAATTCCTAAAAGGTCTTTGTATTCTCGTTGTATTTCTTCTTTTAAAGTAAAGTCCTTATAATATTCATTACCGTTATTGGTTTTGATAATATGGTATTTATCCATATTTTCTAAAATCTTTTTAATTTCGCTAGTTGTTTCATAAAAACCACCACGATAATTATCTTTGTACCATTGTTTATACACTTTGTGTATTTTTCCTTTAGTACAATTCGTATCTTCGATTTTTGCTCCAGGTACTCTATCAATACAACATTCTTGTAAAAAGGTTCTAAAGCTATTGTTATCAATTTTATATTGTTCATTTAACAATATACAGCTTTGAGGTATGTCATAACGATATTTGTTGTCTATAACTTCTTTTAAGCCTTTTAAAGCAAGAGATACAATGTATTCTTTTTCTTCTAAAAGGTGTTCAACAAGCTCTTTATCCTGCTTGTCATTAGGAATAACATTTTTGCATTCAACTACAATAAATCGGTCATAAACCCAGTCTCCTTGATCTCCTCCAAATTTTGGTAGTTCATTTGCACAAAACCAGAATACACCTTTAAATTTAAAATCAATTGCTTTTTCGAATTTATCAGCACCATGTATTAGGTCTCCACCTACTGCTTGTTTAAAAGTTTCTAGTTCTTTTATTTTAACGAAACTCATGTCATTAGATCCAGCCATTCTTTTATGTAATAAATTGATTTTACCAAATTTATCTTCTAGCTCTTTTAAATCAATATTAGTGCAGTTTTCTTTTCCAATAATTGAAGTTAAAAAGTTTTTTAATACAGATTTACCAGTATTTCCTTTACCATACATTAAAATAGCTTTTTTCATTCTATAACCTGCAACATTAGAAATTGCTACACCCATTACTTGAAACAGTAATTTTTTAATTTCATTATCTCCGTTGGTTAGTGTATTGATAAAGTTATCAAAATACTTAGTTTCAGGGGTAGGAACATCTTCATGATATTCACATGGAATCCTTATTGTAGATAAATACTTTGGAGAATGCTTTTCTAACTTCCACGTATCTATATGAAAAATACCATTTTGAAAGTTTATAATATTTTCTTTGTTTAGTTCATCTACATTCACAAAATTTAAGTCAGTCAATAGTAGATTAAAAACTTCGTTAAATTGTGAAGATTTTTGTAAAGGCATAGGTATAAATTGTTTTATAATCCCTCTTATTTCTTCATCAGCTTTACGCTCATAGTAATTATTAAAATAAAAGTATTTAAGTGTCTCGTGAGTAGCTCTATCTTTTACAAAAATATAATTAACATTTTTTCTAAAGAAATCAGCTAGATAAGGACAAAGTATTTTCATATTTTCACTTATCCAAATAAAGTTTTCTTCATTAACTATATTATCGGGAAAGCCTAGACTTTTAATTTGATTTTTTACAGTTTTTAATAGTATATCGAAGTTATCAGGTTTACTCTCTTGATTATCAGAAAGCCTTAAAATATCATGTTTAAAATACTCTATAGCTTCTTTTTTATCCATATTCTTTGTTGCCATAAGATACTCAATAATAGTTCCACCAGTATTACCATTTTTTCCAAAACAATAAAATGAATTCGTTTTAGGATAATAACGTAAACAGTCTTTATGTCCACAAATAGAACAAGTTTCAAAATTCACTCTATCATTTGAAATATAGGTAACATTATTATCTTTCTTCATGTACTCTAATAAATCAAACTTTTTTACTAATTTATTTAAATCATTTCCATAATCTTTAGCTTTTTGAATTTGATTATTTAGTGAAATAATTTCATCAAATGTAATAGTAGCTCCAGAGTTAAGAAGAATAACTTCTTTTTCATCTCCATTAGTACCATAAAAAATTCTAGCAAGATTTTTACAAGCATTATCTCCACCTATATAATCTATTAATGTCTTCAGTATGAATTCCATTTTAGATTTTTCAGTTATAGGTTTATCTAATAATAAAATAAGTCTATAACGTGGTATTTCATTAGTACTACTAAATGTATGGTAATAACCTAGGACTTCAATATTCTTTTCTTTAAATTTAGATATAGCTTGTTTAGGTGTAAGTATATTGTTTCTATCATCATTATCTACATCAATAAAGATAACTTGTTGTTGCTCCCAATTTTCATTCTTTGCACCGCCTTTAGTAACACCGGGAACAAAAGTATATCCTTTTTTTATATAGTCAAATAGTTCTGTTACGCTTATTTCTTTTAGTGTATTTTCATCTTTAAATCTATTTTGAATTTGAGCTATTTCATTTCCACTTGGTTTGCTTTTAAACTCAACTTTATCAACCATTAATTTCATATATTAATTCTCCTCTCATTAATTTCAGGTATATAGAGAAGAAGAGAAAATTCTGTAAATATTAACAAATCTTCCCTTTCTCCCTTTACCTATGTTTTATATATTTAGCCCCGTTTTTGCAGTGCCTAAAATTTCATACTTTAAGTGCCCTTTATACAAATGCTGCTTTATAATAGCCTCTGTACCTATTAAATGTTGATAAGTTTCAGCTACTGTTTCAGTGTCGGTAAACTTTTCAAATATTTCTCCATAAAGACCCAAAGTATCAGTTAATCTATTTATAGTAAATTCTATATACTTAGGGTTATCTATATCAAATACATATGTATCAACAGCTTCTATCCCATTAATTTCATATATAAAATCTAGACTAGGTATTTGCATAGTGTATGTGGTGTTAGCCTTTATTTCTTTTAAAGTACCTTTATATGGTACACCATTTTCTAAAGAGTTACTTCTCTTTTTTTTCACCTCATCAAGATACTCTTGAAAAGTGTTAAACTTCTTTACTTCATTTTCAAACATTATTCATCATTCCTTTCTTTGTTATGTTAAAAATGAAACTCTGAAATGCTTCATCATTATCTTTTATATAGTCATTTAAATAACCATATATAAAGTGAGCTAATGTTTTAGCTTGTTCATTGGTGAGCAATACGTTTGTCATAATATTCCTCCTTTTTTTCATTGTTTTTAGAGCTCTAGAAACTCTAGTTTTTAGGCAGAATAAGTGATATAATATGGATGTTATTTTTTCTGCTTTTTTATCAGCTGATAAGAATATTTAACCAAAAAAAATATACAGATTCTATTTTATAGAACTGTACAAAATGGCGACAAATCAGGAGAAACCCCTTATATTATATGTGATTCCAAAATTGAAAAAATTTTTTGAGGTGATATTATATGAAAAATTCTTTTATATTTATTGATAATTTACCTATGTTTGAAAGATATGAGATTATTGATTCTAAAGATGAAGATATGGTTGCAATTAGTGAAGTTTTAAATGAAAACAACATAAAAGGAGTTTATACAACGGAGTATTCTTATATAAAAGGGATAAATAGGAAAGAACGAGATGAAAATAAAATTAAATGTGATGCTTTTTTTCAAGCGTACTTAAATTTAGGAAAAAAATTATTTGAACTGGCAACCTCAAAAAATAAAATAAAAGTAATAAGTAGATATGAAATAACCGATATATCAGATTTAACCAGTCGATATTCTGAGATGTATTATTTTCCTATAGTTGAGCAATTAACAGATGCAGAATATGATATGACAGTAAATATTAATAAATTTATAAGTAAATTTACTTCTTTATATCTTAGTAATAAAGTGTTAAATAAAGAAAAAATTAGTGAAGTAATAGATTTAGCACAAGATTGTCTTGGTAATTTATTAGCGCTAAGTGATACACCAGAAGAAATTATAGTTGAAAATAAATCATATAAGAATTATAATATCTATTCTGACTTATTAGAATTAGAATCTATTTTATCTTTAATAAATAATAAATTAAGCAATTATATGGTTGCATATAATATTTTCGAAGAAAAAGAAATTATTACTAAGGCAAATGAAGTTCTTATCCACAATATTGAAAAACTAGAATTAATGAAAAATACCTTAGTTGAAAAACTTGATGAAAGTAGTTTTAAAGATGATTTAAAAAAAAATCTTTCTAATGGTTCTAGAAGTCTTTCAAAAATATCAAATGTAGATTTTTATGAGGATAGAAAACAAGCTCCAATAATTATTAAATTTAGTTATTATCAAAAAAAGAAAGTTCACTCTATAATCAAGTCATGGTTAAAAAAATATGGTTTCCCTTATTATATTTCTAAGAAGTTAGAGAAAGAATATTTAGAAGCGACTAGAAGAATGTTTAAGTTAGAAAATGATGAATTCATCATACCTTGTAATAATTTAATTGTAAATAGTGTCTATAATTATATGTATTATACGTTATGTACTGAACGTGAAGTAGCAGATGAGAGAATATTATCTATATTTAATTTTATCCCTAAAGAAAATAATCGGAAATCTAGATCCAAACGAATTAATAATACTCAAATTGCTAATATAAAAGAAACATTAAATTATTATAATAATATTTATTGTTCAAAAATTTTCGGATTTAATTGTATGACTATTTCCGAAATGAAGGATTCTTTTTCCGAAGATGATAAAAAAAATTACTTTAATCACGATAGTGTAGATGATGGTATGTATGTAGAATATTTTAATAATCTATGTATTGCTATGAATAGGTTAATTCCTGATAAAATAAACGAATTTAAAATAAAACATAATGGTTCAATTGGTAGATGTCCTATCTGTAAAAAAATATTTGATAAAAAAAATAAAGAAATTTGTTGTTCTGAAGACTGTGAGAAGATAAGAGTAAGAAAACGTAAAAGAGAGAATAAAAGAGAAGAAAGAAAAAGGGGAAAAAATCTTAATAAAGATTAATTTAAAAAATTATAAGGGAAAAATGGAAAAAAATTTTCACTTTATCCCTTATAATCTATCCAGTTTACAATTATAAAAATTTTAATAGAGTATTTAATTTCATAAATTTTTACTTTATCATTTACATATTTAATTTTGTTACCGTTAATATACATATGTCTTTTATTTTTTGTTAAGGTAAAGTAATCTACAAAAATATAATTTGGCCTATATTTTTCAATATATTGTTCTATATCATCTATTGAAAGGGTAGAGGTATAAATAATGTTAATATTCTTTTTATTAAAATTTTTATACTTACTTAATAATTCCTCTTTTGAATAAGAAAGGGTAAAATATAAAATTCTATCATTTTGATGTATACAATTTATAATATTGTAGAAATATGAAGTAATGTTTTCTTTTGTTTCATTTTTTAAAATATATATTTCACTATCTGTTATTACCATAAAACCTAAAGTATTACGTTTTTCCTTTTATTTATTTGAACTTGTTAAGAATGTTACTTTCTCTGCAACAATTTCGGTATTCTTAATATTTTTATCATTAGTAGTTTGAACTCTTCCTTTTATTCCAAGAATATCTCCTTTGTGACAATTCTCGCATGTGTTTTCAGCAATACCATCATACAATATACAATCTATAAAATCTGTATCATATTCTCCATCTGAATTTTTAAAGTTCCTTGGAACTGCTAAGGTTACAATTGAGATTTTACCTTTATCTTTTAGTTTTTTAATTTTAGTTATATCTACTAATCTTCCAACTAAAACTGTTTGATTTAACAAATTTTATCACTCCTTTATAGTATTATTTTAATATCAATTTATTAGAAAATCCCGCCTCATAAAGAAAAAAGAACATTTTGTTCTTTTTTTAGGTATTACTATCAGTTAACATAATTATATTCTCTGTATAGTTCATATAATTGGAATCTGTTACATAAACTTTTTTATTTACTTCTATCTCTCCCTCAACCATAACACTAGGGAAATCATTAGAATAATCATATTTAACAAATAAAGAATAAACTTTATCATTTTTAATTACTACTACATCTTCATTTTCTTCTACATAACCAATATCATCAATATCAAAGTATCTATTATAGTCAATTACATCATCAACTAATGTTTTAAATACTTTAATATCCCTCTCGTGTGTCAATGCAACCATTGTAAGAGTAGTAATAATTATTTTTTTATACTGATAGTTATTATTATTAATAAATTTGGTAGCTTCAGATTTTCCAACTAAACAAGTAATAATATTATCATTACTAAAAGCAAAAATAGATACACCACTTAGAGCCCAAATTGTCTTTATATTTTCTAGTTTTACTTTCCCATTAACTAATAAAATACCATTTCTTAATAAAATAATAATGTCTTTATAAGAAGAAAATTTTATTTCTTTTACTTCATCAATCGAAATATTATCTAAATAATCTGTATTATCTTTAATCAAGTTATAAGCTTTATCTAGACTGTAATCATATACTTCTACAATATCAATACCAAATAACTCATCTCCACCAATATCCATTATTATTACACCCCGTTTCTTTTATGTTCTATCTTCTGTATTGCTTTAACAAATAACACTTTATTCTTTAACATTTCTTTTTTTATTTTCTTATCATCTTTAATTCTTTCCCTTAATCCCTCATATACATAATCTAAATCAAAAGGGATATTACCAGTAATTAAATACTTATCATTTAAATTAATATTTTTAATAGTATTTTTAGTTTCCAAGTCTTTTGCTCCTAATAATACTGCACTCATATTTCCTGTACCATCTCTCATACTCATAAGCACGATCATAGAGTTTTCTAATTCAAAAATCTTAATATCATCAAAGAATACTTCAAAAGAAACATTATGAACTTTACCAACAATATGACTTATTTTAGATACATAATTATCGTTAAGAACTTCATTATTCATAACACACCTCCAATATTATTATAATTACAAAACAGATAAAACTAACCGATGTGATACATATTATCAGCTTAATTATTCACTCTTACTAAATGTATAACTTTTCTCTTAGTCGTTCCGCCAAATCCCTCACAAGAAGATAGAGTAAGTATATTATCATTTACATCCACATTAACATCAAAATTCTTCTTACTTCTTTTTCTAATTGTATTAATAAACTTGCTAAACTCATCATCATTACTAAAAGTTGTAGTTATATAATATTCTTCTTTTTCAATTATATAGTAACTAAAAATTTGATAGGTTAGAAGCTCATTATCTTTATTATACACTTTTATATAATTATTTTCTTTCTCCTTAAAAAAGTCATCTTTAAATACATCTTTTAAACTTCCAAACATAGTGTCATCACTCATATTATGTCCGAATAATATTACATTTTTATCATCAAAAGAGTTATTTCTATAATCCATAAATATTGCTCCTGCCTGGTTCTTTTTCTTATAAAAAGAGTGAGTTAAATAATATGAATTATCACTGGTATGTACAATAGGGTTATTTATTTTGTCATTATTAAATTTAATCCAACCAACAGTATCACTATTAATAGATAATAACTTATCAAAATCTAAATTTTTCTTATCATCTTTTTCTTCTTTTTTATCTATTTTTTTATCAATTACTTCATCAATTAATTTTTTATTATCTTGTTTATTATTATTTAAATCTACTACAAATAGTGTAATTTTAGCAATAGCAAATAGGAACACTAAAACTAATATAATTAACACAATATTATCAGTTTTTATTTTCAATTTTTTCTTCATAAATAGAAAGAAATAGCAACTAAGCTGCTACTTTCTTTACTTTCTTTATTTTCTTTTTATTAATTAGTATATATGTAATTCCTATTAAAGAGCCTAAAGCTAATACTACATATTTTGCTATATCCATTGATGAAGTTTGAGCATTGTTTGATAACTTAGTTGCAGTAATAGGATCATCATCAGTTAATGCTATTATAAATGGAGAAAACTCACTTACTGTTATAGTAGCTTTTCCATTAACTACTTTAGTATCAAATGTTTCAAACGTTCCATCACTTTTTCTATGAAGTATTTTTACACCTCTACCATTATATTTACTATCAATACTAAATGATATAGACATGTTATTATAAGTATCTCCGTATGCTTCTAATTCGTAACAACCAATAACATTATCTAATCCTAGCTTTTCTAATTCTTTCGCCATTTCTTTATAAATTTCTGTATTATCATCTTGCTTAGCCATAACAACGGGAGTTCCATTATCTAGCATAGTACCAAAAATAAATCTAAAATTTATGTCCTTAGTAGCATATAAAACATCATTTTTAAAGAAGTATAATTTTACTGTAGGACCCCACATAGTAGTTTCTGGAGTTGTACCCCAACCACCACTCATAGCTTTAACGGTAATTGTTTTATCATTAACTAATGATGAATAATTATAATTATTAATATATTCGTTTGTTTTCTCAAACCATGCAGACTCCCCAAAATCGAATACATGCCATATTGTATCCATGTTTTCAAATTTTTGTAATTTAATACTGCTTACTTTATTATTAACATAGTTTAAATCTGTTTGATTATAAGCGGATGTACTAGAATAACTTACATTAATTACCTTTTTTCCAATAGAATTTAAATTTTCACTCAATTCAACATTAATTTTATGAATATCTGGAAAATCACCATTTTCATCTAAAAAGGCAAATTGAACATTAAATTGTATACCATTATTTATTTTAGAAGTATCATATCCTGCTTCTTTTATCTTATTAATATAATCATTCTTTATTGATTCTTGTATTTTAATAATAGAATCATAGTTACTTAAATCCAATTCACTTTCTTTCTTATCAATATTATATGTACTATCAATTACATCAAGTGCACTACTATCAAGCACTTTTAATGTTTGTTGTTCTGTCTGTTCTCCTGTTACTTCTTCTGCATTAACAACATTAGTAGTTATAAACATAAAACTAAACACTACTAACAATGTTAATAAAATTTTTTTCATTTTTTCCCTTCTTTCCATTTTAAAAATTTTATTTATAATAAATATTCTAAATGAATATTATTATCTATTTATTTCATTAATCAAATACATAAATTTCCCATTTTCACTATCTAGATTACTGTATTCTTTCCAATTCATAGTATAAGTACCTTTTAATATAATAGGACTATTAAATTTTTTATCTTCTAGTTTAGAACTTCCTTCAGCCCAAGTTAAAGTACCATTTAAAATATTTCCTTGATGAACAGAAAAATCTTTATATTGTGAGTTTTCTCTAGGTTCATTTAGATAAGATAAATCATTAGTTAAAAATAGAGTATACCCTTTCTTAAACTTAGGTTCATTATCTTTAAATTTCTCTATTCTTTCAATGTCTTCTACAATACGATAACTATTTTCAGTTTGAGCACTGTCATAAGGTAAATCATATTCCACATTATCAGCAATACCTTTAAAGTGTTTTCTTTTGTATTTTAGTTCAATTGGGTAGTAATCATCATTAATTTTAACTACAATATCAATACCTTTTTTAGAATTAAAAGGTGCTGGATATTCTATTTTAACTCTAGAATTATCATACATATCTCGTATAGTATCATCTAATTCTTGTCTAAAATCATTCTCATCACGAAAAATCTTCTTTTTTTCCCTTAACTTATTCATAACTAAATTAATATCAAAACTTTTATTCACATTATCAACTCCTTAAACTATATAAAATACTATACCTCTATGGGTGGTTTATGAACTAATTATACACCCAAACTGGTATACTGTCAACGAATATAGCTTTTATGCGGGTGAGGTGATGATACAGAATATGATAGTCAAATTTAATGATTATGAACCAAAAGATATTATTAGATTTATAAGACAAGCAACTGAGCTCACACAAAGAGAATTTGGAAAATCTATTGGAAAAAGTGAAAGAGCTATACAAAATTATGAAAGTGGTAGAAGAACTTATAATTCTGATTTAATAAAGTTAATATGTAAGGTACATAATATAGAGATAATAATAAAAAAGAAATGAGGTATAACAAATGACAGAAGAAGAAAAGAAAAAAGAAATATTAAATTTTTTATATGAAAATGTATTTAAACCAATGTTAGAGTATGCTAAAGAAAACAATGATAAAAAAATTAATAGAGTAGTTAATGATACAATGTATAATATTAAACTTAAGGATACAGCTAGAAAGATGGTTACTTATTATAATGATATTATAGAACATAAAACACTTAGTTCAAAATCATTCTATGAATATTTAAATCAAAAAGGAATAAATACAAAATTAGAGGATGTTAAAGAAGAATTTAAAAAAAGATTTAATGAAGAGTGGTTAAATAGTTAAATAATCTCATAAACACATATTATTACTGAAATTTAAAAGTGATTAATGTAAATCGTTGATTTATAGTAAACACTTGTATATACTTAAATTAAATAGGGATAATTGCATATTTCTTAGTATTCCAAAGTGAAAAAAGGAAAAAAAGAAGAGTTTTATGAACTCAGTCTTATTATTAGTGCGAACCCACCTCTAAAGACAAAAAAGTTTGTTTTTAGATTATTCAGGTCCACCATAGGGAAATTAGTCGAACTAATTCGACTTTCAAATAAACAAAGGTTAATTTCGGTTAATCCTTTTTTGTTTGCTTGAAATGAGTTTTATTAATTATGCAGATAGTAAAAGAAAAACTAGAAATTTATAAGGGGTTAAAAAAGAAAATTAATAACATTCTTAAATTTATGTAAAAATCGGTTAGTTTTTAGGTATGAAAAGTGGGTTATTTGTAATACACCCTTATCTGCTAAAAGAGTAACTCTTGATTTGGTGCATAAAAAATTATAAAACTGTTTGAATTTCTTAAAGGAAAATGTACACGATAACTTTAAAAAGGATATGAAAAGTATTATAATATTTGTATAAGTTCAATTATTATTTGTGTACATATATATTAATTATATTTTTTACTAATCTATCATACAAATAGTAATTTGTAGAATTGGAGATAATATGAAAAATTTTTTGGATAAGATAAGGACTCCTGATAAAACTTTAAAAACAAGTAAAAAAATTATAAATACATTTTTGATATTCTTATTAGGAATAGTTTTAGGTATATTTTCTAAATGGTTAGATAATTTAGGTATTAATGATGCGATATGGTGGCAACATATACTAGGAATATTAGATTTAGGAAATGTTTTTTCTGATTTTGGAATATGGATATTCCTAGCAATCATTATTTCGGCGTTTAGTGCAACACCATTAAGAGCAAGTTTAAATGTATTTTTATTTTTTATAGGTATGACAGTAAGCTACCATTTATACGCAATTATGTTCAGTGGTTTTAATCCTAAAAGTTATATGATGATTTGGTATGGAATAACTGCTATAACTCCAATACTTGCATTTATCTGTTGGTATGCAAAAGGAAATAATAAAATTTCAATTATAATTTCTAGTGTAATATTAGCAGTAATGTTATTATTTTCTTTTAGTATTGGTATTTGGTATTTTTATTTTAAAAGTATAATAGACACATTGTTATTTTTAGGGACAATGCTTGTTTTATATGTGAAACCCCAAAATAGCGTTTATAGTTTATTATTGGCAGTAGTGTTAGCATTAATATATTGTTTAAGATTATATATATAACGACAAATTACAATTTGAAAGCGAGATGAAATAATGAATATTCACTTTGGATTTTCGTATATAGGTTTAATATTTTTGCTAATGCTAATAATACCTAATATTATATGGAGTAAAAATAAACCTAAAAATTATGATAAATATGTAAAAAAAGAGAATAAAATATTACTAATATTTGAAAGAATTGGGGAAATGTTAGTAACTTGTACATCATTGATATTTAGTGATTTTAATATAAATAAAATCTCAAATTGGTCTAGTATATTGTTAATTGCATTTATTCTGATGATTTTATATGAAATATATTGGATAAGATACTTCAAAAGCAGTAAAACAATGAGAGATATGTATATTAGTTTATTAGGTATACCAGTTGCAGGTGCTACATTGCCTATAATTGCATTTTTATTATTGGGTATATATGGGAAAAATGTATTCTTAATTACATCAACAATTATATTAGGAATAGGACATATTGGAATACACTTAAATCACAAGAAAGAATTAACCTAAAAAATTACAATTTCTCCCAAAGATTAGATTATTAGGCGCAAAACTATATAAATGATGTTATAATCGATTTAGAAATTAGCCTTTATGTGATTTTTCAAATGTGGTTTACTCACGCACCATATTGATAATAATACCGAAACATTACGATTTGTTTTTTTTAACAGTAATTTTATTTTACATTGTATTAATTTAAAAAATATATTCTATAATAAATTTAATTGGTAATAATGAAAAGACTTCTTAAAAAATTCTACATTTTGTAGAATTTTTTTATACTTCATGCATGTTATAATTCATTTAAGAGGTGTGAATATATGAATTTAGGAACTAGAATTATGAATTTAAGAAAAAAGAAAGGTTTAAGTCAGCAGAAATTAGCAGATAAACTTTTTGTTACGGATAAAACAATTTCTAGTTGGGAGAAAAATAGAACTGAACCAGGTTTAGAAATGATAATAAAACTAAGTGAAATATTAGATTGTAGTGCTAGTTATTTGATATATGGTAATGTTAATAAAAATGATATAGAAACGGAAATAAAGATAAAGTTATCTAAAAAAGAATTTGAAGAAATAAAAATATTTATGACAAATAATGCTAGGTTTATTAATGAAATTAGACAAATTGATACATACTATGAGCCAACTTACAGAAGTTTTTTAAATTCTAGTCCTATTACTGAGTGGCTTAGAATAGGAAAAAGGGGTAATAAAAATATATTAAATTATAAAAATTGGTATAGTGATATGTCTTGTGATGAATACGAAGTAGAAATTAATAACGATAAAGACATGGATAAAATATTAAAAGTTTTGGGTTTAGTTCAAGTTGTAGTAGTAGATAAAATAAGAAGTTCTTTTATTTATTTAGATAAGTATGAAGTGGCATTGGACTGCGTTGAAGAACTTGGCTATTTTATAGAAATAGAAATAAAAAAATATACAAAATCAGTAATGGAAGAATGTGATGAATTACTTAAATTAGCTAAAGACCTTGATTTAAATTTGGATAAGGTAGATAAAAGAGGGTATCCATATCATCTAATTTTTAAAGATTAAACTTTATGGATTCTATGATATACTAATAGTATCTATAGAGTAGGAGGATTAATTAATGAAAAAAGAATTAGTTATAAAAAAATGTTCTAAGTGTGGAGCTTTAGTCAAAATAATAAATTATTGCAATTGTGATGATTGTGGTATTAAATGTTGCAACGAGAAAATGATTACTTTAAAATCCAATTCGGTTGATGCCGCAGTAGAAAAACATGTTCCAGCATATGAGTTAAATGAGAATGATGTTGTAGTGACAGTTAACCATGTTATGGATGAAGATCATTATATTGAATGGATAGCTTTAGTAACAGATGAAAAAGAAGAAGTTTATTATTTAAAACCAGGAGTATCTGCAACAGTAACTTTTAAAGATGTGAAAGAAGGAAAACTATATTCATATTGTAATAAACATGGATTATGGGAAAATGAAATTAAATAATTAAAAATTATTAAGAAAGTCAAAACTGGTTGACTTTCTTTTATTATGGTCATATACTATACTGGTATACCGAAATGGTTTATTGGTATACTGGAGGGATTATGAGTAATAAGAAAGATGAAATATTAATATCTGCAAGAGAATTATTTACAAAATATGGGTATAAGAAAGTTAGTATGGATGAAATTGCGAAAAATGCAAACGTTACTAAGAAAACGGTTTATTCTTACTTTGATGATAAGGAAAGCTTATTAAAATCATTAATAGAAGAGGAACTTTTACATATGAAGGGTATTATAACTAAATATTCTGATGAAAAAGACTTTTTTGAAGGAGTAAATAAAGTCTTATATGAACTTCTTAAATATAAAAAAGAAGCTAAATTGTTTATTACTTTATCAAAAGAAGCTGATGAGTTAAATACTATTTCTTCTAAAAACTCCATAAAAATGTTTGATGATGGCATACTTGATTTTATAAAGATGCGCCTTTCATGGGCTATTGATAAGGGATACATTAAAGATTGTGATGTAGATTTATGTGCTTTTATAATTTATAAGGTATACGTTTCGGTAATATTTGAATGGGATAAAGAACTTGATGAAAAGAAGGTAACTGAAAACATTACTAAAATTTTAAAAGAAGGATTATTTAATTGAAGATTGGGGGATTATGAATGAAAAAAGATAATAAAAAACAAGTAAAAAAGATCAATAAAACTTGGTTTAACTATGTTGTTATTGCAGCGGTACTTTTAATACCATTTATGTATAGTTTCTTTTATTTAAAAGCTTATTGGGATCCATACGGACACATGGATGATATTCCAGTTGCTATCGTAAATGAAGATAAGAAAGTAAATGGTGAAAGTAAGGGCGAGGATTTAATTGATGGCTTAAAAGAAAAAAACGTACTTGGTATTAGTGTTGTTAATAGTAAAAAAGCAGAAGAAGGCTTAAATAATAAAGACTATTACGCTGTTATTACAATTCCAAGTGATTTTACTAGCAATTTATTAAGTGCGGGTGAGGAAAATAAGAAAGCAGCAACTATTACTTATTCTCCAAACCAGAAATCAAATTATTTAGCATCACAAATAATAAGTAGAGTGGTTTTAGAAGCAGAAAAAGAAGTTAGAAGTAACGTTTCTAAAGAAGTTGTGTCTACTTTAACTGATAATTTAAATAGTGTTCCTAAAAAAGTAGCAAAAATAGATGATGGATTAAAACAAATATCTGATGGAACAAGTACGCTTAAAGATGGTGCTTATAAACTTCAAGATGGAACTAGCACTTTGAGTTCTAGATATAATGAATTTAATAACGGTGTATTAAGTGTTAACAATGGTGCTAACTCTTTATATGGAGGCGCTAAAGAACTAGACGAAGGAATAAGTAAATTACAAACAGGAGTTAATTCTCTTAGTAGCGCATCTATTAAGTTAGATGATTTACAAAATGGTGTAAGCACATTAAAACAAGGAGAAGATAGTTTTACCGAAGGATTAAATAGTTATATTACTTTGGTTAATTATGTTACATCTAACCCATCATTATTAAGTGTTACCTTTGAAAATGCAAAATTAGGGGCATGTACTTCTGGCTTGCCATCATATAATGCACAAACTTGTGGGCTTATAACTAAATTAATGAATGATAACAACATTGATGATAATACTGCTAAAGTACTTACAATAAGTGATTTTATAAAGAATGCGGGTAACAGGTTATCGATTGGTAATAAACAAGTTAGTGATGGTATTGATAAATTAAGTGCTGGTACAGAAAAATTACCAGAATTAAAAGCTGGTGTTAGTACTTTAAAACAAGGTGTAGATGAGTTAAAGACAGGTTCTTCGAAGTTAGTTAGTGGTACTAAGACTTTAACTGTTGGTACTAATACGTTAAGGAATGGATCAAATACCGTACTTTCTGGAATAAATGAAATAAATAAAGGAAGTAGTAGTTTAGCTAGTGGAACTAACACGTTATATAATGGTGTTAATACTGCTAAAAGTGAAGTTGCAAGTTCAATAAATTCTACTAATAATGATTTGAAAAAACTAACTAGTTTGGAAGATTTTGCTGCTAACCCAGTAAAAGTAGAAGAAAAAGATGTTAATGAAGTTACCGAGTATGGTACTGCTTTCTCACCATTTTTTATATCAATTGCTTTATGGGTGGGATCTTTAATGTTATTTATAATATTATATTATGATGCAAATGATAGATTTAAATTATTTAGTAGAAACGCAGAAAATAAAGTAAAAAGAACATTTTGTTATTTAGGACTTGCATCACTTCAAGGTGTTATTCTAGGCGTATTATTAAAGATAGGATTAGGATTTAACGTAACTAATTACTTCTTATACTTTGCATCAATGATACTTGTTGCGTGTGCATTTGAATCAATTATTGAGTTTTTAATAGTAAATTTAAATGATGTTGGTAAGTTTATTGCACTTATATTATTAGTGTTGCAACTTGCTGCAGCAGGAGGAACATTCCCAATAGAAACTGTATCTAATGGATTTCAAAAATTATTTAACTTCTTACCAATGAAATATACAATAGATTTATTTAAGGAATCATTAATTAGCATTGAAGGTAGTTTGCTTTCTAAATCTATAATTACTGTAGTATTAATCTTTGTGATATTCCTTATAATAAATATTATTAAAGATTTAAAACAACAAAAAAAGGCCAATTAATGGTCTTTTTTCTTATTACCAATTGTTATTGCATCCGCATCCGCAACCGTTTCTGTTTCCAGAACCTGCTCCCCAGAATAGGAAGAAAATTATAAATACAACTATTATAATCCAAATCCAGCTTGAACCACTATTATTATTGTTGTCATAAACTGGATATGCATAACCTCCAGGATATCCAGGATAATACATACTAAACACTCCTTTCTAATATATTATATTTTTATTGATTAAAATTAAATATATAAAAAGCCTTGTTATGTTAAATAATGAAAGTAGTTTCATCTAAAAAATTATAATTTGTCTTATATTTAAGCTCTCTAACTAGTCTTGAGATAGCATCATCCTTAGCTTTTGCTTCTAACATTATGTCTACATCTTTATTATATGGTTTTAGTATGTTTATGAATTTTATAAAATCATCAGAATTTATGTAATCATGATGACTTCTAAATTCTTTTTTTAAGTTACTTTTAGGTGATGAAAAATGAAACTTTGGATTAATATTTTTCCAAGTATTCATTATTTCTTTTATGTAGTCTTCTATTTTTTCTTCATCGTTATTGCATATATAATGATGATAATCTAAAACCATTGGTATATTTAATTTAGTGCATAAGTTAAGTACATCTTTTATGTTATATATTTTATCATCGTTTTCCACGGTAATACATTTTTGTATATGTTCTGGAAGTTTATTAAAATTATTTATAAATCTAGTAATTGATGCTTTTTTACCACATGCACTACTACCAACGTGTAATATTATTATTGGGTTATTAATTTTTAATGCTTTTAACACCTTATAATGATATTCTAATATTTTAAATGTATTTTTAATAATTTTTTTATCCATGCTATTTAATACTGCATATTGATCAGGATGAGTATCTACTCGCATGTTGCTATCATTTATGATATTACCAATTTCTTTATATTTATTATCTAATGGTTTTATATAATCAAATGATACCTTGTCGTGAGTAGCAAGAGGAACTAATTTAGAGGTTAGCCTGTAAAAATGAATATTATTTTTAACGTTATAAATTAGTAGTTCTTTTAAAGCATCTAAATTACTTTTTGTAACATCTAACAACTTATCCACAGTATAATTTTTATTTATGTAATTAGTGTATGTTATCGTACTTGATGTTGTTATATCATTCATAGCTTTAGAAAGTGCTACATAACCTAATCTTACTTTCATTGTTATCACCAGTATTATTATGGAAAATAAAAAGAGAAATATTTAAATTTCTCTATTCTTCTTCAAAGAAAGCTTTATAAGCTTCATATGCTGAGTATACATCGTATTTACTTGTAACTTCATATGGTGAGTGCATTGAAATAACAGGAACACCGCAATCGATAACATCCATACCTTTATCCGCTAAGATGTATGCAATGGTTCCGCCGCCACCTAAGTCTACTTTTCCAAGTTCTGCAACTTGGTATTTTATATTGTTCTTTTCAAAGATACCTCTAACCTTTCCAACGAACTCTGCGTTTGCATCAGAAGCTCCTGATTTACCTCCAGAACCGGTGTATTTATTAAGCTCAACACCGTAACCAATAAATGATGCATTGTTTTGTTCAGAAGCACTTTGATAATTTGGATCAACACCTGCACCAACGTCTGCGGAAAGCATCATGGAATTACAATATGTTTTATTTATTGCTCCTGGTGTGTTTTCTCCTTTTTTAGTTAAAATTTCATTTACAAATAAGTCAAATACTTCAGAACGCATCCCAGTGTTTCCAACGCTTCCTATCTCTTCTTTATCAGAGAAGATAGCAACCATTGTTTTGCTATTTTTGTTAGCATCTAATAAAGCTTTTAAACAAGCGTAAGCACATACTCTATCGTCTTGACCATAAGCTGCAATCATACTTCTATCAAAACCTAAAGTTCTTGCTTTAAATGCAGGTACTACTTCAAGTTCCGAACTATAGAAATCTATTTCACCTATGTTATATTTTTCGTATATAATGTTCATTATATTTTCTTTAACAGATTTTTCTTCTGTTGGAATACTACCAATTAAAATATTTAAATCTTCACCCTTTATAGCTTTTCCTATTTTATTTTCATATTGTTCCTGAGCTAAGTGAGGTAATATATCAGTTATTGTAAATATAGGATCATTATCATCTTCACCAATTACAATATTTATTTTATCTCCATTTGGTTTAACTACAACTCCATGAATAGCAAGTGGAATAGTAGTCCATTGATATTTTTTAATTCCACCATAATAGTGAGTTTTTAAAAGAGCAAGTTTTGCATCTTCATAAAGTGGATTAGGTTTTAAATCTAATCTTGGAGAATCTATGTGTGCTCCAACTAGATTAATTCCATTTACCATACTATCAGAACCAATAATAGCAGCATATACACTTTTATCTCTGTTAAGCATATATACTTTATCACCATCATCTAACTTATCCACAGTATTAATATTTTTAAAACCATTATTTTCTAATTCATCAACAATTATTTTAGATGCTTCTCTTTCTGTTTTACCATTATTTAAAAACTTGATGTACTCATCACAAAAATCAAATATTAAATTCTTCTTTTTTTCGTCAGTGTTTAACCAACCATTCGTTTTTTTATTCATTACTGTATTTTCCATATTTCCTCCTTAACTATATAATACCACCTAATTCAAAAATTATTGTAAAAAAAAGGAATTTATTAATTTTTTATGAAAAATTTTGTTTACAATCTATTTTACTGTGGAAAAGTCAATATATTGACCGGGGGGGGGTTAATGCTATTATCAACATGTAAAATTGTTGTTTTTTATAACTAGAATATATGGAGGTAATAGATATGAGAGAAATAGAAATTCCTGCTGGAACAGATTTTAGAGATGTTATTAGTATATTATCAGATGCTCAGAGAATAGGAAAAGATATTGCATGTAATTTTAATGGACATTTATTGAATTCTAATAATTTTACAATTGAAAATGCATATAAAGAAGTCTATGGTATGACGAAACAAGAATTTGATCAAAAAATGGCTAATATTGGTAGCTCTATTGGTGCAGAAAAAAGAGAAGAAGTTCTTTTTGCACATGATAATATAGAAACATGGATAAAAGAAGGTTTGAGCTTAATTGTTCCTGGAAAAGAGGAAGAATGGACAAAGTTTTTAAGTGATAGTAATGGTAGATATGCATATGCAAGAGAAGTACCAACAATTATCCAGGTTCTTAAAATCGTAGAAAATGATTCAATTGAAAAAGCATTTGAATTTTTGAAAAATGTTCAGGGTATGGATACTAGGGTTATAGCAGATGCCGTGTTTAGATTTTCTAAAAAAGGGCCTGACTTTATGGAGGAGATGCTTAAAAGATTTCCATTCTCATTAGAAGATGCAAATAAAATTAAAGATTCTATTGGACAAATGAAAGCAATAAATAAATTATATCTTTCGTATGATAAAAAATCAGAAGAAGAATTCATTAGGGTTAATGCTAAAGAATATGCACAAAATATTATTTCGGAACAAGGTGTTAAACCAAAAGCTGCTCAAAAATTTTCAAGAATAGTAGCAAGACCTGGAATTGTAGGAGAAAAAATAACTACTTATACTAAAACAGGTTTAGTTGAAACAGTTAATGAAGTAAAATTAGATCCAGAAACTAATAAACCAGGTTGGGTTGTTGCAAAAGTTATAGATGGAGAGGTTGCTATAGATGAGTATGGTCATAAAAATGAATGGATAATAAGTGATAGTACTTTTTCAAAAAAGTATGATATAGATCCAGAAGAAAAAGGATTATATAAGCCTAAAGGCGATGCTCAACAGTTTATACAAATAAACGAAAACATTACTTTCCCATCACCATGGGGAGGAGATATGAATATAAAAGCTGGCGGATATTTAAATGTAACTAACATGGATAAAGTATATGGTGTTGCAGCAGAAGAATTTAAAGAAACATATAAATTTATTGAAGATGAATACAACATGAAAATGTAAAGTGAAAATTATTGTTTTTACTTTACATTTTCTTTTACTGTGGAAAAGTTAAAATCTTGACCGGGGGGGGGCTTAATGATATTATCAACATGTAAAAACAATAAGTTTTATACTTTTTAAACAGGTAAGGAGAAAAAATAATGGAAGTAACTTTTAGAGAAATGAAAAAGAAAGATGTTCCTGAAGTAGTAGCACTTTGTAATGAAGTGTTTAAAGAAGAAACATCTTTAGAGTATGCAATGAAAACTTATAAAAAACATAGAAAGGATCCTAATTCAATTTATATAGTAGGTGTTGTTGATGGGAAAATAGTTTCACATCTTAAAATAACTATTATTAATACAATTTATGAAAACATGAATACATATTCTATTTTAAACCACGTTGGTGTTAAGGAAGATTATCGTCGTCATGGTATTGCAACTAAGATGCTTGATGTTGCTTTTGATATATCTAAAAAACATGGTTGTAAAAAAGTGGAATTATGGAGTAATAACGTAAGAACTGCCGCACATGCATGTTACTATAACTATGGTTTTGAGTTG
Source organism: uncultured Bacilli bacterium (assembly GCA_910580135.1). Taxonomy (GTDB): domain Bacteria; phylum Bacillota_I; class Bacilli_A; order RF39; family UBA660; genus Aphodocola. The sequence goes on along the minus strand of CAJTXC010000002.1, from coordinate 4,056 downwards.
GATGATGCAGGATTCTTCTCAATGAGTGTTAAATAAAAATATTAAGTAGTGAGGTTATTATGAGAATAGAAAAGGTTTATATAGGTGGTTGGTTTCAAAGAACTACACTACAATTAAGTGAAATATATGATTTTTTAAGAGAGGGTAAATCAGAACTTGCTTTAGATAAGAAAAAGCTAGTAAAATTACATGATGCTTTAGATTTAAGTACAATTGATTATGGAATTGATGGATTAGAATTTATTAAAGTAACAACAAGAGCAGGGGTTAACATAAAAATATTTGAAGATGGTCTTATTGTTTTAAATGATTCTGATATAAATGAATTTTCGTTATTTAATGACATAGATTCCTTAGCTAGCTATTATGAAACTAAGCTATCTCCCGCAATAGGTTATATATTTAGTTTAGGAGCTCCAGTACCTAAAGAACTTGCAAACATTGAAACTGTGTTTCCTTACTTTATAGTTTTAAATAAGGCTACTAAAAATGATATTGCAACGCTTTTAGCTAAAACAGAAAAAGAAAAGTATTTTGAATTTAGTAACAATGACTATGATGTTGTAAGGGGTAATAAATATTATTTCATTAATAATAAAACAAAATCTATAGAACAAATTGAAAGATATATTGAAGAGCAAATATTTATAAGAGAATTTAAAGGACAATTGCATAGATATCTTAACTTGCACAGAATTATCTGGGAAAAGATTGACGCCGTTAAGGAAAATGCCAAGGTTAAGGGTAAAGAAATCGTTGCGTTTACTAATAAACTTGACGGATACAAAAAAACGGTTACTTTAATTGATTCAAGAATCAACCAAATGAATACTTATATAAGTACCAGGGAAAAGATTGCTAAAAACGATAATTCTTTAACAGAATCATTAGATTTAATTGGATATAGATATGAAACTTTAAAAAACACGGTTTCATATATGCAACAAATATGGTCAATGACTAAGAATTATTTATCGCAAGCCGAAAAATTATTCGCAGGATTAGAATCGCAAGTAACAGAAAAATCAATCGGAAGCTTAACGATTGTTACCGCAATGGGTGTTGGTGCATCATTAATTGACTTGTTTACCGAGTCGGCACCATCGTTCTCGTTATTTGGTGTTATATATTTCTTTATCCTAGCAATCGTAGGATTATCCGTTAATAAACTTATGAAGACCATTTCCGAAAACAGAAAATATGAAATACAGGACATCGAATACGATAAAAACATTAAATAATTATGAATAGTGCTACTAAAGAAACCAAAAGAATACTGAAAAAGTGTTCTTTTGAAATTATATTAAAGTTTATTATTTCTGTTTGCTATCGTGGATCTTTGTTAATAATTCCTATTTTATGGGGTAAAGTAGTTGATTATGCTACTGATAAAGATTTTGATACTTCTTATAAAATGATAATATTTACTCTTGGTTTAACTGTCATTTATTACGTTTGTGCGGGTTTAAACCAAGTTATTTACTATATTTTATATAAGAAAATGTATAAGTCATATTCCAAACTTGCGTATTCTTCTTTTATAAATAATTCTATTCATAGTTTGTCAAGGTTTAAGTTAAGTGAGTTTAACAACATAATTAATAATGATATTGATATAATCGTTGCGTTTTTCTCTGATACCATAATTAAGATAGTCCAAATATTAGAGTTCTTAATAATATATTATTATTTTTACATGATTGATGTTAAAATTTTTATTGTAACGGTAATAGTTTCAGTTTTAATGATTGGAGTGCTTTTTCTTTCTAATAAAACTAATAGAAAGTTAAACACAAGAAGAAAGCAAGCTTTAGATAAGAAAACTGCTATGACGCATGAGGTATTTAATACCGTAAAAGAAATAAAAGGTTTTTACGTATTTAAAAGCGTAAATGAAAGAGTTAAAGAAAAATGCTCTAATTATTTAAAGGAACACGCTAAATTTAATACGTTTTCAACGATCGTTAAGAACGTTGTTTTAATGGTTATAGAAGCTGTAAGATACGTTTTAGCAGCTTATGGAGTATATTTATTTTCGGTAGGTAAAATGGAGATTGGTACGATATTAGTTATATATTCTTATTACGGAAAAATAACGGAAAATTATAACATTATAGGAACCCTTACTACCGGAATAGAAGATGCTAAAGTATCCCTTGGTAGACTTAATAAATTAATTGAGTATAGAAGTGTAAGTGGGGATATAACTTACGTTGATAAAAAGGATTATTTAGGTAAAATAAAGTTTGAAAACGTATTATATGGTAATAAAAAAGACCCTATTTTAAATGATGTTTCATTCGTCATTAACCCTAATAGCATATCCGTTATTACAGGACCTACTGGTTCCGGTAAAACTGGTGTGTTTGACCTACTTATGAAAATGAATAGAAAACATAAGGGCAATATTTTTATTGATGACGTTCCTTATGAAAAAATAGATGATGATTCATTTTATAATTTAATATCTTTAGTAAGAAAAGAACCTAACTTCTTCGATTTAAGCATCAAAGATAATTTAATGCTTGTTGCGGGAAACTTTAAAGAAGTAAAAGATGTTTGTGAAAAATTAGGCATTCATGATGAAATAATGGATTTAAAAGATGGTTATAATACGGATATAAATAGTTCGTCTGCCAAAGTATCTTTAAATTTAAAACGCGGTATAGCGTTAGCTAGGGTTATCCTTAAAGACTCCAAGATACTGATGTTTGATGAAATAATTGATACTTTAGAAAGTGATCTACAAGAAAAAACTTTAAATCTTTTAGAAGAAAAGAAAAAAAATCATACGATAATAATTATTTCTAGAGAAGAACATATTTTAGAAAAAGCAGACAAGATTATAAGATTTGATAATAATAAAATAAAAAGACGCTAAATAAGCGTTTTTTTGTTTCAAAATATTGTATAGATTATTTTAAATTACCATCTATTTGTTTTATTAATTCATCATAATCAAGATTATTATTTACAATATCTATTACTTTTCCGAGATTTATAGATGAATATTTGTCGGATTCGTAATCTTGCTTCAATTGCTTATAACTTAATGTGCTTATAGATTTGTAATCTTCTTTTTCTTTAGGAATATAATTATTTAAAGAGTGACTATGATGCCTGTTAAAACTATTGTCTCTTTCTTTTAATCTTTTATAGATTGTATAAAAATCTGTACCTTTGAGTCTTATTGTTACTACTTCATAATTATATTTATTTACCAATTCTTTAAATTTATTCTCCTATTTTTGACCAAATGGATACTCAATTATAATGTTTTCATCGCTTCTTTTCATACATTCATTTAATAATTCTATAAACAGATTATATATAATCTGCTTTAAACTTTGTTTTTGTTTATAATTATAAAATCCCACTAATTCCGAAATGTTTTCTTTTAAAGTATCTATAGAAATTAGTGTAGAGTTTTTATAATGTTTATATATATAATTTGATATAGTAGATTTACCACTACCACTTATACCAGTAACGATAAATGATCTTTTCATTTTATTCTTCCTAAAAAAAAATATATTAAAACTCGAAACACGAAGTTCGAGTTTTTTATCAATCTGGTGCCCTTTGGGAGGACGTATAACAACTCCTAGAGCAAAAGAAATAGTTAGTAATAAATTTAACTAAATTAATTATAAACTAAATTAAGAGAAAATAAAATACCTATTTATTATTTAATAGGTATTTTTGGAAAATCCATATCTCCACTAATAACATACATTCCTTTTTTGTTAGCTATATGAATAATTAAATTATCATTAAAATCCGCATTATTAAATGAGAATACTTGGTCAATATTAATACTATTGAATTCATCATCAATAACTTCTATATTATGTAATATGTCATTTTTTAAAACTCCCTTTATATATTCACAATCATCTACATACTCTGAAGAATTCCAATAATCCTTTTTTTTGTTTTTAAATTTATTAGGATATTGACTTTGCAATTCTTCAAATCTTTTTGAAAAATATAGATTAACATATTCAGATATAACAATTGCTGGAACATATATTTTAGCTTTAGCATTAACAGCTT
>CAJTXC010000001.1 GCA_910580135.1 uncultured Bacilli bacterium | reverse complement strand
TCAGTTTGGTTCCAAGCAGGAGTATAATCCATAGAAGTACTCCATTGACCATCATTACCCACTTCACCAAACTCAAGAGTAGTCCAACATTGAAGAGGTTCTACAGTGTGAGTATAAGGATTATAAATATGATTTGCATCATACCATTTTCTAAACTCTTCTTGACCTCTTGCTTGTGCTTCTTTATAAGCTTCATAATAATATTGGGTTTTTCTACTACGAGTATAGCTACGAATAGTATGAAGAGCACCAGTTTTTCTACTATCTACGAAAGTGTTATCACCAGTTCCATCTTTCTTGTATCCTTTAGGAACAGCATAACCATAGATATATCTATTAGGAACAGATATATCGTTGCCATCTTCATCTTCTACTATTTGAGTATTAAGAGAAAGCCACATACGATAATATCTTTCTCCTCTTTGTTTAGCTAAATCTTCTTGCTGTTGGAATTTCTCTTCATCATAAACAAATTCAACGTGTTCATCTATAAATTTACGAACACTACTTCCATTAGTAGCACTGCCTTTAACATATTTCTTAATTTCATCAAGTTCTTCATAAAGTCTACGAAGAGTTCTTATTTCATCTTCAGAAAGTTCAGCAGTATGAAGAGTTCCATCATGTGTAGTAAAATGAGGTTTAAGTATTCTATTGATTTCATTTATTTTAGCAATATATTCACTATTTTTAGCACCATCAGAAGTCATTCCTTTATAAAATGCTGCTGTAAATATAGTATCATCAGTAGGAGAATTACTAATTAGAGTTCTATCGCTAAATACTTGATTTTCACGAATACCATAATTTATAAGTTGCTCTTCATATAACTGACGAATATTTTCTTCAGTAAGTTTACGTCCATCAATTATGCCTCTTTCGTCATAAGCATCTTGTTTTTTAGCAATCATAGAAAGAAGTTTACGACCTTGTTTATTCTCTCTAAATATCTTAAAAGCAGAATTAACAACATCCATTACTTCTTCTGTAGCTACATAACGAGCATTATTTGCTAACCATTCTTTAGCTCTAACATAATCTTCATGTTTCATAAGTTCTACCATAGGAGTAGTTATATGCCCATTAGCATCCCTCATTTCATAATTATTAATTATGTCAAGGTTTCTATCTAATTCTTCTTGAAAACCAAATTTAGTATCTACATCAAAATACTTATCATTAAGTTCTTTCATTTGCTTAAGATACCCTTGTAGAGCATAAGCATTATCTATACTATAAAGAATTCTATCTTCTCCTCTAAAAGGATTATTTGGGTCATCAACTTGATACTTTTCTAAGAAAGTTCCTGTAGCTTGGTCATAAACACAATCATTAATAAGATTGTTTATATCACGCTTAACTTCCTCAAGTTCTTGTTTATAATTATCAGCTAATACTCCATTACTTGTATGACTAAGAAGTTCTCTACGTTTATCAGCAAGTTTTTTATAAGCAGAATAAATAGTACCATACTGATTAATCATACGTTCTTCTATATCAATCTTTTGACGATAATATTCATCTACAACAGGTTGATTTATATTAGCTAATTTCCATTTATCATAAGCAAGTTTGGCTTTAAGATGTTCTATACTTCCAACACCGTATTCAGATTTAGCTACAGATATATTTTCTCTAAGTTCAGCAAGTTTATCAAGGAAAGTTTGATTATAATTTTGAATAAATCTACCATTTTCATCTATAATCTTTTTCCAATCAATATCTACTCCTGCTTCTTTAGCTCTACGTTTAATATCAGCAAGTTTCTTTCTAAATTCTTGTACTCGTTTAATAGCCATCATTTCTTTAGAACGAATATCAGCCATTACTTCTTTAGATACAATTTGAATAAGAGGAGAAGAACTTTCTTGTAAATCTCCAACCCAAGCATCAAAAGAAGAAGCACTATGATAACCATCAAGAACACTAATAATATCTTGTTGAATTAAAGGATTTTTACTAAGTTTAGCAAGAAACTCATTTGCAAAAAGTCTTTCAGTTTCTGCAATAATTGTAGCATTTTGAAGTCTATTTATATTTTCTTTAATTTTATTCAAGAAAGGTTTAAGACTATCATCTTCAGCTTGAATATCAAGTTCATTTATGATAGCAAAGTTTTTAACAAGAGCACGAGCATCAAGAAGAGTTTTCAAAAATCTCTGTCTAATAGCAGGGTCTGCTTTAATTGCAACAATAGCTTCAGGACTATTTATAGCAAATGGTTGTAAATTATCATCTTTAATGAAATATTTCATGTCAGTAAACAAGTTACTAACCATGCAATCTATATATTCAGCAGTAGTTTGAATTACATCTTTAGTATTTTCGCTTACAGATGGAGCAGAACCAGTTATTTGTTTATCTTGAAGAAACTTAAGAGCTTTAGCTGCTTCAATATCACCTTCAGATTTTCTACGAGAAAACATAGTAGCCATAGCTTGAACTCCTAATGTTGTAGAATTAGGAAGTTCATTTATATCTTCAGTAACTGAAGATTGCATAACTTCTACATTTTCTTCATAAGGAGTAATCATAAATACATCATGTACAGTATATCCAGCATCTTTAGCTTTTTGCATTATTTCTTGAATATCTGCATTAGATTCTTTTACAACTACATCTTTATTTTCTTCTCCTATATATTTTTTATTTAAACGAGAAAGATTAACTTTTTGAATTACATAACGTCTTCCATTAATAGTTTGAATACTACTACCATGAATACCTGTAGAAGTTATATAATTACTTAAAGCTGTGCTACGAAGATAAAGAGTGCTAAAAGGATTTTCACTAAATCTTTCTGTTACTTTAGATATAACATCTTCAAAACCTCCAGTATTAACTGTATCTTTTGAATTAATATCAAAAGATTTAGAGAAACCACTTGCTCGTTTAACTGTCTTAGGTTTATATTTATCCCTTTCAAGTTTATGTTTTTCTAAAACAGCAGAAAAATCTACAGTAGGAGCATTTTCTGTAATTTCATTATACTCCTCTTTAGTTAAATCTCTACTTTCTAATTTAGCAGCTTCTTGAGCACTTTGTAATTGTTCTTCTACAATTCTATCTCTTTCTCTAAGTTGGTCACGAAAATCATTAATAATTCCTAAGTAATATTCTTCACTTAAAAATTTATTATTTAAAGGATTTACAGAGAAATCAGAATTTTCATTCTCTTCAAGTTTGTTTACAGGATATAGAATATAAGTATCATTTACACTTACAATCCTATAAAGATTTGATACACCATTAAAAGATAACTTAACATAACTATTAGTTTCATAAGGATGATAATTCCTATTGTTAGGTTCTGGGTCATATATAACTCCATATTTAGAAGCTAAACCAGCATTGTCTATAAGAATTATACCATCAGCTCTAGGAGTAAGTTCAAATCTCCAATTACCATGTTCATCTTTCTTTTTATAAACTCTTTTACCAGAAATAAAAGTACTATTAGAATGGCTACGAATATAATTTCTTCTAAGTTGATTTGTACTAATAGCATTATCTTTAATTGTAGCAATTGCTGTTGAAATATCAGATATTATACCTGTTTTGTCAGATAATAGAACACTATTTTTAATTACTTTATTAACAGCATTCTTTCTCATTTTAAAACCTTCAACAACAAAACCGTATTTAACAATATCCATAGCAGCAAGTGCTACTAAAGGATTATCATTAAAGAAACATTTTTCAAATTCATTATAAACAGTTTCAATATCTTCATTATTTTCTACATATTGAATAGTCTGTTTTCCTGCATTTGAACCTCTATTATAAAGGGATACATTTATATATTTAAATACACCACTATTTTCAAAAGTTTGTTGAATATAATGAATTTTTTGAGCAGGACTAAGACTAGCAAACTGTTGAATTTCTAATTCAGTAGGATCATTTATATCTTCTACTTTAAACTCAACAATTTCTCCATGTTTATCTGTTACTTCAAGATTAGGAGTTTTACCATATCCATAAATACGACTACATTCTTCAAGAGTATCAGTCTGAGTATAAACAAAATTTCCATCTTTATAAGTAACAGCGTTACTTATAGCTTTTGCTTGACTATAAATATAATTAAGAATATAATTCTGAAAATCTTTATATTCTTTTTCAGAAAGAGTTCTACCATTACTAAAAAGAGTAGCTAGTTTTTCCACTTCACGCCTAAATTCATCAGACTGTGTAGCAAACAAACCCCTATTTATTTTAATAGAAGGAGCAGTAGCATATCGTAAAAAAGCATTAAGAGGAGGATAAGCAGATTCTGCGATAGAAGTTTCTTTCATATAACCATCTATACCTCTAAATACTTCAGGATAAATAGCAGCAATAAAACTTCTACCATTTACAGTAAGAGAAGGGTTAGATGCGGTTACAAGAGTTTGAATATCATCAAATACTTTAGCAGTAGCATAAATAGTTTGCTTAGCACCAAACTTATCAGGATTACAAACTCTTGCATAAGCAGAAATATCATTAGCTAAAATATTAAGTTTATTATATTGTAGAATAACACCTAAATCATAAAGTAATTGATTTCTACTTCCTACGGGGGAGGTAGTGCTAAACTCACCAGTTTGATTAATTCTATCTCTAAGTTTAGAAGCAGAAATATTAAGCATATTAGCTGCTGCTGTATCTTCTATTTTAAATTTATCAGCTTCAACTACATCAAATAATTCTGCTATTTCTGAAGAAATATTTTTAAGTTTATTAAGTAGTGTTTTTACACTAGCATTTTTAGGAATAGAAATTCCATCAAGCTTAAGTATTTCTGTAGCTATTTGTTTAATAGCTTCATTTATAGCATTACCAGATTCTTCTCCATATATAGATTTATTAGCATTATAAATATTTACTATTCTAGTAACACCAGGTTGCATCATAAATGCAATAGCAGTTTTATAATCAGAACCTATATCAGGAAATAACTTATATACTTGGAAAGTAAAATCATTAACATTAGGGATAGAACCTTCTTTTACAGCATCGAGAATATGAGCTGTAGTTTGAGATGAATAAGCTGTTAGAATCTTTCCAACAACATTTTTATTATCTAAAGTCCAACCTAAAGTATCATGTGTTACAATCCAACCACTACCATCTTTAAGTCTTTTTATATTTCCAAAATGTTTCTTAAGACCAGCTTCAGTATAACCGTCATCTTTCTTATAAATAACAGAAACAGTTTTACCTACACTAATGTTCGGACGAACTGTATTACATATAGAACAAAAAGTATCACGAGTAACACTAAATGCTTTAAGTTTAGCACCACTCATTACATCTTCTTGATATGCAGCTTGGTCGAAGAAATCATAAGGAGAACGAGCTTTTCTAAGTTTAGCAAGTTCAGAATTTATAACTTCATCTCTATCGTTGATAATATCTTCAAAGTTAGAACGAGAAAGATTTTCCTCTAAAGAACTTGGATGTGAAAGAATATCAATCATAGTTTGAAGAAGTTCATTATTACGTCCTTTTGTTTTTCTATCTGAACGTTTATCTTCTTTATTATATTGAACTTTTTCTAATTTACCAGTTTCTTTATTTACTTCTCCACTAAAATGAATACCATAAACAGAGTCAATATCAAAGTCAGAACCAGTTTGAGAAACCCAATCATCAGGAACTACAATAGTGGAACCAAGAGCATCATCTGTAAACCCAACAACTTTCATAATACAAACAGATTGTTTACCTTCAGTTGGAATACGATAACCAATCATTGTATCAAGTCCAGATTCAGCAAGTTCTGCTAATAGTTCTTCATCTGTTTTAGTAGTACCATCTGGTTTATTATATTCAAGATTTTGGAAATTGCTCTTAGGAAGCATTATTTCAACATAAGGCTTACCATCAGGATGATATTGAAGTTTTTTACTATAACTACGTTTATCAACTGTATCGTTAAGAGCAGTCCAACCAACATTTGTAATCTGAGCAGCATGCCAACCAGGAAGTTTCTGACGAGTAATACGATTATTAAACAAACTTTGAGCAATACTTTCAAGTTTAGTAGAAACATTACTCATATAAGTTGGCATCATAGGAACACCATCCCTGTCAAGAGTAACATAATCCATCATATTACTATCAAGACCAAGACGACCAACTTCTTCTTTAAGCATATCATAAAGAATAGCTTGGTCAAAAGCACTTATTTCTCCATTTTCATCTTGTTTAATATGAAGTTCTTGCATTAAATTCTCATAACTATCTACAATATTTTGAGAATATAAATTAAAGAACTTTTGTTTAAGAGGATAAAGTTCACTATTAGAATCAATGTTATCTATAATTTTCTTCATTATCTGAATACCAGCTTTGTTCTCAGCTGCAAGATGTTGAGGAGTTTCTTGTTGAGTATAAAGATAATTATAATTATAATATTCTGTAGCATGAACAGCATTAGCTCTAAAATCTGCTATATTAGCGTCAGTCAAATTTCCTTCATTATCCCATAATATAAGAACATTACATTTACCTGCTTTAGAAGTTTCTTCTGTATTAAGCTGGTCGATATTAAATTCTCGCATTAAGTTATAAACTTGTTCAAGTTGTGTACCACGAACAAGACGAGGAACGATAACAAATTCAGCATTTTTAATCTGACGAGGAGCTATAACTCCAAGTTCAGCATTATAATGTTGGTCATAATAAAAGTTCTTTTGTACTTGAATAAACTGACCAATAGTTTTAGCATCTAAGGGCTTAGTTTCATCAAGTACAGCATCTATAAGTTCTTTATATTGAGGAAGTTGACCACGAGCAGTTATACGACGAACCCATTCTTCAAAAGTAATATAAGATTGTGCATCATTGACAGTAGTGTTAGTATAACCCACCATCATATTAGCAGCATGAATTTTAGCATTTGGTTTACTCATGCCAGATGCAACAAGAGCATCTATAAGAGTCTTAGCTAAAACTCCAGGCTTTTCAAACTTATAATTACCATTTTCGTCTTTAACTGGATTACCATTATTATCAGTTACAAATGTACCAATTGTATCACCAGTTCTAATAGTATTTTTAATAGTTACTCCTCTAAATTTACTATATTGATTTATTTTAACTTGAGAAGTAACTCCATCAACAGATATGTGATTAAATGTTATATTATTAAGAGGACTTTCAACAAGAGTAGGTTCTTCGGATAAATCCATTTGATAATTTACAATACCATAAGGAACACCAGAACCTTGTGCTTCTTTAGCACGTTTAAGAAAAGTTTGTGTATCTTTATAAAACTTAGTATCTCCCTCAAATAAATCATTGAAGTTAATATACATAAGTCTATGATTAAGAGCAAATTCAGCCGCATTACGTTTTGTAAGAAGTCCTTCAGGAATAAAATTCCTATAAACATTAAGCTCATTTACAGCTCTACTTGAGTAAGCTATAATAAACTTAGAAAGTTGTTCATTTATAATAGCACTTTGTTCATCGGTAAGTTGAACAGTCACGCCATTGCTTGTGGTAGTTGTATGGAGATAAGTATTATTAGCTCCCCCGTAAAGAAGATTGAAATGTTTTAATATCTCATCAGCAAAATTAACAGCTTCAAGTTTACCATTTTCATTAAGAATAGTAACTTTAAACCTATCAGAAGTAAATACATCTCCTAAAAGACTATATTGACCTGTAGAAAGTTTTTTAAGAATTTTACCTTTCTTAGTATGATAGTTATTATAAAGTTTACGAGCAGTTTCTGCATCATTAGCAAATCCAGGCTTAAATATAGGCATACCATAAGTAGGTGATTTTTCATCTGTATCAAGACGAACTTTACCACTTTCATGTTCAAATAGAACATTTATAGCTGTAGCCATATCTTGAAGCTCTTGTATAAATACTTGTCTAAACTGTTGGAAAATAGGATGATTTGTATTAACACCGTCTTTTGTAAACAATCCATTAACAGAATATTTAGGAGCTTTAATAATAAAATTCTTAGGAGCATCAGATGGAATACGCATAAAGTATTCTGCAAAAGCTATTTTATCAGCTTCAGTTTGTTGACTAAAATCATCTTCAGTTCTAAAGAAATTAATGAAAGCTGTAGTAGTATAGTCACCTCTACTCATTTCAGAATAAAGAACATTTTTACCATCTACTACACTACCAGCACCACTAAATAAAGTATTTTGAAGAAGTCTGTAAGCATAAGGAGTAGGAGTAAGTTCTTTACTATCTGGATTCTGAGTAAACAATCCATAATTAATAAGATTTCCATTTTCATCACGATGCTCAATCATAATATTACTGAAATCATATTGTTTGGATTGTCCTTTATATTTACCAAAATTCTCTAATGCTGTTTGGTCTTTAAGAGTATTTATAATATTAGTAATCATACTGTTGTTAATAACATCAGATGATTGATTACCATGTACGTTACGAGAATTAAGTTCAGTCTTAATTAGACTAAATTTAACAAGGGCATCAGCTAATTGATAAGCAGCTTCTTGAGTTTCTTTGCTAACATAATCAATAGAATAAAGCTGATTAAGTTGATTTTCAATTTCTTCAAAAGCACCATTTCTTATCTTTTCGCCATTTTCAAGAGCTTGTGTAAGTTGGTATCTTTTACTATAAAGAGCATTAAGGTCAGCTTGACGGCTGTCATAAGTAAATTTACTCTTCTCTGCTCCTTTTATTGTAAGCTGAGCTATATTACTTAAGTTAGCAAGATTATCTACTTGATTTCCAGAATTAACATAATTTATTATAGCTTTATCTGAAAGAGTAGGATAATATCGTTTAAGAAGATTATATAAATCTGTAGCAACTTTCTTTACTTCTTCATTGAAATCCTCTATATCTTCAGGACTTACAGAACTATCTGAGTCAATATCTTTTTTAAATTGACGTAAATCTTTAAGTCTTTTACTTATAGAAGTAAATATATCACTACTATGTTCTACTTCAGAACGAATACTTGTAGACTTAGCACTATTAAAAAATTCAAATTTAAGTGTAGTAAGTTTATCAGCAGTTCTATTACTTGTTCTACTACCAAATTCTCCACTAGCATCTGTAGTTTCTATTTTGCTAACAATAGCTTTACCAAAAGTTCTATATACTTCAAATGCAAAACTAATATTAGTGTCAAGATAATCTGCAACTTGATGAAACGCTGCCATTCCCGGAACATTATCAGCAATTTCACGAATACTATCTATCATAGTTTTTGTATTAGTGAAGTTACCATAAGAATAAAGAACAGCAATACATTGAGCAGCAGACATTGTATCTGCTATGCCAAAAGGATTATTGGTATCCTGAACATATTTACCGTTAGATTTTTCACCATTTATAATTCTAGGAAGACTTGAAAAATAACCTCTGATACTCATTCCAACATGAGTCATAAAGTTATTATAGTCACCAAGTTTTTCATTCAATTCTTTAATAGAATTGTTTTTATCATCAGTAGGAGAATCATTTCCTTCTTCAGAATCTAGTTCTTCTTCTACTTGTTCATCTATTGCTTCATAAGAAGTATCTTCTGCTATAGGCTGTTTCTTAAGTCTAAGTTCTCCAAGAGCGTTATTACGAAATACTTCTTCAAAGAAAGCTCGTCTATTGCCAAGTATTTCTTTATACATAGCAAGAAGATTGGCATCTTCAATACGATTATCTTTTGCAAATAGTTCTTCAAGTTTTGCAGTATTATTTGTTTTCATTAATTGCAAAACTTCTTCTTTAGTAGTTAATTTTCTACTTACAATTCTTTCAATAATAAGTTTTTTAACTTTAGCTACTACAGTATTAGCAAAATAATCTCTTGGAGATATATCTTTCTTTGTTTTCTCTTTAATTTCTTTAAGAGCTTGTTGTATTGTTTTACCTTTATCATGAACAAGTTGATGATAAGCACTTAACATAAAATTAGCTGCAAGTTTCTTACCAAATTCACGAGTAGCAACACTATCATACCCGAAACGAGTGATTGGAGAATCACTCGTATTAAGCTTGGTACTATAATTAATATCAGGATAGAGTCTATTATGATATTCTTGCAGAAGTTTGACTACTTCATTAAGTTTATTTTTAGGAATTTCATCAATACTTAATCCTAATTTATCTTTAAGTTCTTTAGCAAACGCTTCACTCTTAAATTCAAGAGTATATCTTGTAGCAAGAATACTATTTCCTTTACTTGCTGCTACAATAGCATTATTAACTTCTGTGCTATCTATAAAAAGATTACAACTCATAATATTATAATTTATTTAATTTATTTTTATCTAATTTGAGCCACTTTGTTAGCCGACTAATATAAATCATCGGCAAGAGGTTTCAATCTCAGCAGAAGCCACGAGAGAGGCAAATTCGGGCTGTTGGTCTAACGGTAATGTTTCAGTAATAGACTGAATAGACGGAACATTTGACATTAGATTTGTACTACCATCTCTATTAACAATAGGTTCTTCTGTAACACTACTATCAAATTCATCTATTAAATCATCACTTATATCTACAAAATCGTCATCATTTGTAGAACTATCTTCTTCGTCTGTTACTTCTATCTTTTCTTCTACTTTTTCTTCTTTAGTTTCAACTTCTTCTGTTGTAGCAGGTTGTTCTTGTTCAGTTTCAGTTGTTTCTGTAGAAGTTTCAGCAGCGGAATCTTCAAGTTTTAAATTACGAATAGTATTAAGTTCTTTCTCATAAAGACTACCTTTATTTATTCCCCAACCAAATATATCACTAAGAACTTTCATTATTTTTTGCCATAGGTTCTTAGCACCATATTTAATTGGAACAGTAGTTTCTATATTATTGAGATACTGAGCAAGTTCTTGACTTGTAAGAGATTCAACAAGAAATTCTTCAAGTGTTTCAAGTTGAGTTTTCTTTCCTTCAAAAAGATAAGCTCTAATATGTGCATCTTTAGGAACATTATTTTTATCAAGATATTCCTTAAATTCATCATATATACTTTGAACACTTCTAACATATCCTTTGTTTCGTCCAATCTTATAGTGAAGTTGCTCATGAATAAGTTTACGAATAGCTTGATTACGAGTAGTAGGATTATTAAACATATCAAGCCAACGTTTACCTACAGTTATTTGTCTTGTCTTAACATTATATTCAGCATTAATTGTTTCATATCCTTCTTTATTATTGAAATTTTCGTCAAATATAATATTTTCCGGTAATAATTGCAACTCTTTGAACGCTTTTAACTGTTTTTCATTAAATATTAAAGCAGCAATATCATTACCTTTATGACTACTTTGTTGTGTTCCGTTAAGAATAGCAATAGCTCTTTCAGGAATAGAAATGTTTTTAGTATCTGGAATAACAGGTTCAGTAGATTGAGTTTCTATGAGGTTTTCTACGGGGGAGGTGGTTGTACTATTAATTCTAATTTCTAATACTTGATTACCACTTTGACTACGACTACCACGAGGAGTAAAATTACTTGTTCCTCTTTCATTTGGTTTGGTATTAAGTCTAACAAGATTATTAGAAAGTATAAAATCATTGAAACTATCGTATGACCAAGTCCTATCTCCAATAGTTATTTCAAATTTACCATTTCTACGTTTAACTATACCATTTAAAATAGTATTTGTAGCATTATCTGAAGCTATATAAGTAGGATTGAGATTAAATCTAAGATTATTTAATAGTTCAGATATTGCATCTTTAGCTTGTTTACTATTTAAATCAACCCTTATTTGTCTAAATCCTTTTTTATTAGGTTTATATTCTGATTTAGAAATATCTACTTGCCCTGTTGTAGCATTTATAACAATCTTAGTATCTTTATTCAAAGAAATACCAAAAGTATTACCTTGTTCAAAAAGAGTAAGATTCCAAAATAGACTACTATTACCATTATGATTACTAAGAACAGATTTAACAAAAGATTTAATAGCTTCGAAACTTTCTTGAGTAGGTTGTTTAACATGAGTTTCAATTAGTTGTTCTACTCTATCTTGAATTGCTTTAATTATTTCTTTGGCATCTTTTCCTATATAATCATCAGTAATATCAGCAGGATATGCTTGAACATATTCATAACTTCCGTTTCTATTAGGTAAAAGAACAAAAGTATTCATTTTACCTACACCAGAAAAATGAATATCAGGCATACCTGAAACAGTAAGATGATTAGCGTTATTAGAGGCTATAGCTAATTTATGAATAGAAGGATTTACACCACCAGCTATTGCCTTATTAACAGGAAGAGCAGCTTCTTGTCCATTAGTTTCTGAAGCTCTAATTATCTCGCCATCACTAATATTAGTTACTTCTATTTCTCCATTTTCTTCATTTAATAGATAACTAACTCCATCATAACTATTACGAAGTTTGCTAAACCAAGTATTCAATGTTCTATCAATACGTTTATTACGTAAAGTAGTAACATCTCCATCTGTATAATTTTGGTATCTCCAAAGTTTAACAAGACCATTAATAAGTTTTTCATTAGTTGCAGCAGCATCTATAAAACCATTATTTCTGGCAGATTTAATTTCAGAATTATTAGCAAATTTAACAAGAAGTTCTTTCTTTCTTTCAGGACTTACATTTTCAAATGCTAATTCGTAAATAATAGCATTAAGTTCTTTACTTGCATCATTCACTTCATTAAGCCAACGAGAAAATAGGGTTTTAAGATTACTATTTATATTACCACCAGTTTGAGAAATAATATCATATCTCCAACCATCATTAGCTATTTCATAAGCACCAGTTTTAGGATTGATACTTGGAATAGCTAAAGTACCGACAATTCTACCTTTAGAATCTTTAAGAACAATTCTTTTATCTTCTTTTACATAAGTAAGTTTATCTCCTTTTTGTATAGCCTCAAGTGCTTCTTCAAATTCTTGAAGTTCTTTATTAGAAGACATAGTTCTACGAAGACTCCAAATATCTACTCGTTGTGTAGTAGTATCAGAAAGTCTTTCTTGATAACGTTGAGCAGCAGACTTAGCTATATTCTTTTTAAGAGTATCACTATTCTGAGTTTCATCAGTTGTTATAAACTCTTTTTTAGCTTCGTCTGTAGTAAGATAAACTTTAAGTGCGTCAAACATCATATTAGAAGTTTGACTATCATTTGTTATAGTATTTACATATCTAAGTAAATCTTCAAGATTGATATACTTTTTGCCATTATATTCATTTATACCTACTTCCTTACAAAATTCATTTATCATAGACTTAACAGCATCAGTATAATCTTTAATAAAAGGATTTCTAGCTGTAAGCTCTACAATACTTGATTGAACAATAACTTCATCAACAGAACTTTGCATAACAGAATCAGCAGCTTTTCCTCTTTTACGCTCTATTACTCGTTTAATAATAGAAAGAGATTTATTAACAGCTGCTTCTACCATTTGTCTATCTCTACCTTTTCTAACTTCTTCGTTTATGATTTCACTAGCAATAGAATCTAAATCTACATCATTATTAGCTTTAAATTCTTTTTGAAATCTTCCAAGACTAGCCATACGAATTTCATCTTCTGTAGTAACTTCATCTGGAACAACTTCATCATAAACAGAAACAGGAGCAGAACTTTCTGTATTAACTGAAGTAGTTTCAGCAACTACCTCCCCCGTAGAAGGGTTGTCAGCTTCTACTTGCTCAGGTTGAGTAGTTTCTTCAACTTCTTCTTCAGTAGTATGTTCAATAGGTTGTTCAACTGTTTCATCTTGAGTTTCCTCAGTCTGAACTTCATCTTGAACTTCTTCTTGAGTTTCTGCTTGTTGAGCAGCTTGATATTCTAATGTATCAGTATTAACAAGTCTACCTTGTTTATAAACTTCAAGTTTACCTTTTTTATTCTTTTTAAGAATAGGTTTTTCTACTATTTCATAAGGACGAGTTAAATCTACTTCATCAGCATTAGCAAAGAAACGAGAATCGTTAAGAGCTTTTTTATCATCACGAACATCTAAAGTAAATGTCCCATCTCCATTATCGTAAACTGCTGCTCCACCGTTATCTGTGCTACTATGTCTACTACTTGAAAGAACACCTTTTGGAAACCAAAATTTAGCATAATAAGCAGGAGTTCGGTTTGAGATATTTTGGGGGTCATTCGGCTGCGTAATATCGTCATTTTGCCCGATTACTTGCTCTGTGTCGTCTTGTTCGGTTGTTCCTGTGTAATTGTCAAGGTCTGGGTTAATAGTGTCTGTATCGCCTTCTAAATTTGTGGAGTTTTCCTCACTTTCTTCATCTATAAAAGCACTATCTTGACTAGCAACTATTGCATCATGATTTCTAAACATAAGTTCAAGTTGTAAACCAAGAGAACGATTATAAGATTTAGTAAGTGCTAAAACTTTAAGAGCATCATCAAGATTTTTACGTTCACTTTCAGAAAGTTTTCTAAGTACTTCATTTTTACTGCTATAATCATCAGTTACATAGAACTCAATATCTCTACCATATTTCTTATATAAATCAAGTATAGTTTTATTGGATTGTTCAATTGCAGTAATACGTGCTTCACTCATTGTATTATGAAGCATAGCAGAATAATCTCTTACTTCATCTACAGTGCGAACAAGTTCAGAATTAAGCATTTTAGAAGATAATTCTGTAGCAGCACGAACAGCATACAAATCGTTAAGTTCTGGACTAATTTGACGAAGAGTAGCAAAACTACTACCAGCATCTTGTTCAAGAACTTTATATTCTTGCATTGCTACATCACTAAGAACAGTTCTAGCACGACGAGAAAGTCCAACACTTATTAAAGTATCGTCAAAAGTTAAACCTACATTATCTTCTGTATGATTAATTATTTGATTATCTCTGTATCTAAAATAATCTTCAGTATCTTCTTGTGCATAAGAACCATCTTCTTTCTTTACATAACGAAGAGCTAAAGAAGTAGCAAAAACAAGTTCACTATCTGAAAGTTCATTTTCAAGAGTTTCAATCTTTTTATTAATGTTTTCGAGTGCTATAGTTTTGCTAAGACTATTAGGCTGTTCAGTAAGTTTCTTTTTCTCAGCATAAAGTTTACCTAATTCAGAAGAAATAAGACCTACTTTAATATTATTTGCATGATTAATACTAGGGTCAAGATTATCTCTAAATTGTTCTTCTAATTGAGCAATTCTAGCATTAGTTCCTGCAAGTGAAAGTTGATTTTGTCTAAGAGCAAGTTGTGTATTAACATTATTGTTAGCTATAATTTGCATATATTCGGCTAACATATCTTTGCCAATACGAGAAGAAGCGTAATCGACTGCTGTAAGTTCTTGCTCATACATATCAGCAATTTCATCCATACGTCTAACAGCAGAATCAACGTATTCTTTAGCTTCTTGTTCTATTTCAGCAGATGTTTTACCATTTTCACTTTCATGTCCAAAAACACCACTTTCAATTAAATTTTTACGAACATTTTCATCTTGAAGAAAAGCTTTAAGCATATCATAATTACCAGAATTCATTGCACGAAGAGTCATACTAGCAATAAATTCATCTTTAAGTTTCTCTCTTGCTACATTAGCTTCTTCTTCAGAATTAAATCTTACTTCATTATTCTCTGTAGAATTATAAACATCAATTCCTTGATTAATTTTATCAAGTTGAGATTTGTAATTAGCAAAATCAGTAGAACGAGCTTCTATTTCTGCTATACGTCTTTGATTTTCAGGAAGTTGGTCAAGTTGATACCACGGGAGTTTACTTGCAGCATTTTTGTCAGCTTCAGATTTATTAAACTTTTGACCTACACGATTAATAAAACTACCACCAGCTTGAAAAACTACACCACCAAGAACACCCCAAAAAGCAGCATCATAAAGTTCTGGAGCTTGAAGATAAGATTTCAAACGACCATCAAATCCATTAAGTATGTTACTCCATACACCTTTATTTTCTCCTTGTTCTGTTCCAAGAAGAACACGACCAAATCGCATACCTTCTTCTGTAGCAATATAGTTAAGTGCTTCTTCAGCACCTTCACTTAATTCAAAACCAACAATAAGTTTAGAACCATAAAGTCTATCACTAGCCCATTCTCGTGCTTTTTCACCAAAAGAACGTTGAGCTTTAAGTTTAGCTATTTCTTCAGGCTTTTTACCAAAATATTTACGAGCATCTAATTCAGCACGTCTTACAGCAGAAGGAGTATCTTTAGCATTTCTAAGTCCTTTCCAAGCATTTCTAAGACCATACATTTGAATAACATCCCAACTAACATTAAACCAGTCAGTTTGAAAGGTTCTATCGGCAGCAGAAGAAGAAATATATTTAGCTACAGCATCTCTATCATTTACATCAACACCTGCTTGCCTAAGAGATTCACTATTTTGCTGAAGAAATGTCTGATAATTATTATCATCTTTAAGATATTCTGAAGCTTCAGCGTACATATCATTATATGTTTGACGAGCTTCTTGATAATTCTCCATTGCTCTACTAAGAGCAGCAGTTGTAGCATTTTCTAAGAAAAGAGAAGTTTGTTTAGCTGTACTAGCACTTGTTAGAAACTTTTGAACTCCATTAAGTCTAGTAAGTTCAGCAATTTCTTCAGTAGTTCTGCCTGCTTCTCTAAGACGTTCAGCTTGTACCATTTTACGATTAACACCACTAACAGCACGTATAGCGTTTCTTGTACGAGCACCTACATTAGCTGCTTTTCCTATAGCTGATAAACCTTTTGTAATACCAGTACTTGGAATAAGAAGAGTTAATGAACTAATAATACTTGGTATATTACTAGTCCACCAACCTGCATCAAGTAATCCTCCATTACTTATGTTAACACCAGGTCTTGTATATATAGGAGCAAAATTACGAAATTCTTCTTGTTTTTCTTCAAGATATTGACTAACAGGATTTGAATAATCACCGTCACTTAGTCCAACAGCTTGTCCTATTAAATCTCCTAAATCACTGAAACCTTTAACTGTTCCAAGAGCTAATTCAGATACAAGAGTTTGAGCAAGAGCGTTACCTAATTTAGTCCAATTACCTTGTTGTTCTGCAAGTTGAACATCTAAATCTTCCCAACCATTTGGAGTAAGACCATGTTCTATATATTTATCTAATTCTCCATTTCTTCCTAATATATCTTGATTTCCACTTGCAGCAGCTTTG
The DNA here is from genome assembly GCA_910580135.1 of uncultured Bacilli bacterium. Lineage (GTDB taxonomy): Bacteria > Bacillota_I > Bacilli_A > RF39 > UBA660 > Aphodocola. The sequence continues at coordinate 49,507 of CAJTXC010000001.1, read as the reverse complement.
TACGCTATATCTGCTACAATACTTCCATCAGGAGCAATTCCTGAATCTAAATCAGAAACTGTTATATACTCTGGTTGAGTATTCTTTTTTCTTTTTTTATAATTAGGATTTTTAATAACAGTTCCTCCTGCATTAAAAATAGCTTGAATATCCATATTAAAATTTTAATTATGTTGATAATTATAATACCTATCGTATAACGATTTCATAGCATTATACATATTATTTTGATATTGTATTCTTTCTCTTTCTGTAGTAGAACCTTTTGGATACATTTCATTAGTAGCTGCTATAGAATAAGCATTAAGCATAGATTCTACTGTAGGTCTAATTCTACGACCATTTATTGTTTGATACGGTAATTCTCCATTTTCATCTAAATTAGATAAAACTTCTAATACACTATTTTCAAGAATAACAGATTCATTAAGATTTCTAACCATATCTTCTTCTGTTATTGCAGATATAGCCATGTTTCCATTAGAATCTGGAGCTTTAATATAAGGAGAACCAGATGAATACCCTACTGTAACACCGTTAGAAAGTTTTTGTTCATAATTCCAACGTTTCATATCGGCGTTTTGTCTTGCAGCTTTACTTTTTGTATCAGCTTCAAATGCTTGTTCAGCAGTTCCTTCAAAAAGACCTTGAATGAATATTTTTTTCTGAACATCTCCTTTTCCTTCAGACCATTCGCCATTTTTATCAGTTTGAGGAGTTATAGTAAGAAGAGTACCTATTTCTCCATCTTTAACACAAAGAGATTTAGCAACTCTTCCTTCTTTCATAGCTAATAAAACTTCTCCTTTTAAATCAGGAACATTAGCATTATCTACTTTAGTAAGATTAACACCTTCACCAGAATCAGCAGACCAAGCATATATTTCATGTTTAGTAAAATCAGCTCCACTTATAAGTCTGTCATAAGCATCTTCCCAATTTTTAGTAATTTTATCATAAGTAGTTTGGTCAATTCTACCTTGTTGAAGAGCTTTAAATGCTTCAGCATGACCTGCACCTAAAAATTGGGTAACTACAGTTTCTGTAGTAAAAGTTTGTTCTTTTTCTTTATTTGCATTTATAGAAGAATAAATTTCATTAGCTTTATTTACTTCAGACATAGCAGCTTCAAGATTATTATAATTAAATTCATCTGTAGAATAAACTTTACCACTTGGTGCTACACCGTAAATATCAAATCTATTTGAATTAGTCACTGCATTATATATTTCTTCTACTATACCTCCACCAAGACCTACAGCTCCACCTACAATAGTTCCAGGAATAGCTCCTACACCAGCAAACATTGCGCCTCCTGCTCCACCTATACCTGCCATAACAGCAGTTTTGCCTGCTATATTATTTGCTATATCCAATCCGCTTCTAGAAGAAATATTGTTTACAGCATTTAATACTTTATATAAATTTTTATTATCTCTACTTAATAGAATTCTATGTTTTCCTTCTCCTAAAGATTGATAAGAAATACCAAGGTCATTAGAATTAATATTTTGAAAACCTAAACTAGAAGTTAAAAGAGCTAAATCATCATCGCTATTTACATTTATAGCAATCTTGTCTAATGCAGTTCCATCATTACTTCTAAGAGAATTCATATAATTCAAATAATTAGTACCATAACTATTAACTTCTTGAGTTTGTACTCCGTTAATTGTTATAGTTCTATTTCGAGGAATAGTACCTGCTCCATTCATTCCTTGCATAAAAACATATGCTTCTTTTTGATTAGCATCTAGTCCAGTATATATAGAATTTTGAATAGCAGCATCTCGTTCAAGTTGTCTTATGTGAGCATTTAATTGTTGTTGTGAACGATAATCTTTAGCAGTAGCTGTTTTCAAATATTCAGCAGCAGCTGCATAATTTCTACTATCATAATATTGTTGTAATATTTCTTGATTAATATCAGCCATAATATTTATAATTTAATTAGTAGTATTTGAATTAGTAGGAACAGTATTTTGTACAGGATATAATAAAGGCATAATATTAGCCGCATTATAATTTCCTAAATAAGGAACAGCTGTATAAGTAATATTAGGACCTACAGTTGTAGCAAAACCAGGACTGTACATATTAATAGCTTGAACGTTTCTATTAGAATTTACTGTACCTAATGCTCCATCGCTATAAGAAGTAGTAACACTATCATTTTTACTCGTAGAAGTATGTCTATATGCACTATCTTTAGCATATTGCGCCGCTTGAGCATTTACCCAAGCATTAAAATCTTCATCATTTCCTGCGTATATAAAGCCATCTTTATTTGATAAACTACTAGTAGCAACATCTAAATCAGCTCTAGCTTGTTTTAACTGTTCTTCTGTAGCATTAGGATTAGCTATAATAGAAGTTGCTTGGTCATATAGCCAAAGCATATTATCATATTCTTGTCGTAAAGCTCCTCTAATATTATCATCTTTTAACATATTGTTAAATATAGCGATAATATCAGATTCTCTTTTTTCTTGAACAGAACTACTTCCACCATGAGTTTCTGTTGTAGTAGAGTATGTACCTATAACACCGTCTGCTACTCGTATGTTTGTATTTCCTTGTTCATCAGTATGTTGTTCCGTTATATCTGTAATTAAATTACCATTATTGTCTAAAAAAGTATGAGTATTACCAGTTCTAGACCAAGAAGAAGATTTACTTCTAATAGGAGTTCTACTAACAGCTATATTCCAAATATCAGCAACAGACATATCTGTTACAGGACGAAAAGTAGGAGTCCAATCAGCAGTTCCATTAAATTGATATTGGTTTATAGCATCCCATCTACGTTTAGTATAAGAACTATAATTACCAGATTGTATTTTGTTACGTTCTGTTGTATATGCTTCATTAGCTCTTATTCTATCTTCTAATTCTGTATTTCTAGTCAAATCTCTTGCAGATTGCTGAGCAACACGAATAGCACTTTGCCAATTACCAAGTTCTAATTGTCTATCTACTTCAGATCTAACAGCATTAGCTTGTTGTGCCATCCAATCATAATCAGCTTTATTAAGAAGTTTTCTTTTTTCAGCTAATGTACTATCTATAGCTAATAAATATTGATTAGCTTTTTCTTGTCTAGCCTCTTGAGCAGCCATAGACCTCGAAAGAAGTGTTGGATCAGCTGTTTGAGGAGTATATTGTACAGGAGTAAAAGTAGCAAATTGCATAGGTGCTGCTTTAAGACTCATAGTAGGTATATCTGCCATAATATATTAACTTTTCTTTTTAGTTAGTGTATCTTGTAATTTAGCTCTAGCTTCGTCACTTATTGTATTACCAGCTAATAAACTATTTATAAAAGATTTGTCTCCTGTTTGCTTATATCTAAGAATAGCAGCATTTACTTTATCTATATCTCCTAATCCTATATAAGTATTAGTAAAATCTGTTTTTTCTTTTCTTGCAGCATCAAAAGCAGAAGCAAAGCCTTGACCTGAATTAGCAAGTCCTGAACCAATAGCAGACATACTTGCTTGCATACCTTGTGCATGAGCCATAGAAGACTGAGTAAGCGCATCAGCACGAGCTTGAGCCATACCCGCTATCTTAGCATTTTCAATATTATTATTATATTGAAGAAGTGAAAGTCTTTGATTACCAAAATCTCTACGAGCTTGAACATCTCTATCTGCATTAGCTTGAGCAGTTTGAGTTATACGTTCAGCATTACCTTGTCGTATAGATTCTCTTGCATTATTTTCTGTAGCATCTACTTCACTAATACGTTGGAACATTCTATCATTAGTAGCAGCAAGTCTTTGCTGACGAGCAGCAGAACTTAAAGTTCCACGATTTATTTCTCTACGTTCAGAAGCAGAATTACGATGAATACGTTCTCTTTGTGGGTCATAACTTATATTATTTGCATCTCTAACAACAGCTAAAGTATGAGGAGCAGCATAATCTTCCATTTTGAGTTCACTCATATCAATACCATGCATTTGAGAATAAGCATCTGCAAGAATATTACCAGCTTCATTATATGCTTTACCAAGTCTATTAGAAGCCCACATATTTCCCCAAGTAGAAATACCAGCACCAAGAAGATTACCTGCTGCATTATAAGTTGCTCCAGCATAATCACCCCAAGCAGCTTTACGTCTACCACCACATTTAAGATGAATACGACCACCATGTTTAGCAATAGCATTGTTATATTTTAGCTTTTCTACGGGGGAGGTGGTTGAATTATTTATACCATATATGACACCACCTGCAACAGAACCTGTACCGTTATTAGGATTTTGTGTCATATTAACTTGTTCAGGATATTGAGTTGGACCACCAAGCATACGTTTAAGACTACGGCGTTTAGATTTACTACCATCATCATTAAGTCCTTTTTCATCTTTAAGTGTTTCTTGAATAGCAAAAGCTTGTTCAGGATGAACACCACTCATAACTGCTTGAGTAGGATTAAAACCACCAATGCTATGTTTTGAAATAAACATAGCATCATTAGGAGTAACATAAAGAAGTTCACCTTGATTAGTATTTTGGTTGCCTTCTCCTTCTACAACAGAACCGTCATTGAATTTAATTCCAACACCGGTTTTGTTCTTTCCACCAGAAGTTTTATGATAATGTTCGTGGTCATTACCATAAAGCTCATAAAGACCATAACCGTCAGGTGTAACAGAAAGTGGAATAACTCCACCACCATCAGTTACTTGGAATTGACCTCCCCCGTAGAAAGGTGCAGTGATAGTTCTACGTTTAGGTTTACCACCAAGTCTAACTTGCATTTTATTACGTTCCATTCTATCATTCATATTCTCTTGTCCAGCCATAAGCTGAAGAGTAGTTTGAATATCTTGCTGTTGTTGTCTGTTCTCTTGATTTTGAGAACGAGTAAAAGCAAGTTGTTCTTTTTGAAGATTATTACTATTAGTAGTTTGGTCTTTTATAGATTGTGCTTGAGTTTTAGCATTTTCTACCATAGCTTTAGCTTGAGATTTAGCAGCAGCAGCTGTAGCACCAGCAGTAATACCAGCAGCAGCTAATGTAGCAGCAGCCATCACAGCACCATCTGCACCAAATAAAGCTTTATGACGAGGCTTACCATCATCTTTAAGTCTTATTCTACTCATTTTGCGTTATAATTTAAATATAAAGTTTCAAGTTTAAAATCACTATCGAAAACAAATCTTACTACAAAATATTTACCTTCTATAAGACTATTATTATCTCCAGAATATCTTGTTTTATTATTTTTAGAATTAAGAATATTCCTAAAATAATTAAAAGTCCAAGTACCTTGATTATAAAAAGGATATTTAGTGTAGTCTAATGCAGAAATAGATTTATCATTAGACCTTGAAGTACAAGGTAAAAGATTGCTCATACAAGTATCAGAATAAATTCTTATGTATTTACAAGGAACTACATCATTTACTTCTTCAACCATATTGAGAGTAACTTCATTATTTTGAGCTATATCTCTAAATTCAGAAGTTACTTTATTTCCACACCAATTTATTGAATTTAATGTTTTAACTGTTTCGTAATTATTGTTATCTATAATATCTAATATAGAATCATATAATTTAATAATATAATTAACAATAGCTGCTCCAGCAGTATCTGTATCTACTAACTTAATTATCTGCGTTTCTCTTTTTTGTAGATAAAGTTTATCGTTATAAAGTTCAAGTTTACTATAACAGCCTTTATATTCTTTATCTATAGTACAAATATCTTGCATATCATCTGCTAAGAAATAGCATTTAGTCTTAGTATTAAAAGCATAACCATAATAAAAATCATGTAGACTAACAAAAGACCTAACGTTTTCTGTAATATTAAATGAAAGAGTAACAGGATAATATCTTTGTTTAATTACAGGCTTACCGTTCTCAGTAGCAGTATAGTCTTCATAAAACAAAATAGACATAAAGAAACGATTATTATAATAATCATTAGCAAATCTAATACTTTCAATAGGTCTATGTCTAAAAAGTTTTTCAATAGAATCGCTAAGTTTGACAATTTGACCTTGACCAGAATACATATAAACTATACGAGAATCTCTATCAAAGAAGATATAGCCATTTTCAGTAACTATATGGTCTGTTTTATATTGAAGTCCGGCAAAACCAAAATCACTACCAAAAACTTCAGAAACACCTGTGTCAAATACATTATTTTCAGCAGGTTGAATTTCACCATCAGAAGATTGAATTGTATTACTACCAGAAAATCTAAACATACTATCTTCTGTATGAACTAAAATAGCATCACCAACTGATATGAGATTAATAATTAAACCTCTATTAGTTGGCACATTATAATAGTCATTTGGTTCAAATTTATAAATATTTATAGAAGATTCGTCACCTTCAAGTTTACTTGCTCGAATAGTATTATTAAATTCTGTAACTTCATTTCTTCTATAAATACTATAAGTTTTCTTTGTATAAGTTTTATACATTGCAGGAAGCATATAAGTAGAACTCATCATAAGACTCTTAAAAAGTCTAAGAACTACACTTCCTGTAGGAGTAGAATTATCTGTAGTTTGCTCTGAAGTATTATTATAATAAGTTTTATATGTTTCAACAGGGTCTTCATTAAGACCCATATAATTTAAGTTATAATTAGAATAAATATATTCTATATCTGTGTTTATGATACTTAAAGCTGTAAGTTTCTCATCATAAGTTGAAGCATCTAATAAATGATTTTTAAGTTCAACAAGAGAAAAATATGCTCCAGTACCATCTTCAGCTTCTTCTATATTTTTTTTAAGATAAACAGAAGAACCATCAGTATAATATTTAATAGTTCTTTCTCTATGCAAAGGATTTATAGCACAAATAAATCCTAATAAATTCATATTATCAAAAGAAGAATAAACTGTAACATTATTCTCTTTTGAAAGAGTAAGAGGATTTATAAATGGAGTACATTTAGTTAATTGTGTATCTTCTGCATCTGATATAGTATAATCATTAACAAGATAAGCTACTTTTCCGCTAACTATATTAGAATCTTTATCAAACTGAATAATACCGTCAGCACCAAAATATCTTATATTAGATGTATCACTACTATAATAATATTTAGCACTATTTGTTTTAATTTCAGTTTGAGTTGTTGATATTGGGGGTAAAGTGGGTGTTATATCAGATTGTTCTTCTTCATTATTTTCACTAGCAGTTATAATAGGGTCTTTTATTATAGGAAAATCAGGATTTATTATTACGCCACCTATGTCACCTATACCACCAGAGGCTGAAGTAAAACCTTGTTTAATAGTCATGTTATCACTTCCTGGCATAAGACCAACATTAATATCCATACAACTTGCTTCTCCGTATGTATTATCAGTATTAATGTCGTATACTGTAGCAACAGTGTTTTCAACATGAACTATACTAAAGAAACAAGCTACATATCCTTTAGGAAGATTAATATTAGTAAATTTAGGAAATATAACAGAATCAACAGCACTTTTATAAGGAACAGTTTTTATTCCTCCAGTTCTACCATTGCAATAATATCCATTAGTTATTTCACCATTTTGTTTAACATAATGAATATAAAATTTATATTTTTGATAAGGAATAAGAGTAGTATATCCTAAAAGAAGATTAGAATCTGTAGATTTATATTTACTTCTATCTCCCCATAATCTAAGAGAAATAGTTTGAGTATATGTAGAATTTACTGTAGTATATTCGTAATGACCACCGCTTCCACCAATAATAGTATCACTTGGTCTTCCTAAATTATCACCACCTGGATTTACATCTATATAATCATCACCTAAACTTGGGTCGTAAGGTTTCATTCCATTAGGTACCCAATGTTTATGAGTATAAGAACATTTTCTTATTATTTCAATATCTACTTGATAATCTTCAGCTCCAGAATTATTTATGAAAATGCAACTTTCATTTAAATATCTAGTTTTACTATAAATAGCAGAAAGAATAGCATCTATAGTAAAAGTATTAATATAACTACCTCCTACTTTTATATTCTGAATAGCTATTTGAAAAATAAAGCCACTATAATCATTTCCTGAATGACTATATCTAAACTGATTTTGAGCACCAGTTAAAGATTGCTTATTACCACTAATTTGAATAGACCATTGTTTAGCACCACATCTATAACCATTACTTGAATTACTACCTATAGCATCTATTATAGCATCTTTAACACTTTCATCATTATAATTATTTTTTAATCTTAAAAGTTTATCTATTATACCATTAGAACCACTAAAAGAAAGTTCTTCTTCTCCTATTTTAAGACCAGCAATAACAGTTTTTCCATTAAGAGTACGTTCTATAATGGGATAACCATCATAACCGCTAGTAGCACTTTGGTCAGTAATTTCAATTCTTATTTCGTTTGCTTTATCTTGTAAATCTTCATTAAAATCAGTTTCTTTATAATTAGCTATATAAAGTCTATTTTTAAAACTTGTAATATTACCTACATCATAAAGTTGATAAGCACTCTTAAGTAAATCTATAACTTCTATTTCATAAGCATCTCTTGCATTATAATCAAAATTAATAGTATTTACATTAAAATCAAAATGTTTCCAAGCACGAGCCATTATAGCATCATCATGTGAAATAATGAAACCTATTTGGAAACTTTGATAATTATATTTTTGATTAATGAAAAGATGTTCAACAGAAAACTTAAAACTATTATCAGAATCTCTATGAGTATTTACAAATTTAACAGTACCAAAACTTGTATTATTTATATTCTTATTACCAGCAAATAATTCTTTACTTGCAGGAAACCAATCAGTATAAAAATTATCTCTAATTTTATATCTTACAAAGAATTGATATACTCCATTAGGAATAACATAATTAAAAGAACCTATAAAGTTAAGATTAGTAATAGGAATATTAGAAGTTTGTGTATAAATTCTTTCATCATCACCTATAGTAGATGTATTTAAATTTATACACTTTAAAGGAACTAATGTTGTAGCATCTTTTTCTCCAATATTTAGAATCTTTTCTCCAAGAAGATTATTTATAACACAACCAGTTATTGTTCCACCAGACCAATTCCAATTACAGTTACAAGGATAAAATCTATCTTCTTTTTCGTCATAACAAATAATAAAGTTATATACTTCTGTTATATCTTTACCATTTGAATCAGTACCTCTAACACAATTACCATTAATAAAGATATAGAACTCATTACTGTTAGATATAATACCAACAATTTTATGAGTTCCTTTACTGGCAATTACATTATTATCTTCATCTTTTATTTCTTTACCAGAAATCCATTGTAGATGAACATAACTAAGAAGAATATAATCTTCAGGAGTTTCTGTTCCTTTTGTACTTTCTTCTATATCAGAAATAATCCTATTAAGAATAGTTTTATAATTAACAAGATTATCTGTATTTTTTCCCTTATGAATACTCATTGGGAAAACCCCATAATCTTTATGAATAGAACCATCAATATCAAGTCTGATATTTTTAGCAAATACTAAACTATTAGATTCTATTATAGAAGGAGTTTTATTAAGATTTAATTTAGGAATTATCTGTGCCATAAGTTAACCTCTTGGAAGAAATGTACTATTATAAAAGAAATTATTCCAACCATCATGACTATTATTAATTGCTATTTTAACAGCAGCCATAGCTTTAGGTCTAAGAACATTCCATTGTAGATAAGGATTAGTAACTGGACTATTACTTGCAAGACTGTAAACTTGATGCTTACTACCTCTACTTAAATATTTAAATAAAACATACCAAGCAAGAGCTTCAAGCAATATTCCATTATCGTAAATATAAGGAACTTCACATTGATAATATTCATCAAAATAAGTAGCAGTTTCATAAGTTTCTACTTCAATTTCATCTGTATCAAAGCTAAGTTCAATATTATTTCCATCAAGAACAAAATTACGATTACCACCATTTACTGCAATAGTTCCAACTTTCATAAAGTTTACTCCTGTTTTATTGGTGTCATCTATAACAGCAATTTCTTGTGGAGTAGTTTTACCAGATTTACTACAACCACAAGAATTTATACTATTAAGTTCTTGTATTTCACAACCATTTTTATCATAGACTTTAAGTTCAGTAGCGTTTATAGTACAAGGAAATTGTGCAATTCTATTACTAACTTCAAGTTTTCTACGCTTTCTTTCCATTGGTAGAACTTGCATTTGAGATAGTGCATCAATAGTCCAAGCAGCTACTCGCGGAATCCAATCAGATTCACTTATATTAAAATCATTATCTATTTTACCTATTAGTCTTGCTAAAGGTAATTGGTTTTTGATTTTCATTTCTTATAAATTTAGTATATAAAATTTTATCAGCTTTGTCACAAAGAGTAACTTTAGTTTTTAAATCTAATGGAAGTTCACAAATTTTCTTTGTATCACTATTACACATTTCTATAATTTCATCATTACTCTTTCCACGCAAACTTCTATGTCTATAATCCCCTATTTCTAATTTAAGATGATTACTACCTGGAAGTTTACAATCTATAAGAGGAATTTGATAACAATATTCATTGCAAACAAATACTCTTTTATCTTTACCATCGTATTCTAATCCATTACGAGCACACCATTCAGCTTCTTCTTTATCATAAATACGTTCACCTTTTTCTCTAAGTTCTTTCTCTTTCTTTTTAGTAGCAGCATAATCAAGCATTGGATGTCGTTTATCAAAAAGACAACGATTAACACAAATCCAACCTATACCATTACTAAAAGCATATCCTTGTCCTTCAAGAATAAGTTTCTTATGAACTTCAGTATAATAAACTCTAAGAATTTCAGTATATTCTTTAAGAGTTAGTTTGATACATTTCTTATAAAAGGTGATACGTTGAATACAATTATCTAATTGTTTTTGAGTATCAGCTAAATCGAAAAGATTAAAAGAATCAGCTATAAGTTCATAATTATTTTGTTTATTTATAAGTAGACCTTTAGCCATTCTATAAAAACTTCCTGTAATATATGTATTTCTTTTAAACTCTATATAATCATCTAATTTTATATTAAACTGGGTTTCATAAATATCTTTCCATGCAGAAATAGTAATATGCTTAACTCTAACAGATTCTTCTAAATCTTCTTTTTGTTTAAGAGCATCTTCAAGTTTTTGTTTATTGTCTTCAATAAACAATTTATAATATACTCTAAAGTTAGTAGGTATTTCTTTAATTGCCATATTAATTAAACTTTACAGTATCTGGAATTTCATTAGTTTCACGAATAGTACTAAGTAAATCTCGCTTATATATGATTTCTTTAAGTTGTCCAATCATATCTTCAGACAAAAGAAATTCATTTTCATCCATAAGAACATCCATACTATCAACTTCGTTATTAGCGATTTGAATTTCAGTAGGATGTTCAAAAGCAGACTCTATAACTATTTGATTAATATCAAAAGTTTTATTATCTGTAGGAAATATATAAATATAACCATTTATATAATCGTAACAAGGCATACCACAAAGTCCAGGAACAGAACTTCTAAAACGAGCAGTAGTTTCCTTAATAAAAGGAAATTCTCTTGATGTTCTATATCCTACAGAACTAATTCTATCAAAAGGAAGATTATTTGTAAGTCTAACAGGAGTAGGAACTTTTTGAAGACTACGCTTAATCTTTGTAATATCTATATCCTCACAACCTTCTGGGAGAGTTATCTCTCCATCATAAACATCAGTAAGACTAACTTTAAATCTTTGAACAAGACCTTTATCTACATAACCGTGATTTTCATAACTTCTACGAATAATCTCGTTACGTGTATGAACTATAAGAAGTTTAATATTTTCTCTGAGAGCTTTATTATTAGGACTTTTTAGAGAATGTGCAAATTCCGACACTAACATTGATATTGACGCCATAATTAATATCTCTTAAAATATAAATAAGTTTTATTTATTTTACTATAAACTTTAATTATAACACTTTCATCATTAATATTAGAAAGTAATTCTCTTAAACCGTTATATCCTATATGTAAATCGTTTGCTGCTTCTCTTATTGATTTATATTGTTTTATAATATTTCCTTCAAAAGTAACATTATAAATATTTGGAGTTAGTCTTTTCTTACAATTTTCTCTATGAGTTATTAATTGTAAATTATTTATATCATTATTTAATTTATTATTATCTATATGGTCTATATCTAAACTATCATCGTAATTATTCATAAAATGTTCAGCAACAAGTTTATGAACACAATAAGTAGTTTTGACATTGTTTTCCCATAGTCCAATACAATAATAACCACTATTATTAACAAAAGGTTTACAAACAATATTATTCTTATTTATTATGACTCCTTTATTATTTATTTTATAATTATTATTATATTTTATAGGAACAAAAGAACTATCTATAATTCCTTTTGTTGGAGTTCCTACTCCAAAATTAAATTTATTCATACATTTACTATTGATTTTATTATTAAGAACACTCCCCCGATTAGGTTGATTAATAGTACACTTACTAATTATTATACTAACACCTTAATAATAACAATTAAGTTTCACAACCTTTCTACGGGGGAGCGCATTTATTTAATATGTGATAGGCTCTCTGACGCGCAGGGGATAGCCTAATTTCCATTTTGTATTATTGTCTAATGTCTTAATCACTATTAAATTAGACTGGCTGAAACCGAATAAAAATATATGGAATAACTTAACATTAATATTTTAATTAAGTTTAGCGTTATAACCAATATTAAGTTTATCACATATAGGTTTGAATATCCAAGACCAAGACACAGGAGCAAGAATAAAACTATTAAAGATTGTTTTAATATCACTTCCTGTAAGACAATAAATAGTAGAAATAATAGCACTTATAATAAGAAATATAAGACGTTTATTCCAAGTACTAACTTTACTTTTCTTTTTATAATCAGTAATAGTCTTAATTGTAATATAAGTAGCTATATTTACTGTAATACAAAAAGGAAAGTCAAAACTATTTATTGTGTTATTAACTATTGTAGATATTGCTTCTTCCATTATGATTAGCTTTACTTTTAATATATCTCTTATTATTATTGACAAACTTATAAAAAATTCTCAAATAAGCCAAATTTTTATATATTTTTAACTTTTCTATTATCTACATCATCTTTATAATCATATAAAACAATAGTAGTAGCAATTTCACAATTACTACTACTATACTTAAAATTAACATCAATCTTATTAACAACTAACTAATTATAACATCGCTTCCCAATCTATTGCAACACCACTTCTACACATATCAGCATACCAACGATTAAACACAAGACCATCATAACCGTCTACATCATCTATCACATCTTTAATATATAAACAGAGATGTTGTTCATCAGGTACACTTCTACCAAGAAAATCAGCTTTACACATATTTGCAACATATACATAATCATAAAGTTGATTATTCTTAATTTCAATTCGATATGTTTTAAGAAGAGCATCTACAGCTTCTTTATCAAGTTTAACTACATGAACCACCTCCCCCGTAGAAGGGTTGGTAGATGACATTTGACTTATTGCAAAATCACATAGTTTTCTATTAAAATGCCTACCATTATAACGAAGATAATGTTTCATATCTTCAGGCATATCGTCGTATATATCAAGACTATCTCTTTTCATATCATTAAAAATTAAAAGGAGAGGAGATTGTTCTCCTCTCCCATTAGAATTATTAGATTAGTAGCGTCCTCGACCACCACGACCACGAGCTTCATCACGCTCATAATCATCATAATCATCATGACGTCTACGAGGTTCATATCTATCTTCGCGACGACTACGTTCACGACTTTCACTTTCATGACTCTCAGAGTAAGCCTCTTCAAGACATTCAAGAACATCACAAGCAAGTTCTTTCAGTTCATGAACTTTATGTTTAAGATGCTCAGATTTTTCTCTTTTTATAACTAAATACATAACTTACAATTTAATATTAGGATTGTTATTAGAAGACAATACGTTCAGAATTTTATCAAGTTTTCCTTCCATACTTGTAACTTTAGTATCTAAACTATTTATTCTATCATCACGTTCTTTATCCTTAGCAAATACAGGATTTATCTCTTTAAGAAGACTTTCACAATCACTTACAATTTGTTCATATTTAGGACGGTCTGCAAGTATTTGTTTAGTCTGTTGAAGAGTATTTTCCAACTCTGAGATTAATCCTTGTTTTGTTTCGCAAACAATAGTAGCACCATTGTTGTAAGTCATTACAGAACCATTGATAGGAACTTCAGGATAATCTATAACGTTATTGTCTACTTTAACTTTAAGAGTGACAGTGCCATTAGGAGCAAAAGATGCAGTACCAAATGTACCACCAAAAGCATTTCCTTGAACAACACCAACAACTTCTCCTGTTTTATATTTTAGACCATCAGTCTTATCAATAATATAGATAGGACTACCTTGACTTAATGCTGAAAACATATTATACTATCAAATTTAATCGGTTATTAGGTTTATCAAATACAATTATATGGTATCCAGTTGTAAGAGTAGTAAGAGCCTCTCCTGCACTTGAAAGAAGTTCACGTGTTGAACCGCTTACTGAGAGAGTAACTCCTGTTACAGTAGCAGCTGTTGCTCCAAGGAAATTAACTACTATAATACCTTTACAACCTTTTCCAAAGACATGGCAAGGAAGAGTATAAATAGCATTAGTAGTTGCACTACCAGCACTTGATTGAGCAGCTTCTACTATAGGAATACCACCTCGATTGCCAATGTATCCATTAAAACATTCTGCCATAACTTTAGTTATTTAAAGATTAATACCAAAATTGATTTTGACATGAACCACAACCATTATTGTAGTTATGAGTGCAACCACAATTAGGCTGAATACTAAAAGGATAGTAAGGAACAGTTACAGTATTAGGTTGAGCACATTTAATTTCTGCAAGCTGAGCATTTATAGGAGCTACAGCAGCAGCAATTGCTTGCTGAGTAAGGGCGTTCTGATGTTCAATGTTAATCTGTGTACGAAGTGTAGAATTAGCTTCTTGCAGAGAGTCAATCTTAGCTTGCTTAGCATCATTTTGCATTTCAGTAAGTTTGCTAAGAATAGAATTTGTCTGAACAGTACCAGCATCTTTGAGAGCCTGAGTGCTACCTTGAATAGCAGAACCAATCTGACAAGTTTGGTCACGGAAAGCATAAGCAGTATCAGAGAAACCCCGCTCAATAGAACGATTAATAAAGTTCTGACCACTCTGAAGAGTATTAGTCTGATTAAGTGTAGCAATCTGATTTTCGTAATTTCCTGTAGTAACAGCAGTACGAAGGTCGCAGCAGCACTGAGCAAGTTGAGAAGCAAGACCCATATTACCTTGCTGAATAGAATTAATAATCTGCTGACCACTCATACCAACCTGACCGCTAAGACCAGTAATAGAATTGTTAACAGAACAGATAGCTTGCTGGATAGCAGAAGTCTGAGCGCCTGTCATACTAGCAAGGTCACGAATAGCAGCATTGTTACCATTGATAGCCTGCATAAGAAGTTCACGACCTGCATCATTGTTTACAAGATTACCAAGACTACCGAGGTTGCCATCACCGCCAAAACCATTATTGCCCCAAAGACCACCATTACGCATAAGAGGATAAAGGAAGAAGAGGAAGATTACCCACATCCAACTACCATTACCACCAAATCCGTTATTGCCATTCATCATAGAGGCAAGAAGAAGATTAGGGTCAAAACTATTCTGACCACCACGGTTGTCAGGAATCATAAATACTTCATTAGTACTCATAAAACTTTGTTTAATTAAATTGTTAATACTTAAATGTACTTTACCGGTATTTGTACGATGCAAAGTTACAGCACTAATGAATAGTTCACATTATTTTGGTCAAAATAAAGCCGTCTGCCTAATTATCAATGAATTAGACAGACGGCAAATTTGCAACGCTCTGAGAGCTTCTATGAAAGCCTACAAGCCATATTTTGCATTATAATCGGCTATATGATTTTCAACTTCATCTTGCCACCAATATTTATCTCCACCAAGAGTTTTACGAGGATGAGGTATTCTACCATCAGTAACCATACGAGTAATAGTAGAACGAGATACTCCAAGATGATGAGCGAGTTGTTCTGCATTAAGTTTGCGATGAACTAATGTATTAGCAATTTCAGTTAACTCTCTATCATCAACTTCACAAGTACCTGCTTCTATTTTATCTACTATTTGTCTAAATATAGCAGCAATAGCTTTCTTAGACCTAATCATGATTTAAAGAATTTGAAATAAATTATTAAGAACATGAATATTATATTTATAATTACTAATAGCAAATATAAACTTATATCTGTAATAGGTAAAGTAATATAATAGTCTATAGCATTTATAATATCTAATACAAGACAATAATGTAGGAACATTCTATAATATTCACAAAGTTTTAGAGCATAACTTGTAAAATAAAGATAAGCTACAGTTATAATACTAATACCTGCAAGATAATTTAGAAATATACATTCTATATAGAAATAACTTAATACTGTATTAAGTAAATGAAATAATGCTAGTAACATAGGTGTTACCTTTGTTACTAGCACGAATATTCTCATTGGTATATTAAACTTTGCCGCCATCTTTATAAGGAGTACGTTTACGAGTTGCACCTGCTTTAAGAACCATAGGTTTAGGTCTACGAGAAACATCTCTTCCTTTAGTTGTTTCAAGACTTTTACGTTTATTTGCCATAATTTAATCTGTTAATGTAATATTTAAAATAGCAGGATAACCTGCGGTAATATCATATTGTAAACAAGCTTCTATAGAACTAAGTTGATTTATTTCAGCATAATGTTTTTGCGTATTATCATAACATTGTTTAGCATATTTTTCTACAGTAGTAAGAAGTGTAATAGCTTTATCAACTTCTATTTCTATAGATGTAGTATTAAACCAAAGAATAGTAGTTTCTGTATTAGATTGTTTTTCTATATCAAGAAGTTTGAAAAGTCCAATACGAGTATTTTTATCTATCCAAACTTTTTTACCATTAAGTATAAAACAATCTACTTCAGAAGTTTTATCATATTCTTTTTGCAAATATAACAAATGTTTTTTAATATCATTTATTGACGGCTTATTATTAACAATTATTGACACAATCCTTGTATCATTACTATCTTGTTCATCTTGAACTATATTCTTAGAATTAGGAGATAGTCTAAGAATATATTTATCGTTTTTCGGATTAATACATTCAAGTCCAACAAGTTCTTCACTTTTAATATTTATCCAACGCATATTATTTTCAATTTAAGTAAATTCATAAAAACCTTTATCATCAACGATTATTTTAGTTTCAAAAGGAAACATACTTGCATTAAGTTGTTTACCTGCTTCAACAAGTTTTTCAGCACTTGTACTTATATAAACATTATCATGTTGTTCTCCATTTATATTATAACAACATTCAATTCTTAGCCATTCTTGACCACGTTTACTAAAGCACATACAACTTTTAATTTCAAGTTTGACTCCAAGTAAATCTTTAACAAAATCTCGTTTATGAACGTTAATATTAAGTTCTTTAAATGTTTTCACACCAGTATATTTAAACCAAAGATGTCTACAATCAGCATGACAAAATATTCCCCAATAACTACCAAGTGTATTTATATCTTTCTTAGTAAGATTATTAAAATCCATTTTGGAAACTTTAGCTATAAAACGCTTTTTAGTATTCTTTCTAATAAGAATATAATCAGGTCTTGTTTTATAACCAAGCATATCCACACTACGAATTTCTATATTATATATTTGATAGTTTTCTTTGATACGAACATTAAGTAATGTCATTTTTCTATTAATAGTATTTAAAACTTCACGGAGTTTATCTTTATCATCACCAAAGACAACTAAATCATCACAATACCAAATAGTATCTAAACCTAACTCTTCTTTTAAGTAATGTGCTAAATCACTAAAATAAAAGTTATTAAAATATTGAGAAGTATAATTGCCAATAGGAACTCCTTTATCGCAACTATCTATAATAGTAAATAATAACCAAAGTAAATCATTATCATGAAATTTACGAGCAAGTTTAGCTTTTAATATTTCTTTATCAAGAGACGGATAACATTTATGTACATCAATCTTAAGATAATATCTATACTTGCGAGATTTAACAATTCTTTTAATAGCTTTTAAACCATTATGTATCCCTCTACCTTTAATTGAAGAATAAGTATCTTTAATAAAAGTTTCTCTAAAGATAGGCTCTATGATAACCATAAGAGCGTGTTGAACAATTCTATCTTTCATTGGCAGACGATATATCTCTCTATACTTTTCTCCAGTAAAACGAGTAAATATATCGTAAGCAGAAACTTTATAAGTTTTACCTTTTACTTCTTCAAGTAGTTTACGAAGATAACGGTTAACACCTTTTCTTTCAATAATCTTAACTTCTTTATAATGCTTTTTACCTTTAGTAGCATTTTTATAAGCAAGCTTAAAGTTTTCAAAGGTTACAATTTTATCCCAAAGATTTCTATAAATCTTCATTTTAATTTCTGTTGGTCACCGGCTTTCTTTACCTGAAAGTTCTTTTCTAACTTCATCAGTTTCAAGTGAACTTTTACTATACTTACTAACCCATACTTTATTTTCCACCAAGAGGTGAGGTAAGATTATGTTTACTACAATAATTATATCAACGTTCTGTTGAACCAACAGGAAAGTAAACGAGTACTGATATTCGAATTAGTATTACTAGCTGTATTCCAAGTATTGAGACAACTAACTCCACTATTAGGATTAGTGGAATTATTAGACTGATGTGCAACATTACTAGTAGAATTAACGTTACTATCTCTTTTTAACTAAGCAAGTCCATTACCTCGTATCTTGTGTTAGAAATACCTATCATTATATAGACCAATCTTACCTTTATTAATTATATCTTAAAGAGTTTCTGTTGCGTCGTTTATAATATAAACAGTATTCTCATCTCCGTCATAAAGCAAACGAGCACCGACATACGAATAAGCACTACCAGCCGCAGCCCAAGCATGGAGACAACCAACCCCACCAGCAGGACTAGCGGAATAATCAGACCGAAGCGCAACACGACCAGCAGAACTAACGCGACCATAATCACAAAAACCAGTATCAGCTCCAGCGCCATTATTATACTCTTTTGCAATAATATCCGCGTGCTTACCAAAAATCATCTTTTTAATATATCCTTCACTATTAGCAGTTTTACCTACATCAATAGCTCGAACAATTACATTGTTCTTATCAGTAATAGCTAAGAATCGAGAAGCAGGATTATCATAAGCTGCAAGGAAATCTGCTTTAGAAGTATAAGTTACATCTGTACCATCTTGTTTAGTAATAGTTATACTAATATACTCATCAAGATAATCAGCTATATAATCAGATACATTTGGAGTATTGTTACTTTCAGGACGAGCAGCTTCCATAACTCTAAGATTAGAAATCCACTCAGATAAATCTCCCCAACATTTTTCAAGACCCCAGAAGTTAACCGATTTAATATCAGAACCAGTACCTGCTTTAATTTGGTCAGAATCAGGAGTAGCAGCACCATTACCAGTAGTGGTATCAGTATCTGTCATAGCAAGTTCGTCAGTACCACCTGTAATCTTAGGATAATAAACATTATTTACAAGATTAGAAGTACCATAACCGCATATTTGCTGACATCCTAAAGAACTATAATATCCATAGAATAAGAAAGCAAATAATTTAGTCATATCATAATCACAAATATTAAAATTAGTTCCACGAGCTTTAGCTCTAGCTATACTATTAGTTTGTGAAATATTATTTACAGAACGTTTTCCTGATAGACTATAAAGTTTATTACCAATTTGACAAGCAGGATAAACTCCAATAAGTTTATATTGACTCCATTTAACCCAATTAGCTTCACTTTCTCCTTCAGAAAGTTCTTTTGCTATAGTAACAGCAACATAATCTACATTAGGATTAGCTTGTCCTTGAGGAGTAAATGCTTCGGTTTTATAGAAAATATCACTACCAAATTTAAGGAAAACGTCAAATTCTCCGCTTTCGTTAGATATATAGTCTACAGAACTTGTACCATCAGCAAATTTCTTTCTTGTAGTATCGCTAAGTTGTTTAAGTCTAAGACCAGAAAAACCCATATAGCGACTAACAAAAGCATGAGTATTTTGCCTAATCCAAGTAAGAGTATTGTTGTTAGGATTACCATCTTTACCTGTATTAGAAATACTAGTAAGACTACCATCTGCATTAAGAATACAGTTTTCAGATACCATTCCAACAGGGTCACTAAGATTAGAAAGATACCTTTGGTCTATAATGAAAGTCATAGGACGTAAATCATATACTGTAAAATTAACTGTAGTATTAAGTTTAACTTTACCACCACAGGTATTAAGATTTACAGTAACAACACCTGCACCTGAATTTCCTTGAGTTCTAATATAATCACCAGCACAAAACACTGTATTAGGAGTGCTCGTAGTATAAGTGTAAGTTGCTCCTTTAAGTTTAGTAGAATCAGAAGGAGTAGGAGTTACTTTTATTTCTACACTAGAATTAATAGGAATTTCTTCTTTAGTTGTAGCAGTAATTGCTGTAATAGCTTTAGCATTTATAGCTACAGTAAAGCTAGGACGACTAGATTCAGGAATAGAAGAAAGATTAGTTCCTTCATAATAACTAGGATAAGCAGTAATCTCAAGTACAACTTGCCAACTAGCATTTTCTTGAGGGTCATCTACTACTATTTGTCCATTAGTAATATGAATACGAGATTTGATAATAGCTTCAGATATATCTCCATCTATTGTTACACTCTTATAATTAAGATTCCAAAGAAGATAATCATGAGTAATACCAGAATCTCCAGTTATATTAATAGGGATAGAACTTCCTTCATTTATATTAGGATTACTAACATTAACTCCAAAAGTATCAGCAAGTTCTTCATCGACAACAACCGTAAGTTTAGGAAATTGCTCTTCAAGAGAAAGTTTAAGAAACTTTTGAATTTTATGACTATTCGTTGTAATAAATCCGCCAATATCTGTAGTAATATCAGGATTTTTACCAGCAGCAGAGAGAGCTGCAATTTGTTCAAAGGATAGAACAATAGGACTACTTTGAGTCCCATTGTTCCAAGTAAAGTTTTGTAATGCCATGTTTTGATTAATTATTAACAAGTTCTATAAGCATATTAATTGCTTTAACAGAAGCAGTTTGTGAAGATTGAGTAACACTGATTGTATTTATATCATCTATACTTTGGAAAGTAATAATTTCAAGATTTGGCTTATTACTTATTTCCCATTTAGTAAGACCATCTCCATAATTTGCTTCACTAAGACTATTTCCTACAGGATGTACAACTTCAGAAGTACCAGGCATATTACGACCTTCAAATACTTCAAGAACTGGAAATTCAAGAAGAGATACTTGAGTCATATTAGAAATACCTGCAAGATTTAGCTTTTTACAAGACCCAAATATAACAGGTTTTCCGTCAGCAACCAAGTTAAGCGAAGTTAAATTCGGATTTTTGTAAGCTGCTTTTGTACCATCAGGAAGAGTAATTTCATCAAGACTACCAAGATTAAGTTCTTCAACATTAGTTAAATCACCCCAAGAGTTAATAGTTTCAAGATACCATTTCTCAAGACCTACAATAGTCTTAATTTGTTTACAACCATGAAGATAAACAGCAGCATCAGAAATGCCAGGATTATAAAATTCTTTAGCTTTAAGAGTGACTTCAGGACGAGTGTAACCTGTTATAATACCGTTTACTACAGTAGGAGTTACATTAATAAATACACTATTAAATGTACTTGCAGGACGACCTTTAGCAAATGCCAAATTAGTACGTTCATATGCAGTTACAGTAACAGCAAATCTATTTTCTTTACTAACTACAGGAGTTATAGGACTACCATTAGAACCAATTTCATCTTTAGTATATCCTAACATATTGTAGTAATTACCGTCATCAAGGTTAGCAGGCAGAGTAGGAGTTCCATAGAAACGTCCTTTACCAAAGTCTGAACTTGTATCATTACTGTTTTTATCAGGATTAAAATCAAGACCAGATACAAATCTCAGACGACCATCTACAAACCATTCAATATCTTCACGAGCTGAACCGTGAGATTTAGGATAATCACTTGCTTTGGAAGTATAACAGAATTCAGAGTTAGCATTATATTGAATAGAGTTATAATTATCTATATGTTTAGTAAATAGATAATAAAGAACACCATTCGTTATATCTCCGTTATTGTTAATTACTGATTTAGAAAGTAGAGTACCATAAAGACGACTCTTCATTTCAGCAATCTCAGTAGCAAAGCATTCTCTGATTAAATCCCAAAGAACAGAACCACCAGCATCATAAAGATGGTCTTGATAAAGAACTGTATAAAGGAACTTAAAGTTATTATTATTATCAAGTCGCCAGTTAGTATCATAGTCGTAACCAAGAATACGAAGAAGCTTATTTATATTATTACTAACTTGAATAACATCACCAGCAACTATTTCTCCACTTGAAAGTTTTCTATCACCATATCGACCCATAAAGATATTCTTAGCTTCTTGGTCAACACCAAGAGGAGTATCTACAGTTCCAATATAATAAATAAGAAGTTGATTAACTACTCCGTAATATTTAAGTTCATTATAAAATTTAATCTTACGGTTAGCAACAGTATCATCTGCTGAACTTCCAAGACTAATAGGATTTTTAGTAAATGGGTCAATTAGATTTTGTCCACCATTTAAGAAAGGAAGTTGACCAGTATATTTACCACCATTCCTATAATAAATACCTTCTTCTTTATTAGGGTCACAAGTAGCAACAAAATCATAAAGAGCTTGCATAGGACCATCAAGTTCAAGTCCGATACTAGGAGTTTCAGTACTTGAAGCTCCAAGACCAGGAATTGTATCTATATCTTCAGGATACCTATATTCAAAATCATTACGAGCAGCAGCTGTTCCCCAGTTTTGACTCTTAAAAGAAGACAGAGGATTGGTATTATTACCATACTCTAAAGAGAAATCTTCATCGTCTGTATCTTTAACCCAATCAAAACTACCGTCTGAATTATGTTCAATATGACCACCAAAACCAAATATTTTCATATTCTTTTTATCAGTAGTCAAATCATATTGACCTATAAATTCACATTCAAGAGTAGAAAGAGTTGGGTCAGTAACAGGAAGATATTTACCAGCAGCGTCTTTAGAATATTGAATTCTAAATCCTAAAGAAGTAATACCGTCAATAACTTGACGAGTCTTAATTCTGTCAATCTGCTGTGAACGACTAAGACTAGGATAAGCAGTTTGAATACTCTTTAATTCAGCCCTTTGAGGAGGAGTAAGAATATCCTCATATTTCTCATCTGCTTTAGCAAGAGCACGAGAACAAGCTTCAAACCATTTAGCTGTAGGAACGTTACGAGTATGAGTAGACTCATTAACATTCTTTTTAGCTGTTACAAGGAAACAAGGAATAGCATTTTTATCAGGAATATAAAATCCTTCCCATTTTTTCTTAATCTTAGTATATTCATCAAAGAATCTCTGAGTAGCAGGATTAAACTTATGAAGAAGACAAGTTGCACGAACATCCCAACGAATATTACCTTTAGTACCATCAGCTGTTGATGTACCTTGACGGCGAAAACGAAGAGCGCCTTTAGTTTCACCATCTTCTTCACCTAGATACCAAGTTTGTTCTTCATTATCATCATGACCTTCGATATAGAAAGTCATATCAGGGTCAATTTCACCTTCTCCTTTTTCATTTTGACGGAATCTATAAATATATAAAGATTCAGCATCTTGAGCATACTCTTTTGTGTTAGCTTTACCACCATTAGCAGTATATCGTTCAGCGTTACAATCATTAGTAGTAACAAAAACAGCAAAATCAGTTACTCCTTTGCTTGCTAAATATTTACCATAGTTAATTGCATCCTTAAGAGTAATTTCAGGATAAGTTTCCCCATTTGAATTAGTGCGAAGAGTATAAAAACTATTCTTTTCATAGAAGTTGTTAAGAGCCTTAGAACTATCTTGACTCATACCATATTCTTGAAGAACTTCAAAAGGAGTAATACATTTATTCTTATATTTAACTTCATAAAGATACAAGATAGCACCTTTACCTCCAAATGATATAGTTTTAGGTACAACTTGACTCAAAGACGTTGTAGCAGCAATCTTACGGAAACCAGCAAGCTCACCATTAATATAGTATCGAACTTCATGAGCAGACTCTATATTACCAGCACCCCAATATGGTTGAATAGTAATACAAAGTTCAATACATTTATTTTCACTAAAACGTCTATCGTTATGACCAGATGCAGTTTGATACTCTTCAGGTTTACTTACAAGTTCTTCTACAAACTTAAGATACATACCGTTACCAGTAATATAGAAACCCATACCAGGATTACTATCATCATAACAATCTATAACTTTAGCTTCAGCATTAGAAACATTAGATACAGCAAACTTAATCTTAAGAGTACGACCTGTAGCAAGAATACCACCACCTACAGAATTTGCAGCATTATAAGGAGTAGTATCGTAGAACGGGAAGAAATTTTTAATAGTAGCTTTACTGTTACCTACAAATTTAAGAACATTAGATGTAACACCATCAATAGTTAATTGAGTATAACCACTACCAGAAGTATTCCATTGGAAATCTTCAAATTCCATTTCATATCCATTATCTTTAAGAGTACCAACGTCATAATCGTCATTACTTTTATTTCTAACAGAAAGATGGAATGTATCTTCCATTTGATTCCAAGGAATAGTACTTGGTTTAGGTGTAAAAGAAATAGATTTATATGTGCCTGCTGTACCGTCTATTTGAGGTTCACCATTATTATTATAAACAATTTGTCCATTTTGCATTTTAGGAAGAGCAAAACGGAGTTGGCAAGTAATCATTCCAAGAGATGTAAGATTAGGAACAAAATAATTCCAAGTATAAATAGTTCCATTTTTTACATTCTTAATAGCTTGAGTATTATACTTATTATTAAAATAATCTTGTAAAAGAAGAGGAGTAGTATAACTTGCTTCTTTTCCTTTAATATAAACAAGATATCTAACAGGAGTATAATCATTCTGAACAGGACTATCTACACTATCCACAATAATAAATGGAGTTCCATCTGCAACAGTATCTGAAACAGTAAGGAAATTGTAAACTATTGTGTTAGTAGAAATACCTTCAACAGATTGAGTTTTACCTACAATTAATTTAGCAGTTATAGTATGAACACCATCACTCAGATTATCTGGTAGTGGAACAGTTACAGTACCAGAAGCACTAACAGGAATTTCATTATAGTTATTTACCTCCCCCGTAGAAGAGTCTGTGAATGTAACAAGACTACCATCAGGTTGAGTTACTTTATACCTAAGATAAGCTACAGGAGCAGCAGTAGTTGGAACAAAATCAGCAGTATATCTAATACCATTAGGATTGACTGCACCAAAAACCATACCTTGAAGGGCAAGTGTACCAACTACTCGGTTAAATGTAATAGTATTACTCGACTGTGCAATTACATTATTGTTTTCATCCAAATCGTAAGCACGAATACGAACTATTACAGTACTTTCATTTGTAGAATTAAGATACTGAGCAAGATTAGGAGATGTTAGAATTTCATCTTCAGAAGAAGACTGATAACCATCTTGAATAATCTGACCATTAACTGTAATGCTCAAACGATACGTATTAAAGACTTCTTCAGAAGAAGCATACTTAACTTTATATCGGAATACAATGTTATCTACTCCATCAACAAAGTTAATAAGATTTCCATCTACAAGAGTGAGAGTAAATCGTGCAGATGAACTTTCAGATAGTTTTTCAAAAACAGAACATACATAACTTTCAATCTCTTTAGAAGTATGACCTTCCCAAGGAGTGTTAAATCCTAAATTTTCCTCAGTTACAGGAATAGGATTATCCATATGTTCTTCACCTTTGTTATAAATCATATAAGTATAAAATTAAACATTAATATTAATACTTCCATTTAGCTTTATTTTTCCAAACTCGTTTACCTTTCCATAAACGAATAGATGCTTCCCATATTATTCTACCACCTTTATAAATAGCAGAGATAACACGATTTCCAAAGTAAGCACCATCTATTTCTCTATCTTTTACAAATATACTCATAATTAAGTATTATCAGTTGTTTCAGGTTCAAGAACAAGATAAACTGTATCATCAGCAGCAGTGCCAGCTCCTAGAATAACATCCATTTCTGATTCTTCTATAGGCTTAAGTTTAATACCACCATGATATTCGTCATCTTCTTCTCTACCATCATTATCATATATAGAACCAAGTTGTTCTGCAATCTTTTCTATAGCTCTACCGTGTTTAACAACATCTTGAGAATATTTAAGAACTTCTTGTTCTGTAACAGTCATTCCCTCAATAGCTTTTTGAGTAAGCTCATTATAGTATTTAGACTCAGCAGCAGCTTTATTAGCAACTTCTTGAGTTTCATAAAGCTCATCATTTACAGCTTCTTGAGTTTTGTTTCTCTTATCATCAAAGACTTCATTAGAGCCAGTAACTATTTGTTCAGTAGTACCAGCATGAAGTCTACCTGGAATTATAATTTTCTTTGCCATAGTTTATTCAGTTTGAGTTGTAGTAACATCAGAACCAGTAGCATCTACCCATTTAGTTCCTGTCCAATAGATAGGTTTACCAAGAGTTGTATCAAAATATTGAAATCCTATTTCATTAATAACATTTGGACGTTTGTTTGTTGTACCATGATATTTTACTAAAGTTATATCTTTTACAAAAACATCGAATTCTGCTTTATCTATATTATTGTTTATAAATATAGCATTATCATTATTTCCATTTACTAAAGCACTAAAATGTCCTACAAAGATATTACTTGTTATAATACTATTAAAATTTTTACTATTCCAACCTAATGTTACACCATTTACTAAATTTATAAAAATATTATTTTTTATAACATTATTTTCACTTTTTTCATTAGAATTACCTTCTTGCTGTTTTAATATAAAAGATGTAACACAATTTTTTATAACACAATTTTGAAATAAAGAATTTATAAATCTTCCTGATACTAACGCATTAGCATTATATAAGGTAACATTATTTATAAGTATATTATCTCCTATATATTTAGCATTATAAAATACGTCATTTGTATTTTTTAAGTCTATATATGAATTGGATATAGATAAAATAAGTCCGTTAATAGATGCTTGTTCAAATGTTATAGACCCTAATATTTTTATATTATCTAATATCACATTTGCTTTTCCTAAATAACACTTTTTATTATTAGAATCATTTACTATTTCTAAATTAGATATATTAACTATATCTGTATTGTTTATATAAATTGGGTATAATGATATAATTTCGTTAAAACTGTTATCATAATTTATACTTAACCCGTTTATTTTATTATTAGTTCCTGTTTCTATTCTTGCTCCTATAAAAATAGAATCTATATCATCTGTTAATATAGGATGATTAGAATTATAAACTGCTTTACAATTTATAATAGTTGAATTTATAGCTCCTTCAAAATGAAAACAAGTATGACCTTCTCCTAATATTTTTCCTATATTTATAGCAGTACAGTTTTTAAATGTAATAAACTTTGCACCTTCATCTGTTGAAAATCCATGTCTACCACAAAGTTCTGCTATACAATTATCTATTATAGCATTATACGAATTACTATAATTATTTACACAGTCCCAATTACAGTTATATGCTTTACATTTAGAAATAATAGTATTTATACCATCATTAGATATAAAAGTATATGATAAATCAAAACCATTACATTCAGATATAATAGTATTTTTAGAATTTTCTTTTATTTCTATACCATAAAAATTATTAGTATGTTTATAAATATTAATATTATATATTTTACAATTATTCCCTTTTATTGTTATAGCAGATTTATTTTCTGAACAATATATAGATTTGCCATATCCATATATTGTTGTATTATCAGATAAAGCAAAACTACAATGAGTAATATCAGCTTTTATAATAATAATGCTATTATCTGGAACATTTATTATTTTGTCTTCGGCATCAAAATCATATTGAATAATATAAATAGTATTACTCTTAAGCATCATATCTTGCTCAAGAATATTCTTACTATTCTTGATATTCTTACGAAGATATACTCGTCCCATTCCGCTGAACTTAGCAGGAGAATACTCCTTATCTATAAGTTCATTAACAGGAAGATTATCAATTCTCTCTTTAAGATTAGCTACGTCTACAGCAGATGCTGTATCTCCTAAAGAATTAAGAATACCAAGAAAATCTTCTCCATTCAAACCAGTATAATCATTAATTTGAATAGGATAAGTTCCAGCTTTATATTGATAATCTGATTGATAAATAACATAATCAGTTCCAAGATAAACTTCTTTTGTAGATTTAATAGGAACGTCAAGTCCATTCATTTTAATAGACTTAATTAAATATCCTTTTGGAGCTACAAAGAAAATATAATCTCCATCTTTATCTATTACAATAGAATAAATACCAGAAATATCATTGGAAACTTTTACTATTTTGTTATCTCCAACAGCATCTTGATACGTTTGTCCGCCACCTGCATAGAGAGGAAGAGCTACAGCAACATTCCAAGTAGAAATATATTTATAACCATTTTGAATAGTAACAAGTTTATATTCCGTATCTTCATTAACTATATCAGAAATGCTAAAATTATTACTATTTTCATTTCTATAAATTTCTTCATTATTCTTATAAAGAATAAACTGAGCATTTTCTTCATTAATAGTTTTTCCTTCAAGAATAATTTCTCTTTCAAATCCAGGTCTAACAGAATCTACATCTCCTTTAAAGACAACTCCATTAGGAAGATGTACATAAATACTATTAATTAATTCTTGAATATGATTAAGAGTTTCAGCTTGTGAACCAAGTAAAGCTCCATAATCACTTACCCATTTATTAAAATTAAGAATTATTTCTTCTTTAAGAGAACTAAACGGAATCCAATATTTTCTGTCAGTAAGAACAGTTCCAGCAGGAACAGGTTTACGACTTATAAAAGTACCAAAAGTACCTTCTTTCTCTACTATTGTAAGTTTATCGTAATCTTTATTTATATCCCAATAATCTTCTTCAACAGTAATAGAAACTTTTCCAAGTTTTTCAATTTGTAGCTGCATAATATTTATCTACACTTTCTATTTTAGTTTGACCATTATAAGTAACAACAACTTTGAAATTATGCACCCCCGTAGAAAGGTTCACAACATCGTTAAACCTAATCACAGGCTTATCATCAAAGTAATACTGATAAGAAGTATTATTAACATTTATAGGATAACCATTATACAATACTGTAATATCAGCACAAGGACGCATTTCACCATCTATTTCTTCATAACGAGGAGTCATAATAATATCAAGCCCCAAACTTTCTACGGGGGAGCTAGTATTTATATCATCTTTAGACTCATCTTCAGGACCAAGACGAAAATGCTCATCAAAACCGTTTCCAAGTTTATGTTCATAGAGTTCTCCATCGTCTGCATTAATCTCAAAACGAGGACGTTCTCCGCAACTAACAAAAGCTTTTAGTTGTCCTGTTTCATCTACAGGAAAAACAAAACTTGTACTATTATCTTTACCTTTATATATTTGATTGATTTTAGCTTTAACATATGTAATAATAACTGAAGCAAGTTTGTCTTTTCCAAGTTTTCTTGCTGCAACAGCAGAATTAAACATATTAAAACATTCAATCACACCAGAATTTTTATCTGTACAACTAGCTTTACAATCTTTAAGCATTTCTTCACCATAATCAGCCATCATAGCAAGAATACGATGATAAACACAAATATATTCAGCTGGAATTGTAACATAAATATATTCTGGTTCAATAGGTTTTAATTCACTCATATTGTTGAAAGTCTATTATAAAGAAGTTCTACACAATGTTGTTGTTCAGGTTTAAGAACATCTATATTTTCAAACGCATGAAGAAGCAAGCTAGACCAATCAAGTCTAATATACTTACTTTTATTAACAAGATAGCCTTGAGAGGCTAAAGCTATAGAAGTATTAACAATACTCATAACTTTGCCCTCAAGGTCATCAAGTATATTCTTTCTAATTACATCATCATACATAAGAACATCTTATTAATGATTTAGAATTTTATTTTTAAGATATATAGAATACTCTTCAGAAATAAGTCCAAGTTTATGGTTAAGTTGTCTTATTCGTGTAAGGGCATCACTGCCGTTATACATTACGGCTATACATTCGTCAGTTACGTCATCTATCCAATTTTCTTTTATTTTAGTAGCTACACTAATCGAATCATGTTCGTAAGCTGAAAAGATAGAATAAAGTTTATAATACTCAGTACTTACTGTTTTATAAATATTTTGAGTAATATTATCTTTGTTAGCATTAATATTATTGTGTATAATCGTATCTATACATTGGTCTAATATAGCAGATTTAAAACTAAGAAACGATACAACAATAACATTAGCTATTCTATCATATTCTTTTTGTTCAACATCTTGAATAGTCTTGTCTAAGACTTGATTGAGTTTAACTACATTTTCACTAACATCTTTTATAGCAGACGCCATTTCAAGTAATGGCTTATGTTTGTCTTTAGATTTGTAATAATCTACAATTTTAATTATAAGAGTATATAAAATAAAAACACTACTTGAAATTAAAACTGTAGTATAGGAAGAATCTTTAACTGCGTTACTTACTATATCATTTACTGCTTGTAGTTCATCCATAGTTAAAGAAACTAAACATACTTCTCTTAACCATTACAATCAAGAGAAGTATGTCAGAGTTTTAAATTAGTTTTTTGTAGGTTCACTGATACCAAGAATTACATCAAGAGCTGCAATAGAGTCAGAACCAACAGGAACAGCAAGATGTACAATCTGATAAACTATTTCATCACGCTGTTTAGATGCAACACGAGGAACAGCAAAACGAAGAGTATAAAGAACGTATTGGTCTTCATCTACAACTTCAGGGTAGCCAGGATAAATACTATCGCCATCGCGATAAGTATCATTAAAGCCTTTACCAGCAGCACAACGAGAAGCAAGGTCTTGAATATCTGCTTTATCAAGCTCTGCTTTCTTACCGTTAGTTACATCTGTAGGAGCTACACCCATAAGACCATCAGCTCCAAGAACTTCATAGTCTTTACCTGCCTCAAGAGCAGTAATTGTAATAGCACCACCAGTATATTCAGCCTTAACACCAAGCTGATACTTATTACCATTAATCTGAGCAGTAAGTTGTTTAGCTACATCGGCAGCAGTTGTAGTTGTTGCCATAGTAGTAAATGTCCAATTATTACGCTCATTAAATACAGTACCTTTCTTAGTAATCACAACAGTATAGTGAGTTCCTTTTTTAGGAGTAGGAACTGTAATCTTAGAAGTAAAAGTAGCACCAGCTTGATAAGTAGCCTTAGTTACTTGAAGTGTTTTAATGTTAACTTCAGGGAACATAAGAGGCATCTTACCACTAGCACGACCTACAACAAGGGAAAAATCACCGGTAGCCTTAGCAGCTGCTGTTAGAAGAGCACCTGTAGCAAGGTCGAAAATAGCAACAGTGCCCTCTGGAACAGTAGTTAGGTCAGTATACTTAGCAGTAGTAGTAGCATAAGCTTTTTTCTGACTAATAAACAATTGTTTCATTATTATTTAAATTTATATGTTAATATTATTGTTGGGCATTACCTTCATTACGATAATTATTTCTCATATTTTCTTGACGAGCATTTTGTTCTTGTTGTTGAGCTGCCATCATAGAACCATTAAGAGCAACACGATATAAATCAACAGCGTGTTTAACCACATCAATGTGCATATATTCAGGCAAATCACAATCTACATTCTCTTGTCCAATATCTTCACCATACTTAACTTTAGCAGGTTTACCAATATAAGACATACGAAGCATGTATGGGATAAGTCCACCTTCAAGAACATAACGATTATCAGAAGTCTTATTAAATTTATCTATATATAAATCAAATACATTATTATTATTATTATTATAGGTAACTATAATTGGACTTCTAAGTCGATTTTTAAGAACAAAGTCGTTAAGAGTATCTGCTAAATAAGCATCGTCTATAATACGAACAGGAAAATAATTTGTTTCAAGTCCATCAACTTCAAAAGAAGGAGCTACATATTCAGAAGTTCTAACATTGGAATTTATAACAAGAGGATTATAAATGACTCCATTATTCCAATAAGAATCTCCATCGTTAAAAGTCTTTGTTAAGACATAATGTTTTCCACCATAAGAACTATCATTTATGTTAGTTCCTTCGACTCCAAGAAAATAAGTAGTATATCCTTCGGAAGTACACTTAAGTCTAGGATTGTCGGTAATAGAAATATCTACAATAAACTTAAGATTAATAAAATCTTCATCGTTGACAGAATAAACTTCTACTATAACTTCGCTGGTTATATTTTTGTTTTTAACAAGATATTCTTCAGAAGCATTAATACAACCATTAGGTGTAAGAACATTATAAGTTCCTTTAATTGAAACCCCAGTTTTTCCATTGTACCCTTGACCATTGATTACTTTCTTATAATTAAGAGAGAAATCAACAAGAAACATATACTCTGGAAGAAGATTATTATTACTAACTCTCTTAAAATCTGTTGTCATACGTCCTGTATTCCTGTCAGAAGCAGAAAAACTAAATGTACGTTTTTCTTCTATCTGACTAGGAACTGGGGACATTTCAATATAATGCACATGATAAAGAGAACGAAGTGCATTAATTTGACCGATTTTAGAATTGTCAGTTATAACTCTATCATTGGTAATTCCAATATTTTCCTTGATAACTTGATTTGTAACATCCATAATAGATGTATTAAGTAACAAATCAATCTGTTCAGGAAGGATAGCCCGAACATTTTGCATACCCATTTGTTGGGCATACTGTCTAAACATAACGTGCATTTCGGGCGTAGTCATAACTTAACTATTTAATTAAAACATTTTAAGTTTATTTTCAAAAAGTTCTTTCATATCCTTATTATCAGGATTATTAAAGAAAGCTATAGCACCATTCATGTTAGACCCAATCAGAGTACCATCTGCTGTAGAAATCTGCTGATTAAATTCAGAACGAACAAGTTCACCACGAACAATCAAAGTTTCAATGAAAGCACGAGTAGTAATGTTCTTATCTGAATACATCTTATTAAATTTGTCAGGATTAGTATTGACATAATCCATAAGATAAGAATTCTTTTCAACATCTGATTTAAGAAGAGCCTCAGATACATTTTCATTTCTTGATGCAACAATAGCAATATAAAGTGAATTACGTTTACTAGGAGATGCGTTAAGTTCAATGAAATTACGCATAGCCTGCATACGATATTCAGTAAGTTTCTTCTGCTTTTCAGCTTCTTTAGCTTCGTCTTTAATATAGAAACGAATAGAAGGGTCAGAATTAACAATTGCTGTATCTTTTGCTACATCACGATAAAGAAGACAATGACGATAGATAATATACTGTTCAACATTAACAGGATGTCCAACCTTATATTTTTCGCTTTCAAGAGTATTAAGAGCATCTACACGACGCTTAATTGCTTCTTTAATTGCTGAAAGATTAGTCCTATCAACTTTAGCATACTCTTCGTCAATAGCATCTTCTCTACGTTTGAAATTCAAATAATCCTGTTTAGTTTTATAAACAAAAGAGATATTCAAAGGAACATCATTTTCGTTTACAACCCACTGAATGTTACTAAGCCAAGCTTTAACACGAGTTGTAAAATCAGCATGATTAGGCGACAAACCAACAAGTGCAGGGAAATAAGCATTAACTTCTCCAGCATTAGAAGAAAGAATTCGACAAGAACTAATAGAACTACCAATAGTTTCTTTACGTTGTCCAAGAACTTTCATATTAGCTTTACGATAATTTGAATAGTTATGAACAAGACTAATGATAATAGTACGATTGTCTACATATTCTTTACTCAAATCTTCATCTTTATCAACATTTGCTATTTGTTCCTCTTGAACTTTAGCAGGATTAGCAGCAATACTTGTTTTTATATCCATTGTTCTATCAATTTACTGATTATTACTAATTAGAGTACGCACTTCAGATGGAACATCTTAGTTGCATTATTCACTTGCAGACCATAACTATTCTTAATTTCATAACGAGACATATCAATCTCAGTAGAAATAGCATTATTAGGAACTGCACCCCAAGAAGCGGGAATATCGGTAAGACCTTTAAGAATACCAATCTTATAAATCTGACCTTTCTGACGGATTTTACGAACATTACGTTCACCATTATAAGTTGAAAGGTCAATAAGGAAAGCTTGGTGAGAAGTCATAGGTTTACCAGTACGAGGATGAATCATACCATTAGCCTTAGCATTCTCTGCAAGAGTACCTGTGTCAAGGAAAGGAAGATGTTTAACAGTGATGATATGACCATCTACAGTCTTATAACGACGGAAGTATTTACCATAAGAAAGACCACCTTCAAACTCTTCAATCATCTTGTCACCAAGAGGAGTAGCAAAGTTATTAGCAGTAGCTTCATTACGAATAGCTTGGTCAAAGTCTTCCATAAAACCTTTACCGCCCATAAGAACTACTTCCATAGAACCAGTATCAGTATCCTTATCAAGAATATCACCAATAGTACGTTCAATCTTATTCAGAGTAAGAACTTCACCATAGGTATCATAATTAGACTCACGACAAATCTGCATCATACCAGCAGTATGAGGGATAGGCTGACCGTTGTCAGGGTCAATAAGAAGAACTTCACCATTTTCGTTACGGTTATATTCAGCAAGCCACAGACGCTCTTCGTCCATAATACGAAGCTGAATATCATGCTGACGCATTTCTTCATTAATCCAAAGATTGGTAGTACCACCATTCTTAGTCTTAAATTCGTAAGTTACAATAACATTAGAAATATTACCAGCAATTTCCTTAGAATAACGATGGAACTCAAGTTGAGAAGTCATCTTACCAGGCCCCATAACATTACTCCTATTACCTTTAGAATAAGATTCACTAATAGTAGGAGCAGTCATAGACCAATACTTACCTGTTTTAAGATTATCAGGGTCTACAAAAGCATTGGGGTCAGGAGTAGTAAGTTTAAGACGATAAAGATAACCGCCATGAGGACCTTCACCAAGGTCTTTCATAATACGAACTTGAGTAACACCATCAGGAGCAATCAAACCATACTGTTCAATAAGCCAGTGAGTAGCAAACTCAACATCGAACATAGCACCACCTTTACCCGGAGTAGTATTAGAAGTGTTAAACCAAAGAACATAATCATTGAACTTCATACGACCCATAGTCTTCCAAGTCCACTGAACAGTCTTAATATCTTTAACACCAGCAGTTCCTTGACCTTCAGTAAGGAACGTAAGAGGAAACCTATCATCATCCATACCATAAGTGTATGTTAGAGTGTTATTAAGTTCCTCAGGTTTAGATAGCATAAGATGAGCAATGGTTTCTTCATTAGAATAACCACGGTCATCATAGTTGCCACGAGATACTTCTCTAAGTTTATACATACTTATTAAAGTTAAAAATTAAACAATAAAATTTATTAAAGAACTATATCATCAATACTTGTCTTACCGTCTTGCTTTTTAACAACTTTAACAGATTTAGCAGAACGTGATTGTTTAGATTTGACAATAAGACGACGAACTTCGTTTTCTTTAACAGCCATATCAATTAAATCTTTATATGTTCCACCTGTAAACATAAGCCAAGCATCAAGCATTTCACGAGCCATAAACTCATCATCAGTGAGTTTAGCTAAATCATTCTGATAAGCTGTAATCTTAGAACCATCTTTTTGTTCAACAGTAGCCTCAGAAAGATATGTAAAGAAATCATTAGGTGTAATAACAACTTTCTTACCGTCAACTTCTCTTGTAAAACTATCAGGAATTTTATAACCGTTAATAACACGACTATTAATCATATTATTAACTTTCTCCCAATAAGAAGCTCTTGCATCAGCTTCTTGTTTTCGCTGTTCAGCAGCCTGCGTTTCAATTTGTTGACGATATGCTTTATCTTTATCTACAAGAGCAGCAAGCTGGTTAGTAGCTTCATCGTAAAGACCACCACTATCACGAAGATATTTGATATAATTATCGTTAAGACTCTTATTACCAAATTCTTGAGCAGCCATCTTAATTACAGCTACAAGTTGAGCTTCGTTATTCTTGTCAAGTTTAATACCACTACGGTCAGGAATATCACCAAATCCCTTAGCTGTACCTTTAAGCTGAACATAATCTTGGAATTGTTTAAGAAGAGGATTATCTTGATAAAGACGATTAACAGCAGCTTCTTGAAGTTCAGTAGACCTAAGAGCAATAACAGAGTCAATATATGACTTAACGCCATCAGCATCATCTGTAAACTCTATAGTTTTACCATTTTCATCAGTAACTGTAATACCTACAGCTTCCTGAATAGAAGCAAGATTTAGAGTTGAATCTTCATTTTCGTTTGTAACATCTACAGATTTGAGCCATTCAGCTACATCTTTAGCTTCTTTAAAAACATTACCTTTGTCATCAACAAGGTCACCATTTTCAGCAACAGTATAAACAACACCATCTACTTCAAGTTGGTCGCCAGCATTTAGCTCCCCCGTAGAAGTGTCATCGTTGTGATTATCATTGTTGCTATCACCTTTATCATCTGGTTTATCTTTGTTGTCATCTGTAGAACCATTTGTAATATCATCTACATCACCACCATTAAGATGAGTAACATCATCTTTGTTATCAGGCACAACAGTATTGGTATCAGGATTTGAACCACCACCTGTGTTATCTGCACCTTCAAAATCAATGTCTTGTACAGCCATAATGTTAATATTAAGTTTAATGTTATTATTAGATTATCTAATCGTTACAAAGATAACTCTTTTAATGATACCTGCAAAATAAATTTCAATAATTTTATCAAGAATATTATTAAAAATAGGATATGTTATATTATTACTGCCAACACTAAGTATAATAATTGTTAATGAAATGCCGATTTACAATAGACTACTGCCAACGAAAATATGCCCTATGAGCCTCAGATTTACGCCGTATTAGCCGGAATTATTCTAAATGAATAATCCTATTACTCAATGATTTATCGGGCTGAAACAGCTTGAAAATATGTGGTATTTAATAGAAATCCTCTTGATAATCATTAAGACTACCAAGAGGACAAAGAATAGTTTGGAAATGCACTATTTATTTATCATATCTATTTTTATTAGTTTTAGCTATTTTTAATTGAGTATCTATTTGATGACGTTTAACTTCTCTATCAGCAGCTTTACTATAAGTATCAGCCATAATCTTTTCACGTTCAAGTTGAATACGTTGTTGTTCAAGATTATGCTTATTACTTTCAGCTAATGCAGCAAGTCTATTTCTAGCACCTTCATCATTGCTGTTAGCAGCAAGCATCGACATATCAACATCAATATATTTAAGTTGCATTTCATAAGAATATTTAAATTCTTGTGTCAATCTATCTTGTTCACCTTTAGCAGCAATCTCTTGAAGTTTAGCTTGCATCTCTTCCTGCTTCATCATTTGTTCTATCTGCTGCATCTGTTCTTCATGCTGACGTTTAATTTCCATGAACTTTTGAACAGTAGCTTTTATTTGAGAAACATTGTCTCCAGATATTGCAGCAAGAGCAATATCAAGGTCACCATTCTGAGCAGCACTAAATGCCCATTGACGAAGTTGTTGAATCTTATCAAGTTCTTTAGAATCATTACGAACTGTAGTAGAATAATCAGAACCGACAAAACTATTTACATCAAGACTAATAAATCTACGTTTACCAAGTTCATCCCAATAAGAAGTATCAAGTCCTTCAACAAATGCAAGTTTGCAATAATCTAAATCTCTATTATAATCTGCTTTTCTAAATTCATCAAACATTTGAACAAGAATAACCATACCCATAGAAGAACGTGTAATAGCTTCTTGTGTTGTAGCAGCTCCAGCAGATTGTGCAATATCACCATAACGTTGCATATTCATATCTACCATCTCTCTTGCTTCAAGTTTAGTAGCTTCCATAAGATTAGTAAGCTGAGTAATATAATCACCCATATTAGCATTAAGTAATCTTATTTGTTGCATTTTAAGAGAGTTAGTATCTTCAGCATCATCTATAAGAAGAACACCATCAGCTGCCATCTTATAAATCTTATCTTCTGCATTAGAAGTAATAAGAGATTCTGGAAGAAGAAGAATTAGCATTTTATTCTTTGCTATAACCATTTCTCTATGATAAGCAAATATATTACGCATAACTTGATAAGGAGTAACAAGTTTAATAATGCTAAATTTACCCATCATAGGAAGAACTTCCATAATACCATTATAAGGGAGTTTACCATTACGGTTAAATGTAACTGGACGGGCTTTAATAGGATAAATAGAATTATATCTTCCGCCTATACGATAACCTTCATAAACTTGAGGTTCATAAACCCATTCAATATTTATATCTCCAGCTTCTGCATTAAATTCATAATCTTCTTCTACTACACGAGTAGTTTCAAGTCCTAATTCGTTTATATATGTAAGAATACCTCTTTTAGCTTCTCCTCTCCATACAACGTGCCAAACTTCAAATAGATTATTATTTTCAGCATGAATACAAATAGGTTCTTTTTTAAATAGCTCTCGTTCTTTTTTTGAAAACTTATCACAAATATCAGGATAAGTTTCAAACATTTGAGTATAGTTGAGATGCGTTATTCCGTTATTTGTAGTAGCTCTACCATAATATACTTCAAGAAATTTCTTATCCTTATCTGTAAGCATATCATCAAACATATCTACTATTTGCTGATAAGACATAAGCATACGTCTTGCAAACATATCATGGTCTTCGACAAAGAACTTATCATTAGGAATAGGGAAAGCTTCAAGAACAGGAACGTTCTCTTTAAAAAGTTTATCTCCTCTTACATCTGAATAAGAATAACATTCTCCAAGAGAAACAAAATTAAAGAAAGCAGAAAGATAAATAATATTATCTTGAGTCATTGCTCTGATATAATCAAGAATATCTTGACCTTGTTTACTCTCATCATCTATATATTTTTCATTAAAATCAGCAATAAATTGTTCAACATCAGGCATTGCTTGTTGTGGGTCAATAGTACTTGGGTCTTGACCTTGTTGTTGAGCTTGTTGAACCATTGCTTGATATTGTCTTTCAAACTCTTGTTGAAAAGCTTGTTGGGCTAATTCTCCAATCTTTTCTTTGAGTTTAGCATTTTTATTTATGACAATATCTGGATTGTTAGCACCAACTACAAATTCGTGAACACCTTTGAAATATTCAGATACATATCTACGAATAATATCTGACATAATATCAAGATTACGAAGAGTAGCAGGAAAACGAGTATGTTTCTCGTTAGTACTATTATAAGGATTAAGAGTTTTCTTATAAAATTCATTAGGTAAATCACCACGAAGAATACCAAGTTTTAATTCAGTATCACTTCTATCGTTAAAACTAAGACCAGCATCAATTACATAATCTATGCAATTAGCATACCAATCTGCTGTTCTTTTAATTGCGCCACTAACTCGTTGTTGAGGAAAAGTAGCATCATACTTAGGCATCATAATATTACAGTTTTACAAGTTCATAATCATTGTAATCTAATACTCTTACAAGAAGATATTCTAAGAGATATGTATAAGCTTCGTTAGCACCATGAGGAATACAAGGTATATTAACATAAGAAAGAATATGCATAGCACAATGTAAACATTCATGTGCTGCTATACCTATTTCTTCTTTCTTTTCAGGATGACAACAAAGTTCTATTATACCATTTCCGTTATTGTTATTATACCAATATGATGCAACAGCATTATCATCACTTTCAACAATACTTTCTATAAGCTGTTCCCAACTTGAAGGAACTTTGTAACTTTCAACCCATTGTTTAAACTCATCGTGAGTGCCTATAAAAACAGTAATGTCACGTTTATATAAATCAATAGGTATAACTTTAAATTTAGCCATATTATTAAAACCAAGCTCTTGTTAATATATTCTTTTTATCATCATCTGTAACTAATTTTTTACGATGTGCAAGTTCTTTGGCTGCTTCTATATCACAAAGTCGCCATTGAAGAGCACGAATAATCATTTCTGAAACACGGTCAAAGTTACCAAGACTATTCCATTTTTTAAGTTCAAGAATAGATTGATAATCATATATAGTTTGAAACAAATAAACATCATTACCTAAATCATCTTGTCCAATAACCGAATAAAGCATTTCTTTAAGTAATCGAAGACCTTCAAGTTTCTTTGTTCCATCACCCATATTAACACCATAAGTAGAAACAATATTACCTTTAATAGAAGTATCCCAAATTTCTACTGGGTCTTTCATAAGATATTTAAGAGCTTTCCACTTAGTAAAATTACTTACAGTTTCACCACGGTTAATCTCAACTCCTGTTGTTCCTATACAATTATAATATTTAGCAAGAAGTAAACAAACTCTATCAGCTTCTTCAAGTTTTTCAGGACGACCATAATAAGCACAAACTAAAGCTGTTTTAAAACCATTATAGGGAGTTGGGTTCATCCATACTTTAATAGAGTTGTGAGAATGTTTATTAGTAATAAGTTTATTTTCTTTATTCACACCAACCGGGTCATAACTAATAGAATATAATCCCGGAGGAGTACCAATAACTTGTTTACCCTCTTTATTTATATGAGGAACTTGCATTGGGTTAAACCATTTCCTAATACAACCATGAGGATGTTCATGACCTTTACGAGGAACACCTTCAATCCAATCGTAAAAATCTACATTATGTTTTCCACCTTCAGCAGCTATACGAGAATTAGTTTTAAATACAACTTTACCGTTCTCTTCAAAAAGCCAACCATCTGCATAAAATTTAAAACTATTATCAGTTCTAAGACGCTCTTCCCAAGCCATAAGTTCTTCACTACTAAAAAGATTTTCAGTAGCAGAACTAAAAGATTCTGCTGGCATAAGAGCATACTGACCAAGATAGTTTATATAATCAGCAAATGTTTTAGCTGTATCTTTTTTCTTTTTACGTTCATTATATGCAATACGAAGACCAAGTTCTATATTAGAGTTACCATCTTCATCCATTGCAAATTGGTCACCAATTTGTCCTTGAAGACCCCAAGCATAACTTTTAAAGTAACCACAAATTTCATTACGACAATC
The DNA here is from genome assembly GCA_910580135.1 of uncultured Bacilli bacterium. GTDB lineage: Bacteria > Bacillota_I > Bacilli_A > RF39 > UBA660 > Aphodocola. The sequence goes on along the minus strand of CAJTXC010000001.1, from coordinate 7,975 downwards.
TTTATCCCAAACATTCTCAAAAGGCATAAAATTATAAGAACGTGGAGAATAAAAATTTTGTTCAAAAACTTGCATATTACCAGATGTTGCAGTTCCCCAACAAAACAAACTACCAGTAGTATAACTACCAGTACGCATTGCAGGTTCGGTAACAGACATAAACTCATCAAAGTTTTCCATAGTAGAAAGTTCTTCTACTTTAACATTAACTGCGTCTTTACCAATAGCACAATCAGGATTGTTCATTGCAGATACAGTAAATAAAGCAGAGTTCCAACTTTTAGGACTTACAACTCCATTAGGAAGTTTAAAACCAAGACGAAAGTTTTCTTTATCTGTCGATAGAATACCTTTTACAAAAGGAGTTTTAGTTTCAAAGAAACGAAGATTATTTATTGCAAAATCAGTAAGACCACCAGTAGCTACAAGATACTTCTTATCAGCAGCAACGTGAATTTGTACTTTACGAGGCTGTAAATTTATATTATTAGCACTATCAGCAGCCATAATATAAGAGAATCCACCACGACGAGTTTTATCTATAATAAGATGAAAACCGTTACGTATAGCAAATTCCATTACATGAAATGTCCAAAATTGAGCATCTATAAATTTACTAAAATCATAATATTTCTTAGCTACACTAGACTTAGAAGTAGATTGAGTTGTACTTTCATCAAGCTGTTCAATCATAGTATAGTTAAGAAAATTATAATGAGAACCAGTAATTCTTACATTCTCAATCTTACCATTACGCAGCAAGCATGGCATACTAATACCATGCTTCCTACGATATTCTTCTCTTTTTCTTAATTGACGATGTGGAATAGTATCTTCTTTAAGAAAAGTATATTTCTTATTCTTACGATAAAAATCAGCCATTTCAGTAAATAAATGAGTATTTACAAATTTATCACCAGGTTGTATATTAAGAAGAAATCCTCCACTATCACCAACAAGAAATAAATTATCAGGGTCATTATAACCAGCCTCAGTAGCTGTTTTATAGTGACTTTTATCCTCATTAATATAATTCAAAAAAGGATAAGTCCTAATAACTTCTTCTACATTAGCTTCAAGTTTTACCATATCATTTTATAAGTAATGTAATAATAGTAGTAAGAAATAGAAATGCTGCTCCACCAAATGCTATATTTCTTTGACGAGTTACTTTCTTACAATCTTTATTAATTCTATCATTGAGAACTTGATAATCTCGGATAATAATACTATCATTAGCGATAACACAACGTAAGTTATTATTAATTTGTTTTTCATAATCAAGTTCTATAAGTTTAGAATTAGCAAGTCTTAAATCATCATAAGAAATAAGAACAGAATCTTTAGGTTGAACTACCTCCCCCGTAGAAAGGTTCAGACTATCTACATCAGTATTATTTGCCGATAAGTTGATAGAACAATCTAAGAGTGCTATCATTATCCAAACTCTTAACTTCAATAACTTTTGCATCTTTAATACTATCTAAATTTTCAACTTCAATAATAAGTTTATCATTCTCTTTAATAATTGAGTCTATTTTGTTGCTTTCTACGGGGGGTGTGGTATTCTCTTTATCTCTACAACAAGTATAAACAAAACCACCAATAGTAGCAAGTATTCCAATTACCAAAAATAGTTTAGCAAACCAGTCTGCTAAACCTTTCTTTATATCAGACCATTTCATCTATATCTTCTTCATTAATAAGTGTATAAGTAAAACAATTACCAAAAATAGCAGCGGACTTTTTAACAAGAGTCATAAAAGAATTAAATTCTTTAGGGTCGTTAAATACTTGACAACCTGCTGAATAACCATCTATTGTAGTACGAGTCCAAAACTCATTAGAACGATGAATATTAATACCAAACATTCCTGTATCAATATTCTCAGGTTTATAATCATAAATTTCATTACGATTATTATCACGATAAACTTTTACAACTTTATTCCTTTGACAAAGAGCATCATATTTACCACGATGTTTATCTATTTTATAAGCTCCACGATATTGACCAGGTGCAAGAATAGCAGTACCTTTACTATTACTTGGAGCTTTCATAAGTTTAAGTCCAGGTTCTGTAGTAATAGTATATATTTGACGTTTCCAACCAGAATCTGTATTATATATTACTACAAGACAGTCATCATATTTATTTGTAACTTTATTACCTTGATTACTACGAACTCCTATAATATTAAGATTATAGTTACCTTTATTAAAATAAGCATAACCTTTTTTCTTAAGAAGTGCTTCAAAATCACAAACTTTACATTTTGCGTACAACTGAGTTTTCATAAATCAAATAAACTTTTTTGAGATATATTATTAATTTTATTAGCCCTAACTTTAACAAGTCTATCAGCAAGAACTAAATCTGCTTCTTTTCTACGATAACCGATTCTATACCAAGTAGGAACTTCAACTCCATTTGGGTCTATAGGATATTGATTATGTTCATCTCTATAAGGCATACCATATCGGTTCTTAACAAAAGGACTAGCAATATGACAAAGTCCAAGTCCAACACAAGGAATACCAAGAATAAGTTCTACCATTCTTGCATATAAAGATAATTGCATAGTATAATGATAACCGTTACAATTAGGAAGATAATTAAGAGGAGGTAGCATATATTCTGATTTTAGAACATATTCATTAGTTCTTTGAGCAGGTTTACAAGTTTTATCTTTCTTAAAATAACCTGCTTGAAATTGTAGACCATCACGATTAGTTTTCCAATCAAGAATAACAAAATCTTGTTCTCTTATACAAAGAATATCTATAGTTCCAGAAATAAGATGGTCTATAAGAAAAGCTCCAATTTCACTATAAATAGTATAACCTTTATCAATATAGAATTGAAATACTCTATAAATCTCTTCGTATTTATAATTAGTAGCTTTCTTAAATTCTTCTATATCAAGAGGTTTAACTTTAAGATAAGGAATATCAGCAACTGTTACTACTCTACCATCGTCAATCTTTGTAAGATATTGAATAGCTTTCTTAAACATACTAACTTCTTTGATAGCATCTTCAAGACCATTATGAGTAACAGTTCCACGAGCACAAGCTTCATCAGTTATAGCTTGCCATTGAGCTTCAAGTTGCTTCTCACTTATACCAAGTTCTTTAGCTTTCTTATGAAGCCAATATTTCTTATTGAATTTAGGAACATAATTATCATGAATTAAAGTAGTAACAGAAGTATAACTATTACCATTAGAATCATTATATTTATGACCTTCTTCTTTAAAATAAAGAAATATCTCGTCGTATCTTGTATCTCTCATAATTAATTATATTCTTCAGCATCCATACTACTAAGTACTGCTTGACCACCACGAGAAAGTTCAGTTTCTTTTTCATACATAAGATTCTGTTTAGCCTCTTCAAGTTTTTTAAGAAGAGAAGGAATATCTCCAGCTTGCTTTTTAACAGAATCTATAAGAGTCATAATATTCGGAATTTCCTCAAGTGTAATAGTTGAATTAAGTTTCTCATTAAGTAGATTATTTACTACATCAACACTTAAATTTATATTATGGATAGTTTTAAGAATGTTTTCTACAACTTTACCTGCTTCAGTTATATTTTCATCATAATAACGACTTATAAGACGAATAACTAATTTATCAGGAATATATTTTTTATCAAGACCGGCTTGTTCAATAGCCATTTTAAGAGCTTCTGGGTCACTAAGTCCTGCTTGTCTTGCAGGTGATTTTGGGTCACCAAGATAATAAATAATAATACATTCAGCTATATAATTTTTCTTATCTGGTGTTTTATCTCGTGTGTAAAGCTCTCTAATATCTCTGTCTATTAGTTGACGAGTAGTAGGTGGCTTAGGCATACCATTATCATCAATAACAATAAGACTATCTATAAGGAGTTTACTATTCATAATCTTCTAAATTAATATACTCATTACTAACTGCTACAACTTCATGAGAACAATAAAGAAAAAGTCTAGCATAAACTTCACCTTTAGTATCACATAATTTTCTAAATAATTTTCTATTATTATTTACTGCAATACTTGTTATATATCTATAATATCTATCTTGTGAAATTTGTTTAGCGTTTTCTTTATTAAGTTTCTTTCTGAACATTATATATTGCTCTTTACCAAGTTGTTCTTTAGCATCTTGAATAAGAGCTTGCTGTTCATCAGATTTAAGCATTTGAACTGTTTTAGGTATTCTAATATTTCCAATAAAAGGAATACCAGTCCATCTACCTTCACGAATAAAAGATGCAGCTTGAAACTCACAATGTTCAACTATAGCTAAAGCTACATCTTTATCAATGATATTTTTGTCGATACAATCTAATATATCTTGTTTACGACATATTGTAACATCATATCCACCATTAGGAAATTTAAAAGTATCTGCCATACTTATATTATTAAAAGTAATATCTACGAGAGAACTAAGTATATTAGCTCCCCCGTAGAAATGAACTTTATTAAACTATAATACCACTATTAGGTATAATTATATTACTCTTTGTGGAACTAGCAAGTTTCTTAACAAAAGGATTATTAAAACCTGCTACATCAGTAAGTCCGTATGCTCCATGAATATTACAATTAGGAACAAGTTTAAATTCAATAAAATAACACATTTCTTGACTTGCCATAAGTTGATTATAAACTTTTATATCACCATCAAGCAAATCTAAAATAGTATTTATTGTAATAAGATTATTAGGAGCAGAAATGTGATAACCAATCATTATATCACTAGCTGACATAATAAGTTTATCGCGAATTTTAAGAGAATTTATAAGTTTACTATCTGTTTCTCCTGCCTTAACAAATATAGGAATTACAGGAATATCAGAATTTTTCTTACTTTTACGAGCAGCAAGAACAAGAGTAGAAAGTTTTTCTCTAAAAACAACTCCAATAAGAGTATAATTAGCATCAACTTTAACGTGATTTGTTACTTCCATTATATAAGATTCGTCAATCTCATTAAGAGAAGTAGGCAGATTGAGTTGGAAAACTCCTTGTTTGCTATTTACTTCAAGTGTTAGCATACTATTACTTTTAATTAAATGTTAAACATTAAGATTAATATTAAAATTATTGTTATTATTACTATTATCTAATATATAATATATTATATAAAGAGGTGTTACAATTCATATTCGTGGCAAATATAATAATAATATTCCAGATAGTAGTGATATAATCTTAAAAATTGTAAAATTCTACAAACTTTAACATATAAGTTAAAAATATATAAAAATTTGTATATTCAGGCAAATTCTATTACCTTTGCTCCTACAAAGGAGAAATCAAAGATAATATGCTTACAATGAGTGTTGAACGTAGTGAAACACGAATTAATTATATTACTCTTAATAATATTAAATAATAGTACTAAAGATACTCTTTAATATTAAAGATTTTATATTTTTAATTGGTTTATTTATTGATTTATTAATTGATTTATTTAATGTGTTTTTCATGGTATTAGATTTAAGGTTTATTTAGATGCTCTTCGTAGTGATACGAGGAGCATTTCTTTTAATATTAATTTATATCATATTTATTATAATTTTGAACAAGTTGCAACAATTATTGTAACTTGTTTTTCTTTTATATAAGATAATAACTATCGCAAATAATGCGATAGTTCAAGATTTAAAGATTGAAAGGTTTATTGAAAATAATACTTGAAAAAGAGTTAGATGTTCTACGAGAATTGGAGGTAAAAGAATTATTAAAAATAAAAGAGAAAAGAATATTAGATTTGATGATTTTAGTAGAGATAAAATTTTTAAAGTTGGAGGTTTAATTGTGAGAGAGCGAGTAATATTAAAGTCTATATTGTTATAAAGACTAATTATTATAAAATTGGTGATAGTAAAATTTTTTAAAATTGGAGGTTTAGAAGTGAGAGTGAGAGGGTATGTAGCAACACCCCCTGCCAGTAAAGTTAAAAGTCGAATTCCCCTACCCTCAACCTCAAAAAATCAAGCTGATTCTCTTCCTACTCTCAACCTCAAAAAAGCAAGTTTTGGTTGTAGAAGGACTGCAACTCCACAAGCTGATACACCTAATGTTTGTGTTAATCTTAATGCACGAAAAGGACGTGCTCAAGGTGTTAGTCACAATGTCTACAGTTGTTACTATCAAAAGCGTGAAAGTGTTCGAGAACGAAGAGTTTGCCAACGTTGCTCTGACTATGGGTCAGACTGTCAAAGGCTTTAAGCTTAATCGTGATACTAATGCTATGGAAGATGCTGATGTTGATACAATCAGCTTCTCTCGTAGCGCACTTACTCGTCAGCTCTGCGACCTCAACGATGATATTGCACTTTATCGTGCTACTCGTGACCGTGCATTTGGTCAGAAGGAGTTTGGTATTATTCTCTTTGGTGCCAAACTCACTATCAATCGTGAGCTTAAAGCTGCTGGCGAGGAAGTCAATGGCAAAGCACTTGAACGCGACTGCTACATCACTACTATTGTTGGTGTTGCACTTAGTGAACGTGCTGTGCGTCAACTTGATGCTGCTTGTTCGCTTTAACGAACTCTTGTGTTCTGACAAGCTGGATTTTATCTGGCTTGTTGGAACACAAGTTACACCAACGTCCTCAACACTCAAAAGAGCAAGCTCTGCTCAACCTCAAAAAAGCAAGAAATAGAAAACGGTAATAAAGCGTCAAATAAGCGTTTTATTAAGCGTTTTATTTTTATTTTGTTTAATTTAATTTTTATTGTAATTTGTACTCACTTGTACGAGTGCTATATTACTTATTTTAATTTGTACAAGTATAATCTTTATTTTATCCATTGGATTTAGATTATAATTTTATTTTAAATGGATATTATTTCGCTAATAGTCGCGAATATTAGCTGCAAGTAGATGATAAGTGCGCAATTATCTCTACTTGTACCTCTAAGATTAGAACAACCTTGACGTGGTTTAGAGGCTTTTAACCAATAGTTCTAAAATGAATATAAATATTAACAATTTAAATCATAAAAGGCTTATGAAACAGTTTTATAATTGTAGTATTAACTACATCATCAGCTTTGTGCTGGCATTTCCAATGATAGCTCTAATAGTGCTGAAATATGCACTGAAAGTAGTAGCTAAAATACTGAAAGCAATACGCACAATAGTACAAGTTAGTATAGTATTTATACAAACATTGAAAAAAGAATTGGTAAAAGCATTAAGTGTTAGAGATTGATTAGGTTTGAGAAGAGTTTGGGAGTTAGTGAGAGTATGTGTGGGACTACCCTCATCTCCACTACTTTCACTACTCTCAAAATTCTCTCTCTTTTACTCTCTCTAATATCTACTGTCTATCTCTCAATTCTATCTCTAATATAGTCTTTCAGACTATCATCTCGACTTAAAATACCGTCAAACTAAACTATTATACTGCCAACGTATAAAATAATTTTCAAATATGCAGAAAAGCATTTAGGACTTGAAAGAACAAGTATATATACATATTTTGATTTAGAATATTGTAGAGAACAAATAAAAGTTCTAAAAGATAGATATGCATCTATGAATGTTACAATATTTGAATTAAAAATATATAAAGTAGAACAAATACAAGACCCAGAACAAATATGAATACTAAACGGAATCTCTTTATAACATTATTCTTAGGAGCAATAATGTTATGTGCTTTTGGTGTAAGCCAAATACTTGCTTCTAATAACAACGGTAAAAGTTTTATTATTAGAAATAACGATACTCGTGACTATAAGTACGAACACTACTGTGACTCTATCTATGAAGTAAATCCTGATTATTATCTTGATGTACTCGTAGAAACTGATGAATTTCAGAACTATTTAGAAGAACACGGAGAATGGTGGACGAACTAAAAGGACTATCGATAACAATGGCAGAAGAACTATTAGATGAAGACTTTCGTTCTGATAGTTCTTCTGATAATAATTAACATATGATAGAAGAATTACAGTACA